>JACNJU010000027.1 GCA_014382375.1 Rhodospirillaceae bacterium
ACTCAGGCCGATCAGGTCGATGTTGCTTGCCAGAGTCTGCTCGAGCAGTTCGGGCGAATTGATATCCTGATCAATAACGCCGCCAATAATCCCAAGATGGAAGTCCAAAATGGAGATGACTTTTCACGCCTTGAGAATTTTCCCACCGAAATCTGGGATGCCGATCTGGCTGTTGGCCTGACAGGCGCGTTCCTCTGTTCGCGCACCTTCGGCGCGATAATGGCCAACGCCGGAAAAGGGGTGATCCTGAACGTTGCTTCGGATTTGGCTCTCATTGCCCCTGACCAGCGCCTATACCAACAAGAAGGCGTTTCCAGGGACATGCAGCCCGTCAAACCGGTTACGTATTCTGTGGTTAAAAGCGGCCTGATCGGCCTGACACGGTATCTGGCAACATATTGGGCCGATAAGGGCGTGCGCGCCAACGCCATTGCGCCAGGCGGGGTTTTTACAGATCAGGACGACGCCTTTGTCGAACGTCTTACCCATTTGATCCCGATGGGGCGCATGGCCCATGTAGATGAATATAAGGCCGCTGTAGCCTTTCTGATATCGGATGCCTCGTCGTATATGACCGGCAGTGTCTTACCGATTGATGGCGGCAGAACCTGTTGGTAGCCGCTTAATTACAAACCGAACTTGCCCCGCACTGCCGCCGCCAGGTCAACAAAAGTCTCACTCCAGTTGGCATTGATGTGTTTGCAGAAAAAGCGCATGGACGGCGCCCATCCGGGCGCTTCAGGGTTACCCAACAGAACCTGATGAATATTCATCGCCATGAAAGTGAAGACCGGCACGGCGAGACCACTGGCCAGGTAGCCCACTGACGTTGGATAGCTAACGACAAGATCAAGGTTGTCAACCAGAGCGGCCAAATCATCCTGATCATCCTTCAGATCGATATCATCCCAGGTGTGCAGGTTTACCCCGTACAGTTCCTGAATTCTGGCCCTGTCCTCACTGCATTCAAGATACATCAGATTGATAAAATCGACGCCTTCGATCGACAGGATCGGTTCCATTTCCTCGACCGTCGTTCCCCACTTGTTCCGACCAATAGGGTCATGGCCGCTGCGCCAGGACAGGCCGATCTTTGGCCCGTCTCCCAACGCCTTCAGACGTTCGCCCCAGAAAGCTTTTTTGTCAGGGTCGGCTTTCAGGAAGGCGTGATTGGGGTCGCTGGGGAATGACTCAATGGTCGGGCGAAAATAACGACCAAGATCGATAACGGGGGTCTGATAATCGAAGTCAACTTCCCCGGATTCCGCTTCCTCATACTTTGCCGGATACACTTTGGCACCTTCGAAGGAGCGCTGAAACAGATCCACAAGCCGGGGGGAACATTCAATGGTGACCTCTGCCCCTGTGGCCATAATGTCGGGGATCATACTGGCGTGGCGAACTTCATCACCTAAGCCCTGCTCCCCGTACACCAGGATGCTCTTACCTTCCAGCGATGAGCCATCCCATAGTTTTTGGGGGAAATGCCTGACCGGAGATGAAAATTGCTCGTTATCCCATCGATTAACATAATTTTCCCAGGCTTCCTCCAAATGACCATAACAAAACAGCGCCAGGGCATAATTGAAGGGGGCTTCCGGTTCATCGGGCAGCAGTTCGAGGGCCCTTTTAAACAAGGCCATGACTTCTTCCTCTTGCCCTGTATGGATCAGAATAAAGGCAAGCGTCATCACCGCGGGGGCAAAGTTGGGTGTATCGTCAAGAATGGAACGAAGCAGTTGTTCGGCCTCATCAATTTCAAAGAGAGACTGGTGAATGGCCGCTAATTCACAGCGTAAAACGGGATTATCAGGGAAAATTTGCAAGGCATCTTTGGTGAATTTTTCAGCCTCGACAAAATTTTCCATCATCCGCAGCGTTGAGGCAAAGGTCGAAATCACGAGCGGCTGGTTATTGTCCAACTCCAGGGATTTACTAAGCATTTCAAGAGCTTCTTCATCCCGGCGCAGGCGCATAAGGGCTCGACCCAGGTTGAAATAGATCAGGGGATTGTTTGTCTCGTTTTGGGCGGCTTTAATAAAATATTCGATACCCTTGTCTAATTGACGTTTGGAGACAAGGACGCTGCCGTAATTATTCAGAGTGCCAAAATCATTGGGATCGATCGCAAGCGCCTTTTCGAAAAACTCGATAGCCTCATCAAAATCCCCATTAATGCTGCAAAGAAGACCAAGATTACCTAAAGCTCCGACAAAAACGGGATCAATTTTCAGGGCACTTTCATAGCAGGAACGCGCTTCTTTAAGTTGCATATCATCGCGCAAAGCATTGCCGTAATTAACCTGATACTGAGGAGATTCAGGGTTGATGAGAACAGCTTTTGCTAGCAAGTCAATAGCTTCAGAAAGATCGTCGCCGCCGCGACCTAATTTATTATCCCGCAACAAATTTCCAAGATCATTCATCACGTCGGGATCGTCATGTTTCAAATCAAGGCTTTGACGATATGCCTTTTCTGCCTTTTCCTTTTCCCCTCCCGTCAAATAAGTCTTGGCGAGGTGGTTATGAAACAATGGCTGATTTGGATCACTTTCGATAGCGGCCTCAATCAACTTTGCGCCTTCTTCCCAGAAGCCTAGTTGATTGGCAAGAAAACCTAACAGATGTAGGGCATCGGGATTTTCGGGGTCAGCTTCTAACACCTTTCTATACAGCGCTTCTGCGGATTCCAGGTCGCCTTCATTATGCAAAGCCGCTGCACGTTGCATTGTTTCTGGAATGAAAGCAGGACCCTGGGACCCGGTGTCATTCACATTTTCACCATCATTCATTTTAGCTTCTTCCTTGGAGAGTGCCGACATGCGGCATCATAAAACGCTTAATGAACAACCTATTCGGTTGTAGCATTCTCAGTAGGTGACGAACGAAAACCCGCAGCAATCTGACGATTGATATTGATTAAAACATCCAGTTTCTGTCGCGATTCTTCGGCCAGTGCACTGTAAGTCTGTTTGTCGACAAAGATGCTTAAACTGATCAAGTTGGCTTTGATTTGCTCGGGCAACGGATTTTCTTCAATCATATATGTTTGAATAACCGTCCATATTCTTTGGTTGTAATTCAAGGCCATATAGAATGCCTCATCATCTTCTGTTTCCTTGGCGGCAAGCAGAAGCTGGGCGGCCTTTTCCAGAACGGCGGCATCGGTTTCTCCCGGACTTTCGACCGTTTTAATGTGGTTATCATATGCGCTATATGGAGAACGGGTCATAAGCCACCTTTTTTATTAATCCTGGGATAGTACTTTCTTTTCGTATTTTATCAGTGCCCGGGCGTTTTTCAATGCGCCATAAAAATCATCGTCCAGAATACGCGAGCCCAGTTCACTGATGATCTCAATAACTTGCTGGGACGGACAGGCTTCCAGAAATTGCTTGGTAAGCTCAAAAAAGGTCGGGTGTAAATCCTTACTCTCCTCAATTGTCCCGGCAAGGTACATCAGCAAAGCGAGGTAATAAATGCGCTTCGCAGGAGTATTGGCGTCATCTTCGGTCAGGATATCCTTTTCTCGCAAGATTGTCGTCTTGCTGTGAACCAGAAAAGACGTGCTTTTAGGGCCGTTCTCGATAACTGAATTACCAATCACCAGCTTTTCATGGGGCTTTAGTCTCAATCGTAAGGGCATATGTTCACCTCTCACCCATGTTAATAGACAGATTTATTTGACAACAGGTTAATCAAAAAAAAACGGGTGGGAAAAGTCCCCACCCGTTTTCTGTTGTTAGACTTTCTGAACTTACCTGAACAATTGCAAGATACTCTGTTGCGATTGGTTGGCAAAGGACAGAGCAGAAGTACCCAGGGCCTGTCTGGTCTGAAGGGCCAGCAGGTTGGCGGATTCTTCTTCAAGGTTAGCGTTAACCAACAGGCCGGCACCAGCTTCAAGAGTCTGGATCAGGTCATTGGTGAAAGCTTCACGTGATTGCAGAAGACCAAGGTCGGTACTAAAGCCGGAAGCCGTGGTCCGCAAGGTTGTAAGGCCGGATTTGGCTTCAGCGATCGAGGTATCGATGTTAGCAGCGACACTCCAATCCACAGTCGCGGCCGTAAAGTTAAGGCCGGTCACGTTCAAAGTCGTCGATGTAATGGTAATGCTCGTCGACTTTTCATTGGTGGTTACGGTCAGATCGTTACCGCCGAGAAGGTTAACACCCTTATAACCGGAATCAAGATACAGTTTGTTGATTTCGGCCAGGACCTTTTCAAAATCGGCTTCAAGTGACGCAACGTCAGTACCGGACCCCGTAGAACCGTACGTGGTGGTGCCCATCGTGAACATTTGCGTAGCAAACGTTGATGTACCCGAAAGGGTAACTTCAACACCGGCAGAAGCAGTGATTTCGATTTTGTCCGAAGTGGTATTGTACGTAGCGGTAATACCCGTGTCAGCTGCAGAAATGGCTGCCACGATCGACGCAATTGTATTCGTGGTCGAATACGTAACGGTCGCGGTGCCGCCACCGGTAACGGCGACGGTCAAGACTGCCGAAGTTGAAACAACAACAGCGGCCCAAGCAGCAGAAACAAAAGTTGATCCACTGTTTGTCGTTGAAGCAACAGCCAAACTGGAGATTTTTGAAACCTGAGTTGAAGCTTCTTTTGCCTGCTCACCAAGGGTTTTGGCCTGCTCAACCAAATTCGTCAGTGCCTCAATACCTTTATCAGCCGCTTTCAACGTCTGAATGGCCTGGCCCATGCCGTCTTTAAGGGCGGTAAGGTCAGATGCACGGTTGTTCAAGCTACGAGCCGTAAAGAACGGGCTGGCACCGTCAAGGGCGCTGTTAACTTTCAGGCCGGTAGACAGACGCTCGGAAGTACGCTCGAACAGAGCGTTGGTGCTTTGCAGGGAGAGGAGGTTTGTGCGAATACTCGCACTAAGATTTACATCGTTTGCCATAATTAAAAGGCTCCTATTCTAGGATAAAAGCAAGGCTATTCTGCCTTGTGACGAGATTCCTTCCCGTCAGAAACCGGAACGGATTTGTCCTGATTTCTTACCATGGACTATATTCGCAGGATTTCCCCGTGTCAAACCCTATTTTGAGACAATAAAGGGGAAAAAATGGCTGAAAAAAAATCTAATGATTCCAGTCAACTAGGCCACAGAAATCGTCTTTTTTTGTAATCTGTGGTAAACTTTTGGCAAATCACAGCGCTCATTACACTTATTCCCAGCAGGGAAATCCCCAGTAACGTGCCAACGACGAAATTCCTTATAGGATTCGGAATTCCAGATCTCTTCCAATGTGTGGTCACGGACGTTTCCAAAGCTCATTTCGGTGTCATAATCCTGGGTACAGGGGACCACCTCGCCATTGGCCATGACGGTAAGCGAGGTCCAGGGATACTCACAATATTCGCTAACATAATGGGATTTATTCTCAATTTCCTCGTCATCTTCGAAATACCAGCGGTTATCCTGGCTTTTGACATAATTAAAGACGTCCAGCGGGTCGAAGATGCCCATAAACCGTGATTGGGTTTCCAAATCATCATTTGAGACGCCCATAGCGATCATTGTTACGACAATTGTTGTCTTAAACCCGCGCTTTTTCTTCAAATCGATGACTTTTTGGATATTTTCGAAGGAAGTTGTGAAATCGTTGCGTTTGCCGCGAATTTTCTTCTGGCCCTCGTCATCAAGGGCGTCAACGGAGAATTTCAGCACGCCCAGCCCCAGTTCCATCAACTTCTCGATTCGCTCAAGATTGATATTGGCCGGCACGCATGAGAAATAAGACGGGATATTGCGTTCCGAACAGGCCCGCACCCGGTCCAGGATATATTTATCCAGCAAGGGTTCACCGTACCCATGCAAAGTCACATGGCGGGCGACAATATGAAAATAGAAGCCGTTTTCGCTTTGGGTCTCCCTGGTCACGCCATAACGCTGCTCGACGAAATCCCAAAAGTTTTCCAACTCTTCCTCGCTGTAGGGGCGTACCTGATCAAGGACGTTCTCAAAGACTTTGTCGTCGATCCATTCATTCTTGCGCGTCATCAGCGTCGTGCGCGGACACATCACGCAGCTCATGTTGCAGTAGTTGGTTGTTTCGATATTAAAAACGTTGGGTTTGGGGTCGCGCAAGGCCTCTAGCTCGTCAATAACCTGCTCGGCGTCGCCCGGGCCGACACTTCCGGCCAGAATTCGCTCCTTCAGCTCAACCCCGTTCATAAAGAATTCGATACCGTACATCAGTTTCTCCGAAGCAGGAATTCGATATCCGGCGCCAGCTTCTCTGGCACCCAATTAACGACCTTCATATTACATAAGCAGGCATTTTTGGCAAACAAGCCAATTTCCCACATTCCTATACCGTATCACCAAATTCCTTAAGAGTTTGCATAAGCGCATTTTGCTGCACGTCACGCTCTTCGGCGTTTCGCTGATTGGAAGTGAATTGCATGATCCGGCGCTGCAGCTTTTTGGCGACGGGGGTCTCGCCCCAGCCAATTCCCTTATCAGCCATCGCCGGCTCATCACCGATTAATTGCCAGCAGGCATAAATGCCATCGCCGCCGTTTTTGATGAACGCCATGCGGAAATCATCCCAGGCGATATCCTGCTCAAGACCGTCAAAGCGTGCTGCAAAAGTGAAGCAACTGTTGACCTCACCGGCCGGTAATTTCTGCGGTCTTAGCAATTCAGACCTGGCCAACAGTTCACGGTAGCCGTTTCCGGCGGCAATACGCAAATCGACCAGTTCAACAATGCGCTCGGTTTGCGCCAGTGCGACAGCGCCGGTCAGTTCGGACATCCGGTAATTGAAGCCGATCCTGTCGTGGCGTTGCCAGTCAGGATTCTGGAATTTATCCCGGTCGATGCGAACCTTGCCCGAACGGGCCGTCAGATTGGCAAAGCCGAGCCCGCCAAATTTGCGGATTTCCATAGCCAGGTTTTCATCCTGACAGGTAATCATGCCGCCCTCCCCCGCAACCAGGTGCTTGGAGGCTTCAAAGGACCAGGAACCAGCGTCGCCAATGGTACCGCCAACGCGTCCCTTGGCGTCTTTTCCCAGAAAACATTCAGCGCAATCTTCAATAACCTTAAGCTCGAACTCTTTGGCCAGTGCCATGATTGCGTCCATATCACAAACCTGACCATACAAATGAACCGGCATGATGGCTTTGGTCTTTTCAGTAATTTTTGCCCGCACATCAACAGGATCGAGCAGGAAATCATCCCAACCAACATCGGCATAAACGGGCGTCGCCCCGCAAAACACCGGTGTCACCCCACACATGATCGGGGACAGGTTGGGGATAATGACTTCATCACCGGGTCCTACACCAAAAGCAGCAAGGGCCGCGTGCAGGGTGCTGGTGCCGGAATTAAAGGCAATGGCAAAGGGCTGGCCGAAGGTCTCGGCAAACAAGGCTTCGACCCGTTCGGTCATGGCCCCGTCTGCACCGGCGCGGAAACCATTGTCGAGGACTTCCTCTATGTATTTCATTTCGTTACCTGCGAATCGCCAGCTTTTACTCATATATCCACCTGCTCGTTAAATTGCTGTTGATTGAGGAGAAACTCCCCCTGGCGGTGCCAGTTAATATCAACCAATCCCAGTTGCAAAGCCTTCGCAGCAATTTCAGAACCCGGCGCATCTGTTGGCATAATCTCGTAAACACGACGAAAAAATTCGGCGTCTTCGGGATAATCCAGGGTCAGGCGCACATCCAGCCCGCGTTCGTTGTCGTTTAAGGGAATTTCAGCGATTCGCAGTCCCGCCGCCTCGATATAACGGGACACCACATCCGTATCTGCGTTCGGGTCCGGTACCAAAGCAAACATTCTGTCAACCGCCTGGGCGGTGAAAGCATACGTCAGCAAACCGCAAATGACATCCTGGGGAACCTCGTAAACATCCCCTGCCCCCCCGCGCAACGCCTCAGCGGCGCGTTTGGCGACATCAAAATCGACCGCCAGATCATCACCATCAATACAAACCATGGCGTCAGCATTATGCGCGGCCAGGCAATCATGCCAGCGCTTGATTTTATTTAGCCGGGCACCGCGAAAGACCGCCACCCCTTCTGCTGCGGCGAGATTGGCAAGACGATCATCACTGGCATCGTCACTGGTGCCAAAAACAACCTCAAGCCCGGTCAGCTTGGCTCGTTGAATAATGATTTGATACGTCTGCAAGTCGTCGGTTATCTGGGCAAAGCATTTTCCCGGTAACCGGCTTGAAGTCGAACGCGCATTGATGACGGCGATGATTTTCATGACATTCTGTCCTTTTAGATAAAATCGCTAGGAACAGTATCTACCTTATCCTCACCAACAATGGCAACCTTGTACAGGTGGCTATCATACTGTTAGAAGGTTAGCGATGATTATTCAACGCAACATTCGGGACTACCTGATCCTGGCCGATGAATCCATTCATGCGGCCCTTGGCAAGATCAGCAAGAACCAAAGTGGCTTCGTTGTCACCGTCACAGAAGAGGGTGCCGTCGAAGGAGTTTTGACCGATGGCGACTTCCGCCGCTGGATTGCCTCTGTCGAGGATTTGGACCTGAATATCCCGGTTAGCACAATTTCAAAAAAGCAGCCCTTCGTCACTTCTTTGAAAAATGATCCGGCAACCATCGCCGCCATGTTCAGCGAAGAAATCCGCTGGCTGCCGATCGTTGACCATAACAATCATATTACCGCCATCGCCTTTGCCGAACGGGGGCGTCTGACCATCGGTGACTTTGAAATCGGCGAAGGGTTCCCGGCCTTCGTAATTGCTGAAATTGGCAACAACCATAATGGCGAGATAGAGGTCGCCAAGCGCCTGGTTGATGAGGCTAGGCAAAGCGGTGCCGATTGCGTGAAATTCCAGATGCGGGACATGGCATCGCTTTATCGAAATACCGGTCAGTCAGACGACATCCGCGAAGATCTGGGCTCACAATACGTTCTTGATACACTGGCCCGTTTTCAGCTCGACAATGATGAAATGTTTAAAGTCTTCGACTATGCAAAGGAACAGGGCATCATGCCCCTGTGCACACCGTGGGATCTGATCAGCCTGCAACTGCTGGAAGACTACGGTATTGAAGCCTACAAGATTGCCTCGGCGGATTTAACCAACCATCAATTGCTGAGAGCCGCTGCGGCAACATCAAAACCGGTCATCGTATCGACCGGCATGTCCAGGGAATCCGAAATCATCGCCGCCGCCGAAGTGTTGCGCGAAGCCGGTGGATTGTTTGCCATGTTGCAATGCAATTCCACATACCCCGCGCCCTTTTCGAGCATTAATTTGCTCTATATGGACCGTCTAAAAAATATCGGCAAATGCGAGATCGGTTATTCGGGCCACGAACGCGGTTACGGCGTTGTTCTGGCCGCCGTCGCACGCGGTGCGCGGATCATCGAAAAGCATTTCACCCTTGATCGTTCCATGGAAGGCAACGATCACAAAGTCAGCCTGTTGCCCGGTGAATTCAAGGAAATGGTCCTTGCCATTCGCGATGTCGAAGCTTCCCTGGGCAGCGCTATGGAGCGCCAGCTAACGCAAGGGGAGATGATAAACAGGGAAAATCTCGCAAAAAGCCTGACGGCGGCCCGCGATATTCCATCGGGAACCCGGCTAACGGCGGAAATGATTGAAATCAAAAGTCCCGGGCAAGGTTTGCAACCGGACAGGTTGAACGACTTGCTGGGCCGGGTCAGCCAGCACGACATGCAAAAGGGCGATTTCTTTTTCAGCAGTGATCTTGAGAACAAGCGCGAGGAACCCCGGGCCTTTTCATTCAAACGCCCCTGGGGGGTGCCGGTCCGCTATCATGACTTTGCCTCAATGGCGTCTTTGATCCCGGCAGATTTACTGGAATTCCATTTCAGTTTCCGCGATCTGGAGGAAAAGCCGGAAGATCATTTTAAGGAACCTTTCGATTATCAGTTGATCGTCCACGCACCGGAAATTTTTTCCGGCAGCTACCTCCTCAATCTGGCCGTCGAAAACCCGGATGAAGCAGCCCGTGGGGTGCGCGAAATGCAACGGGTCGTAGACGTCACCCGAAGTATGAAACCGTTCTTCCCCAAAGCCGATTGCCCGTTGATTATCGCCAATGTCGGCGGCTTTACCGAAGCCGGTTTTATTGATGCATCCGAACGTCATGACATGTACGCCCGGCTGGCTGAAAATCTGTCAAAGGTTGACACCGACGGCGTCGAAATCATCCCCCAGACCATGCCGCCCTTCCCGTGGCTGTTTGGCGGCCAGCGCCATCACAACCTGTTTGTCGATGCCGACGAGATCGTCGACTTTTGCACAGCCGAAAACTTTCGTATTTGCCTGGATGTTTCCCATTCAAAACTCGCCTGCACCCATTTCAAGACCTCGTTTACCAGCTTTATTAAAAAGGTTTCCCCATTTGCCGCCCACCTGCATTTAGCCGACGCGGCCGGCGTCGATGATGAAGGCTTGCAAATCAGTGAGGGGGATATTGAATTTCCCGAACTGGCGGAGCTGCTGGAAGTTTCATCCCCGAATTCCAGCTTCATTCCGGAAATCTGGCAGGGCCACAAGGATATGGGTAGCGGCTTCTGGCTTGCCTTGAGCAGGCTGGAAAAGTGGTTTTAGCCAGCCTAAGAACACCACTGACGCCAAATATCACGCATGTGTCCGGAAAAAGCCTGAGCAAACTTCGCACCATCACACAGGGGCGAGCTGTCCATTTTCTCCCGCAGTTCAGCCCGCAATCCTTCAAGTCTGCCCGCATCTTTAGCAAGGCCCACTGCCAACCTGACGTAATCATCCTGATCATCGGCAACCAGCTCGGACAATCCAATTGTCGACAAATGGCTGAACGAATGGCGGCTTGCGAAGGTTTCCCCGGGCACGGTTATAACGGGCACTCCCATCCACAACGCTTCATACGTTGTTAAACCGCCGGAATAGGGGAACGGGTCGAGTGCTATGTCCACATCGTTATAGCGGGCGAACAATTCAGCGTGCGGCGAGGGGCCTTCCAGCGTCAATCTTGAGCCATCGATCCCTTCGGCCTCGAACAGGGTCGTCAGGCGTTCGGTGTTTGCGCTTGAATCAATGCCCTTGTACTTGATCAGCAAGTGTGCGTTTTCCACGCCGTCAAGAATTCTTGCCCAAACCGATACGACGTCTTTATTGATTTTGGCCGGATTGCTGAAAGAGCCGAATGTCACACCATCGTTTTTCATAAAAGGCGAAGCCCCGACCTTTGGGGCATAGGCAGGTGGGTCATAACACAGCCAGCCATCGGGCATTCTAAGGATGGATTCGCTGTAATACTGTTCATCATCGGGGAGTGTCGAATATTGATCTGACAGATAATAATCGATTGCCGACAGGCCCGTTGTTCCCACGTACCCGGCCCAGGAAACCTGCAAGGGGGCAGGCTTGCGGGCAAAGACAAGAAGCCGGTTGTTGGCGGAATGTCCGGTCAGATCAATAAGGATATCAATCTCATCGGCCACAATGATTGTTGTCAAATTCTCATCAGATTCCCACCTGACATCACGCCAGAAATCGACCGCAACCTTATTACGTTCCGACAAGTCATCATCAATGCCATCTGAATAGACGATGGTTTCAATTTCGTCCTTCGGCAAATTTTCAAACAGGCGAGCGGCAAAATACCCGACCGGATGACGTCCCAGGTCCGGTGACACAAAACCGATACGTAGGCGTCGCTCAGGGTCAGCCGTGTTTTGATGTTGCGGCCACTGCGGCCGCAACGGCTTGCCATGTTGTTCGTCCCACTGGATGTGCAATTGGTAAAGAGTTTCGGCGTTATGACCCAGCCTATATTGTTCGGCCAGCAGCAAATTTGAATGGGTATCGGCGGAGGTTGGGCTAAGGGCGAGGGCCTTTTTGTAACTCGCCAGTGTGTCGTCCAGATTGCCTAAATCCTGCTGCACATTGCCAAGATTATTGTGGGCCTCGGCCAGATCAGGGTTGATCGCGATGGATTTTTTATAGCTCGCCACCGCCTGATCCAGCTGGCCCAGATCTCTTAACACATTACCAAGATTATTGAGGGCGTCAACATAGCCGGGCTTGATGTCGAGAGCCCTGTTAAAGCAGGTGACCGCTTCATCCAGTTGCCTAAGGTCTCGCAAGGCATTGCCAAGGTTGTTTTGGACCTCCGCAAAATTGGGTTTAATGGCAAGGACCTTTTGATAAATGGCCACGGCTTCATCCAATTTCCCCATTTCGCTGCAGGTAATGCCCAGGTTGTTTTGCGCGTCAATGTAATCGGGTTTGACGGCGAGAGCATTTTGATAACTGACGCCGGCTTCCTCCAGTCGCTTAAGCTCCCGTAGCGCGTTGCCAAGGTTGTTATGGGCTTCGGCGAAATCGGGCTTGATCGAGACGGCCTGCCGGAAAGCCGTTACGGATTCCTCCAGCATTCCCTTTTCCTTGAGTGCATTACCCAGATTGTACAGCGCGTCGAAATGCTTCGGTTTGACGGTGATGGCTCGCTTGTAAGACTCAATGGCATCATCCAGTTTTCCCTGACCGCGGAAAAGAACCCCTAGATTAAAATGACCGTCTGCATATTTCGGGTCCACCTGCAGGGCCTTCTGGAAGGCTTCAATGGCTTCCTCCACCCGCCCCTGATGAGCCAGTTGCTCACCCAGAATGCCATGATGATTGGTCTTTTTACCTGTCTTCTTTGCGGCTTTTGCCTGTAGGCGGCGTTCTCTTCTATTCATCAGATTGATCGCTTGTTTTCACACGTTAAAAATTTCACGAAGGCTGGCGTTTATCTCGGTGAATACGGGTTCCCACGGATCGTTCATCTCTTTGCTGTGAAAATGAGAATTGGGGAACCACATGGCATCATCGGTGCCCAGCATGATTGTGTGGGCGGTCTCGCCAATAAAACCCAAAGTCCGCATACCCAGCGCCCCGGATAATTCAGACACGGTCGACAGGCAGGAAACAACGATGTCCAGGCTGCACATCAACGCCGCGACGCCATCAATATCGTCCTTTAGGTCCAGGTCTTCCCAGGTATGAATGGTGACCCCGTAGTCCTGTAACGCCTGGGCGATATCGGCATCGGCATCGGCGTATACCAGGCTGATGAAATCAACACCCGGGGTGGTTAACAGGGGTTCCATCTCCTTGATTGATGCATAGAAGTGGCGGGAATCATCTTTAACGACAGAACTGTTCCAGTTGAGACCGATTTTAGGTCTCGCACTCATTGCGGCCAATCTGGCTTGCCAGAATGCCTGTTTTTCGGGGTCTGGTTTCAAGTACGCGTAATCATCATCAAGGGTCGGAAAGGATTCAAGTGTCGGGCGGATGAAGCGTCCCAGACTTGGGAATGAACAATGAAAATCGTAGGGGCGTTTTCCATGCTCCGCAGACGCATACGGGAAGGGGCGGACCTCCGCTCCTTCAAAAGAGCGGCTGAATAAATCGACCAGACGTTCCGTACATTCGATGGTCACCTTGCCGCCTTGTTTCAGGACATCGGGAATCATGCTGGCGTACAGGATTTCGTCACCAATACCCTGCTCGCCCCACAGAATGATTTCCTTGTCATGCAAGGGTGTGCCGTCCCACAGGGGATGCTTGAAATGGCGGTGTGTGGAAAGGTAACTGCTGGCTTTATCACGCCATTCGTAGCGCTGCCACCCCTGTTCCAGGTCCCCTTGTTCAAAATGAACCAGACCCAGATTGAGCTGGGCATCGGCAAAATCGGGCTTTATCTCAACAGCGCGCCGCCAATGCGCTTCGGCTTCCTTACGTTTGTCCATCTGGCGCAACACATGGCCCAGGTTATTATGGGCTTCGGCATGTTCGGGTTGGGAACCGATGGCATCACCTAGATGCTTAACCGCCTCATCCGACGCGCCCTTGCTGCGCAGGGCGTTGCCAAGATAATAACTGGCCTCGGCAAGATCGGGATTGAGTTCAAGCGCCTTTGTGTATTGTTCCGTGGCTCCTTCGATATTGCCGGTGCCTTGCGTTGCGATGCCCAGATTAAAATGGGCTTCGACAAATTCAGGGTTGGAGTCCAGTGCCTTGCGATAATAGACAATGGCCTCTTCAGGCTTGCCCAGAACACGCAGCGTGTTGCCTAAATTATAATTTGCCTCGCTATAATCCGGATTGATATCCAGGGCTTTTTTATAGTGGGTGCTGGCCTCTTCCAGTTGCTTCTGGCTTTCGAGCAAAACACCAAGATTGTAATAGGCTTCGGCATATCCAGGATTGTACTGCACCGCCAGATTATAGTGTTTGACGGCCTCGTCCATGCGCTCAAGGTCTTTTAAGGTATTGGCGTAATTGTTGTGGGCAAGGGCGTTGTCCGGCTGAATTTCCAACACTTTGAGGTGATGCACCACCGCGTCATTTGGCTTTCCAAGGGCGCGTAGGGAAACCCCCAGGTTGTTATGCGCCTGCGGGTAGCCGGGTTGCAGGATCAAGGCCCGGTTATAATGGATAACCGCCTCCCGATGGCGGCCCGTTTCGGCCAAACTGTTGCCCAGATTGTTCTGCAGTTCAGCATTGTCAGGATCGACCGCTAACGCCTTGCCGATAAGATCAGCAGCGCGCCCGAAATCGCCCTGCTGCATGGCAATCCCACCGAGCAATTGATTGGCAAATCGGTTGCCTGGATCAATTCTCAAGACCTGATTATAGGCATCTTCAGCCTCGCTTAACTGGCCGGATTTTTGAAACTGAACCGCCTGCTGCAACAAAGGCACGATGTCAGCAGGTCTGCCTTTACTTGCCAACTTTCGATTTTTTTTCGGTTTATTGAGGTGGCGTTTCGATTTGCGACTCATAAAAACATTCAGCCCGCTTTCAAAGCGGTTCCCAAGAATAAAGTAAACAGAAACTCATTATGGATTGATCATGTCAAAGATTCATTACCGTTGGGTAAACTCTCTTTCCGCAACAACCCGACAGTTTGTAGGGTGTAGTTTAAATTCATTCTAAAAAGCATTGTGCTGTGATTTTTTTAAAGTTATGCTATATTAACCTTCGCTTTCTAGAATTGAACCAGCGGACAACATCAGAATGATGAACGTCAAGACTTTGAAAACCACCGCCCACAATGACATCCGGAACGTTGTTTCGGCCTTGGGCGTTGCCAAATATTTCCGTTTGACGCGACCGCTACTTCTGCCCCGTCAAGGCTTTGGGGCAATCCTGCTACGGAGAATATAGCAATGCGCGTTCTATTGGTCGTTTACGATAATGATTCCTACACCCACCTGTTTCCCATGGGGCTTGGCTATATTGCAGCCGTACTGGAAAACGACGGACACGATGTTGAGGTCTACAACCAGGACTTCCATCACTATCCGGATTCTCACCTGACCCAATTTCTTGACGATCACGAATTTGATGTCGTCGCCGTCAGCGTCATCGCAGGCTACTATCAATACAGGAAACTGCTATCCATTTCGGCGGCCATCAACGCATCGAAACAGCGACCCCTTTATATGCTCGGCGGATACGGTCCGACACCTGCCCCTGATTATTTTATTGAAAAAACCGGTGCCGATATCGTTGTTATGGGCGAAGGGGAAAACACCGCCGTCGCCCTGATGAAGGCGCTTGAGGATAAGACACCGCTTGCCGATGTGACCGGCATCGCCTTCAAGGATGGCTCAAAGGTAACTGAAAATCCGCGCCGCCCCCTGATCGAGGACCTGGACAGCATTCCCTGGCCCGCCTATCACAAGTTTCCCATCGAATATTACCGGCTGGAAAAGGAACCGCGCTCTGCTGCGACGGATTTTGGTATGCCGATGATGTCGGCCAGGGGCTGCACCTTCAAGTGCACCTTCTGTTACCGCATGGATACGGGATACCGGGCTCGCGACCCGATCAACCTGCTCGATGAAGTTGAATTCCTGCACAAGGAATACGGCATTACCTATGTGTCCTTTCAGGATGACCTGTTGATGTCATCGGTTTCCCATACGGAAAATGTTTGCCGCGAGTTCAAGAAGCGCAACTTGCCGGTTAAATGGAATTGCAACGGGCGCCTGAATTATTGTTCCGTCGAATTGGTCAAGATGATGAAGGACTCAGGCTGTGTCTTTATCAACTACGGCATCGAATCAATGGATGATCAGGTTCTGAAGAACATGAAAAAGGGCCTGCGCACCGACATGATCGTCAAGGGCATCGAGATGACCCTTGAGGCCGGTATCAGCCCGGGCCTGAACATGATGTTTGGCAATATCGGTGACACCCGTGAAACCCTGAAAAAGGCTGTCGATTTCCTGGTTAAATATGATGACTTCGCACAGATGCGAACGATCCGCCCGGTCACCCCCTATCCCGGTTCTCCCCTGTATTTCGACGCCATCGAAAAGGGCCTGATCAAGGACATCGAAGACTTCTACGAAAACAAGCATGTCAATTCGGACCTGCTGGCAGCCAATTTTACCGAGTTGAGTGATGACGAGGTTTACGAATGCCTGACAGAGGCCAACACCACGTTACTCAACAATTATCACGACATGGCAAAAAAGCACGCCCTGGAACAGGTTACCAATCTTTACAAGGACCGTCAGGTCGGCTTCCGGGGGTTCCGCCAGCTTTAAGGTTTCTTCGCGATGGCGATGAGGGTGTCCGACCAGTTTCTCTGGCACAGGAAATTTTTGTAAGCACGGTCGAACTCTTCAGTCGGAATGTCCTTGTAAATTTCGTGACCACCGGGTTTACCGTGCCGCAGCCAGTATAAATGGTTGGCATATCCAAAGCGCTGGAAAGGTGTGATTTCAATATCAACGAAGCCCGCCGCTTGCAGATAATGATCAATGGACCCCTGGGTGTGAAGGATCAGGTGCTCGCTCCAGAAACCGAAGTCGTAAAAGGCTTCCAGTTCCATTTGTTCGATCAGAAAATCCCTGGCGTGAGGGATTTCAACGATGATCACGCCGCCGCTCTTCAACCGCTCCCAGGCGTCCCTCAAATGAACAAGTTGGTCTTCCAGATGCTCAAGCACATGGAACATGGTGACGACATCAAAGGATTCTACAAAATCAGAAAAGGTCGGCTTAACCTGCACCGCATCACCCAGACGCCGGTCAATGTCGCTTATACATTCGAGGCGCAATTCAACACCGCTGACCTTCGAGGCGACACCAACACACTGATCCAGAAACAATCCATGGCCGGTACCAAAATCGCAAAGGGAGCGGTTTTCCAGAAGTGATAGAAACTGATCCAGGCGGCGTTCTTCATCCTCCAGTTTCTTCGAGCGGACGACGCCACCCTCAATGGTATGAGACAGGTGTTCATCGCCATCAAGATCGCTGCCATCGCCAGCTTCCGTATAAAACCGCTGGCCGGGAATCTCGCCCAGAAAAATAACCCGCGTTTGACGATCAACCAGAACCGGAATTTCCATATCCCGGGTGCGATGGTGAATGATCTCGATACAATCGGTCGATACCAGCTTGCGATCCAGCAAAGAGCGATAGATCGAATTGGTCGCGTATAAATTTTCCAGATCCGGTTTCATCTTACCCTGTTGGTGTCGTTTATCTGCATTTCCGACTCCTGATTGGTCAGAATGATATCGTCAATAATGATGCAGCGATAGATTCCTTTATCGGCACCCCCCAGGGAAAGGGATTATTAACCTGGTGCCCCTTAAAATCATCATGGCTTTTTAAGCGGCACGCAAAAAATAAGAACGCACGCTGGGGAATTATTCGGGAATATTGTATAAAGACCACAGAGATCATGGATAGTATTGAACAAGAAATAATCTTGGGAAAAGTTGAGATCCAGGAGGGTAAATTCGAGGAAGCCTCCCTGCGATTTAAACAACTGCTGGGTACGCACCCGAACAATGCAGAGGTTATCCACGGGCTTGCCGTCATTGCAACACAAACCAACGATCTTGAAAATGCCGTGGCCCTGGCCAATAAGGCTGCCCAACTGTATGCGGCGGAGCAATACTGGTCCACTGAGGCGGTCGCATAATGTGGCTGCG
>JACNJU010000060.1 GCA_014382375.1 Rhodospirillaceae bacterium
TCACGTAATGACTGACAGGCGTCATCAAGTTTTTCCTTGTTGCGACCGGACATCTGTACCCGCGCGCCCTCGCCTAAAAAACAGTCAGCGATGGCCAGGCCGATGCCCCCGGTTGAGCCGGCAACGACAATGATTTTATCTTGCAACCCTAAATCCATGACAAATCCTACATCATTCCGGGCCGGTTGCCATATGGCGTTCAACGAAATGACGATTGCTTGCCGCCAAGGTGGCCTCGTGGCCGTCTTCCCCACGGGCGGCTTGCAGCACCAGATGGCGGGAAAAACCGGTTTGACGGATCAGCTTAAAGCAGGTCGCCAGATCGGCATTTCCCTGCCCCAGGGAGACCGTGCCACCGCCGAGCTCGCGGTCCTTGACATGAACACTGCCAAGATAAGAGTCCAGGATTGTCAATTCATCCACCGGGTCGAAGCCCAGGGAGGCACTGTTGCCAATGTCAAAATTCATCCGTACCGCTGGCTGATCAATGGCGTCCAGCAAATGTCGAAAAACAACAGGTTCCAGATCTGTTTCAAGATGCAATTCCAACCCATGCTTACTTGCCAGCGGTCCCATATCAGCCATCAGGGAAATTAATCCGTCGCGTTGCCCGGGCGTGTTTAAGGACGAGGCATCGACAAAAGGCAGGACTATATAAATGACCGGCAATTGTGCCGCCTGGTTCATCAGCCACTGCAAATGATCAACAACTTCCTGCTGCGGAGCGCCGTCAGGATCAATTAGCCGTTCCTGCATATAGTAATCAGCGCAAATAGAGCGAATATCGACGCCGCTCTCGGCGCTCAAACGCTTCAGTTCGGCAATCCCCTGATCGCTTCCAAGGGGGTTTTGCTGATCATGGGGCTTTTCATAAATCCATTCGATACAGGCAAGCCCGGCTTTGCGGGCAAGGCTAAATTCATCACGCCACCGGGTCGCGGGAAATGCCTGGAAGCGTCCTTCAAAGGGCGGCAACAGGCGACCTTGCATGATCCCGACATCGGTCATTTTTGTGGCTCGACCAGTTCAATAAAGGTGCCGTCCGGGTCCCGGCAGAAGGCAACCTTTGCACCGCCCTGCGGTGACAGGGCAGGGGGAGCGTTGAAGTCAACCCCGGCTTTTGTCATGCGTTGATACAACTGATCCAGATCGCTGACGCTGAGCGCCACGTGCGTTGGGCCGATGGCGGTGAGCGGTGTCGCTTGCGTTGGTTCGGGCTGGTCGAAAGCGAGAAGCTCAATCAGTGTCGGCCCATCTGAAGCGGCCAGTTTTGCGGTTCGTATCCTGGCCTTATCCATGCCCAGAAGACCATCGAGGAATGACCCTGATTCGGCAATTACATCGGCGCTGCGCAAGCCCAGCAAGTCACAGTAAAAATGCATGGATGCATCCATGTCGCTGACGACAATACCAATGTGGCGGACTGACGTCATTGCTGGCCGCCTTTCAGGACTTCGTCGATGGATTGCTCCAACACATCCAGTCCTTCATTAAGGGCGTCTTCCGGGATTGTCAGGGGCGGGCCGATTTTGATTGATTCCCGACCGGTGTGAACAAGCAGCAAGCCTTTACGCAGGGCGCACTCGCAAATACGGCTGGCCAGTTGGTCGCTGCCGTTTTCAATATCCGGATCACGAACGATCAAGGCGGCCAGCATACCGGCACCCAGAATGTGTGAAATATGGTCAGGGTAGCGGCGTTGCAGGTCGCTCAGTCGTCGATGCAGTACGTCTCCCTTTTGCCGGGATTGCTCGACCAGCCCAAGGCGTTCTATTTCACGCAGGTTGGCGAGACCGGCGGCGCAACTTAAGGGGTTTGCCGAATGGGTGCTGCTCATGGAGCCGACATCAGGCAGATCCAGGACATCGGCGCGCCCAAGCACTGCGGCAAGCGGCAGCGAGGAGCTTATGCCCTTGCCGCAGCAGATAATATCGGGCGTAACGCTGTAGTGTTGATAGGCGAACAGTTTTCCTGTGCGACCAAAACCAGACTGAATTTCATCGAAAGCAATGAGGAAATCGTTGGCGCGGGCGCAATCGGCCCAGGCTTGCACGTAACCCGGCGGGAAAAATGCTGCCGCCCAACCAATATAGGATTCGAAAATCACACCGCCTAAATCCCGGGCAATATCAATGCCTTGTTCCTTCAGGTTTTCCATATCTCTCTCAAAGCGGATGCGGCCGCTTTCGTTAACAGGATTGCCTTGCCTGTCCCACGGGTAGGGGAAGGGCAGGTGGAAAACATTCGGGTCTTCAAATCCGATCCACCGACGTGCCGCTTCTGTGCCGCTGATTTGTGCAGCCCCCAAGGTGCGGCCGTGGAAACTGCCATCGAAGGCAATGACTCCGTGGCGTCTTTTCTGTTGTCTGTCGGCATAAAGGCGGATCAGCTTGAAGGCGGTTTCCGTTGCTTCGGTTCCAGCTGAGACCAGATAGGCTTTTTCCAGTTCAGGCGGGGTGCGCTCGATCAATTCCTGCAGGAAGTCAGCGCGGACCTCTGATGCATAGGTGTAGGTATGCAGCAAATCCTGATCCAGAGTGTCGCGTAAGGCAGCGCTAATGGCGTCATTGGCGTGTCCGGCGTTGGCAACGAAAATGGTCGATGTGAAATCAATCCAGCAATTGCCCCATTTATCGAAAACCTGAAAATCCTTGGCGCGATCCCAAACGATGGGCATTTGGCCATGCATGGAGCGCGATTCAAATTTGTATAAGCGCTCCAGGATGGCGATGGACTGGGGTGCCGGAATGTCTGTTTTGATGCAACGGAAATCGGTTTTTACGGGGGGAACCTTAACCGGTGTACGGGCGAAATCAAATTCGGCCATGACCTTCAAGCCTTCCTGAAGCCATCTAATTGAGCAATCAGTGGATGACCGTGTTGGTCAATGATGAATTGCAGATAATCAAAATCTTCCGGTGCATCGATCTCGACAGTGAAGGGGGTAATGAAGCCTTGAATCCTGTCGCCGTACAGGGTGTCCTCGTTAATCAGGGTCTCGCGGCGGACAATTTCAACATATCCATTCGGGTGATAGGCAGTCGGAAAGGTTTGACGCGGCAAGTTGAAGTATTCCGGCCTGGGGTCATCTGGAAACAGGCCGCATAAGTAACCATCCTCGATCCCCATCATTTTTTGGGGTGGTTCGGGCAATTCATGGGCCGAGCGCAATCCGGTGGCTTCCGGGGTTTGTTGCAGACGGACAATGGCTTCGTCTATTTCAGCCGGATCGCGCAAGGGGGTTGTCGGCAACAACATGACCATCATGTCAGGCAGGTAATTATCCAGCGCGGCCAATTGATCCAGGGCGTTGGTCATGTAATCAATTGCCGGCGACAGATCCCCGGCCAGTTCGGGCGGTCGCATAAAGGGCACTTCGGCACCGTATGACGTGGCAATTTCGGCGATTTCGGGACTGTCCGTGGTGACGATAACACGATCAATCTTTGTGCAGTCCCGGGCCGCCATAATCGAATAGGCAATCATCGGATGGCCACTTAAAGGCCGGATGTTCTTTCCCGGAACACCCTTTGATCCGCCACGGGCGGGAATGATTGCGCACCTTGATGTCATTTGATCCGGGCCTCTGCGGGAAGGGGTTTACGGGCCACAGCCAACAACATCACTTCATTGGAAAATCGAATAAATTTATTGATGTTTTCGGGCCAGGGCGCATTCATGTGCGGGCGGAAGGGGATAGGCAGCTTTCGGATTAAATAGGTGAGGGGCTTTAAAGCCGGGTTTTGCCAAACCGCCGGTAGCTGGAGAAAATGCTCGGCGTGCGCCCCTTCAAAACCACTTAAGTGCAAGGCATCTTGCAGGGACAGCGCGGTAAACGGCGTGACATGGGTATGATCACAATAGAAAGGGCCCCAATGGGTATGGGTCCAACTGGGTGTCATAATCACCGCCGTGCCACCGGGGCGCAGCACATCAAAGGCTTTTTTCAGCATGACGGTAGGTGTTCGTGTATGCTCGATCACCGATTTTGAAAAAACAAAATCAAAGCTGTTGTTTTCAAAGGGCATCGGCGCACTATCCAGGTTGGCGACACGGACATCAAAATCAGGCGATAAAGTAGGCGCGGATGGCGAGATATCCGTCCCGGCGACATCAAACCCCAAACTGGAAAAGGCCGATAAAAATTCACCCCGCCCGCAACCCATGTCGAGAAGCCGCCCCTTTGTCAGGAAACGGTTTTCGCTGATCCAGCTCGCCAATTGTGCCGGATAGGGGCCAAACGGCGCCCGTTCTTCGCTATAGGTCACATCAAGATAGGAAGCCTGTTCCATAACCGACTGTTCGGGCCGGGGTGGCGGGCCGCCACAGACCTGCCAGTCCCATGTTTCGGAGTTGAAGGCCTTGTCGTCGATATAAACATGAGCCGATGGCTTGGTCAGGTACAGTTCATGATAGCGAACACCCCAGTCGGCCATTTGTTTTTCTGTCACGGCGCGCCAGTCAATGCCGGTTGTCGCTCCCCGCGCCGTCAACAGAAGGATCTGGTGTCCGTCATCAAACAGACGGTTAACCACCTCGATACGATCGGCGAAAGGCTCCGCTGCTTCGTACTCACCTTCGGTGTTGGTACACAAGGTGCCGTCAATATCAAAACAGTAGGTTTTATTTTCTGGCACGGGCGGAACACTTAATTCCAATAGCGGAGTTTTTCCGCAGCTGATTTTTCCCCTTCGGTGATGCTTCGCTTGCCACTGCCCAGGACAATTGGGATTTTACGTATTTGGGAGATCAGTTGCGTCAGGCCAAGGCCTTCCAGCGATGCTGCCTGGTCCGACCCGTACATTGTCCGCTCAAGGGTGATATGGCGCTCAATGGCTGTTGCCCCCATGGCGGCGGCAATCAGGGAAGGCGAAACGGAGGCTTCGTGGCCGCTGTACCCGACAGGGCAGTTGAAGCGCTGGCGCAAATACTGGATACCACGCAGGTTTAAGCGTTCTTCGGGAACCGGATATTCTGCAACGGTGTGCATCAAGGTGTAGGGGCATTTCTTGTTGGTAAAAACATCGACGGCATACTGAATGTCGTCATAGGTACACATGCCGACAGAAATAAAGGTGTGTTTGCCTTCACTGGCGACAGCTTCCAGGAATTCCTTGTGGGTGGTCATGGCCGAAGCCACTTTGTTGAACGGGCAATTGTATTTCTTCAGAAATTCAAGGGACGGAATGTCCCAGGCAGAGGCAAACCAGTCGATTTCACGCTCTTTGCAATAACGGTCTATTTCGTCGTATTCCGCCTCACCGAACTCCAGCCCTTCTTTTTGCTGACGTTGGGTGGTGCCCCAGGGGCTTTCACGGGGGCTATCAAGCATTTCCTGGCTGTAGACAATATCAAGGGTGCGTTTTTGGAATTTAACAGCGTCGCAACCGGCATTCTTCGCCATATCGATCAATTGCCTGGCAATATCGATATCGCCATTGTGATTAATGCCTATCTCGCCAATGAAGAAGACGTGCTCACAAATCGACCAAGGCTCCGAAACGCTAGTGTCTTCCATGAATGTAACCTTTTCACATGTCCTGCCACATAGGTAAGACTTTTGATGGTTCCTAATCTAGCTAATTAAGTATTTCCGATGGCTTAAGATTTCCCTGAATGTTTAAAAAAGGGGGGTGTCATTTGAAGAATTTGGCTGAAGCGGGGAATGACAGCTTGCTGACAAACAAAAGCCCCGGGCAATTCCTTAGTGGAGCCCGTGCGCTGGATATAAGCGTCAAACTGCTGGGGGGTGGATGTTTGGGAGTGCCGCAAGGAAAGGTCACCGAACGGCATGCCAAGGCATTTATACCTTTACATTCACCACCCGACCAGTCGGCTGATCCGTGTTCAGTGTGGAACTGTTGCTGTTATCTTGAGAAGATGCCTCTGCAACTTTCGTGGCGGCTTTCTCATTATCGGGCTGCTCTTCAACCGCGCTTTGCGTAGGTTTATCGATGAGCTCCTTCAACTCCCGATTTTTGGCAACAGCATTCTGCACTAGCATCGATGTGACGCTAAGTCCAGACGGTCCACCTATTTCTTTAAAGTCCATCATTCTGATGCACCACTATTTCTGTTCTAGAAAAAACAAACTCTACTACACTTCGGCACCCAAAATAGCATATAAGATGAGAAAAAACACCTTTTTTTTTACAAAAAGTCAAAAAAATTATTTTTTATTGTTTTTCAGTAACTTATAGGGAATTTGGCGTGTGTTTTTGGGGTAAATTTATCCACAGGATAAGGTCTTGTCGCAGTATTTAATGCCGGATTTGACTCTATTTTATTCGCGAGTCCCGATGATAATGGCTCTGGCACCAGTCACTTATAGCGTTCTTTATAATTATGTCATAAAGTTAAGCAGGCTGAGTTGGCGTATGCGCGCCATGGCCGAATATGACGCCTCCAGTGCCGTTTGCTCGTCGAGCATCTTCGTATAAACCTCCAGGGGGTCAATATCCTCGAAATCAGAGACTTTTTGATCGAAGAAAGCGACCAATGAACTATTAAGTTGGTTCGTTTGATCTATGAGGACCCGATCAAAACCAATATTCATGACCACCTGATCAAGACTGCTGGTCAACTCGGTTCCATAAGGAGGCGTACCACCTGGATTACGCTGCAGGGCGCTATCCACCAGGTAACGAACGTCGCTCACCCGTGACGTATTCTGATCGAGGCCACCAGCTGTCTGGAATTGCCCCTGGGCGATAATAAACAGGCCGCGAATAGCTTTTTCAAATGCCGGATCAACGCCGTTAAGGTCAATATTGAAAGATCTGCTTTTGTTCACACTATGGGTTTGGGTGACCTCGTCCCCCTGGTAGTAAGACATATTGTTGGTTATGGTGAGCGTATCACCGGCGACATTCGCATCCGGTGTGACCGTGGTTGTGATGGTTTCTGTCGCCCCGACGGTAATGACGCCGCCCGTGTTACTGGCCACCGTGTAAGTGCCATTATTGGCGGTGGTATCGGCACCTGAAATAGTAATGGTGGATCCTACAGGAATGTTGGCGAATGCATTGGCATTGGCTGTCGTGGTGGCAATTGTCGCCGTATTGTCGGAGGTCGTGCTGCCGTTGATGCCAGCGACCGTTGCCGTAAAGGCAGTTCCTGCCGTATTGGCTGTCAGGGTCAACTGACCGGCTCCGCCAGCGGCGGCGGTAACCCCAAGTGCAGCGGTGTTAATAGCGGCGAAGAAATTATCACGTACGGCATCAAGATTGGCCTCGGCACCGGTAACCGTATAAGTCACGAGGGTGCCGTTAATGGTTGCCGTGTACTTGTCACCGGCCTCAACAGTGCCGCCGATTGTGATTGTGTCAACCTGGGCCGTAACGTTGGTGGTGGCGATGGTCCCCCCTGCACCGGCGGTAAAGTTTAGCGCCGTGAAGCCAGCGGCAGGGTTTGACGGGTAACCCGTCGTTGCCGTCAATTTCGGGTGAATACTGTTATCGCGATAAGTCGGGTAGGTGACATTTGCGCCATCCCACTTGGTTTGCAGATCACTCAACGTGGTCAGCCCCAAGTCCACGGGCTGGGTGGTCGCTCGTCCGCCACTGAAAAGAAATTGACCATTGACGTCCGTATTAAGGAAAGCCTCCATGGTCTGCAACGTGGTAAAGGCGACGTTTTGAATATCGCGCACCTCAAGAACACCGGTCATGCTCGTTGCCTCGAACTTGATCAAGTCCTTGCGAAATTCCGTTAATGCTTCATCGATACCATCCAGGACTGTGCCTTCAATGGTCAGACGCATGTCCATCAAAGCGTTGGTGCTGCTGAAATTGTCCAGTACTGCACGTGTATTCTCGATGGATATCAGGCGCTCTGAATCCTTGGCGATGCCGGTATAGTCCTGACTGTTTTTCTCGGTCGCGACTTGCACCTGCTGGTCTTGCAGACGCGATTGCGACTTCAACATCAGTTTAATAAGTTCGTTATTTGATGACAGTGTTGAAATACGGGACATTGTTCACATCCTAACCGATGGCCCTGTCGAGCGCATCAAACATATTCTGGATGACGGTGATCAGTCTGGCGGCGGCCGAATAAGCCTGTTCAAATAAGATCAGATTCGACATTTCTTCATCCAGATTAACCCCCCGGAATGAATCGGATTTTAACTGCAGGCTGTCTCTAAGAGATTCCTGGAAGTTCTGATCAGCTTTGTTGTCATCGGCCAAATTGGCGTTCGTGGCAACAATGGCGGCGGCATAATCACCGAAGGTGGTGTTCAGGGCTGCGATGCCACCAGAGGTGTCAAACTGGTTGTTGGTCTTGAAGAGGGTGGCCAACTGGCTGGCTGTTGTGTCATCACCGATACTGAGAATGTATTCACCGGCGGCGCCCCGGTTGGCGTCCCATTGAACGGCCACGGTCGAGATTTTTGCCGGCGTCGCTTCGATGTCACTGCGAACGGTTAATGTGCTGGCGACACGAACATCACCGACATGCATTCCCAATGACGTAAGCAAGGTGTTGGCCGCGGCTTGGGTAACGGTCATGCTGGAACCGGAATCATGGGCTATGCGCAAACGGCTGCCCGATCCGTCGGGGACAATCGTTGCCGTGACACCGGTTGTTGCAGTGTTTATTTTGCTGGCGATTGTGGCCAGGCTATCACCCACGGCGATAGATACTGTTGTCCCTAAAATACCGCTGCTGTCGCGAACAGTTAAAGTCGCGGCAGATGCGGTAAAGCTGTCGCTGATAACATCGGTTTCATAGACATTTTCGGAGAGGTTATCGACGAAGAAGTCATTCAGGCCAAAGAAGTTTGAAAAACCGGACACGGTTTCATCAACAACACCGTCGGCGTTTGCGTCAAAGGCGATCTGTGCATCGGCGGCGGAACTGCCGTTTGCGCTGGCGCTCTGGTCCCGGAAGGCCAAATTCAGTGAAGTCGAATTAAGGCTGATGTCAAGTTTGCCGGTGGTTGCCGAAACTGCAGCCGTCGCCGTTGTCGCACCATTGGCGCGCAGCCATCCTTGAACGTGGGCTGCAACTTCATTAATCGTCCAGGCAGCGTAGGAAACCTTAGCATCATCATCGGTTCCGGCGCCGCCATAATTGACCTGCATAATGGTGTTCAGGGTTGTCGTCGCCGATTGATCACCACTGTTGGTAAACAACGAGATGTTGACGTCATCGACACTACCAGTGGGGTCTAGGTCGATGGTCTGTGTCGATGGCGATACGAACACACGGGTGCCAGACATTGACTGTGAGCCTGGGAAAGGGGTGCCGCGATTGTGAATTTGATTAAATGTGTCACGGATTTCTGCGGCCATTTCATCAAGCTGGCTTTGCAGATTGGGCAGGATCGTATCACGCAAATCAATCAGCCCTTTGACGGTACCACCGGTGACATTGTTGGTGATGTCATTGCCGGCAATCGCCGTGCCGACGTAAAGTCCGTTCAGGTCTCCTTCGGCGAGGGTCGTTGTCGCGGTTACTGAACTGGCTGCATTATGGGTCAGGGTCGCAGGAACGTTGTCGACCAGGGTGCGCCCGGCGGAGGTGAAGACGACGACATCGCCATCGGCGCGGTAAAAGTAACTGATGTCTATCAGCTGGGCGAGTTCGTCCAAAGAGGCGTCACGTAAATCGCGCAGGTCCGAGACGTCCTTCCCAGTAGAACCATAGCGGATGATCTTGTCGTTAAAATCGCCAATTTCAGTTGCTAGCGCGGTGATCCTTTTTGCTGTATCTGAAATGTCCTCATCGGCCTGCAGACGCAGTTCCTGAATGGCAGCGCTCATCTCTTGCAATTTCTGGGTCACGTCTGAAGCCCGGCGCACCATTTCGGATTGGTCCAGGGTTTTTTCCGGCGACAGGGCCAGGGTTTCCAGGGCTTGTGTGAATTCGGCAATGACATGACTGATAGATATATTGTCGCCAGGCGCACCAAACATTTCCTGCATGCGTTCGTAGTAAGGCGTTTGGGCGGCAAATTTCTCGAAAGTGCCGATTTCGGCACGCAGATTTTTCAACAATCCTTCATCGATGGTGCGTCGGATCTCGCCAATTTGAACGCCGACGCCAGAACCGGCGACAACCCGTGATTCGATCTGGACTTCTTTACGGGAATAACCTGCAGAGTTGACGTTGGCGATATTGTTGGCAACCGCATCAAGGGCAGCCTGGTTCGTCAAAAGACCACTTTGTGCTGTTCTCAGCGCGCCGGTGATTGAACCACCCATTGAATTATTCTCCCAGTTTTTCTACAGAGACCGATCCAGCGAAAGGGCCAGATTTCGTGGTGCAGAATGAACGTCGGCTTTATCGGATGTGCCTTTTGCCGAATAGATACCCGGCCCGGGCTGTTGTGATTTGACAGCTTCGGCAACCATTTCGACAACCCGACGGTTGGCCTCGATGGTGATCTTCAGAAGTTGTGCATTTTCGCGGATCATCAAGTTGACCTTCTCGCCCAGCTCACGCAATTTCTGACGTAATTCCGGATCGACGTCGGCCAACGCTGCAGGGTTGTCCATGATCCCCTTGATGCGACTTTCGTAGATGCGGCTCAGGTTGTTTTTTTCATCAAGATAGCTTGTTGCTTCCTTCGCATTCCTTTCGCTAAGCGCCTTGTTTTCCCGGGTCAAAAGGATCTCCAGTCGCTCGGTAATTTCAATCAGATCATTGATTCTTCCTGTTGCGTTCATGACTAATTCGCCTCCTGGAGTTTGAGCATTTCACGGAAAATATTGTCGGCGATGCCGATTCCGCCTTTGCGGGAAATGGCTTTGCCGAATTCATCAACTTGCAGCGAGCGCCACATGTCTTCGCCACTGCCACCGCCAAACGGTTTTTCAGCGCCCAGGTTGGCGAACATCGGTTTGAGCATCTGGCTTAGGAAAACCGCTTCGAAATCTTCGGCGACTTTGCGGATCTGCTGGACATCGCCATGGGCCGTGGGTTTGGGTGTCCGCGCGGCCGCCATCATCGCCGTTTCGGCCCGTATCGTGTTTGCTGTGGTGAGCGAAGTATTCATTACATCACCTCGATGGAGGCTTGCATCGCGCCCGCCGCCTTGACGGCCTGCAGGATCGTGATCATGTCGCGCGGGCCAATACCCAGCGCATTCAGGCCGTTGACCATTTCTTGCAGGGTGATCCCTTCATTGACAACGGTCAATCTTTGATCCTCGCCCTGGTCAACGGCAACATCAGTGCGGTTGACCGTGGTCGTGGTGCCAACTTCGGCAAACGGGCCGGGCTGCGATACCTGCTGGGCTTCGGTAATGCGGATGGTCAAATTACCCTGGGCAATGGCGACAGTGCTGATGCGGACGTTTTCACCCATCACGATAATGCCGGATTGCTCGTCGATAACGACCCTGGCCATCTGGTCAGGCTCGATGCGCAACTGTTCAATATCGGCCAGCAGATTGAAAACATCTTCGGTGTAGTCATTGGGAATTCTGATTTGCACAGTTGTCGGGTCGGTAGGGGAGGCGGCGGTGGTTCCAAGGAAGGCGTTGACGGCCTGCGCGATACGCCTGGATGTCGTGAAATCAGGGTTGCGCAGGGTCATTTTGACAGTTTTCAGGCTTGCCAGTTCGAATTTTACCTCGCGCTCGACGATCGCCCCGTTGGCGATGCGCGCACTGGTTGGAACGCCTTTTGTAATGGTTTCAGCGGCTCCAGCGGCGGCGAAGCCACCAACCGCCAGTTGACCTTGAGAAACGGCGTAAACTTCGCCGTCTGCGCCAAGGATCGGGGTTACCAGAAGGGTGCCGCCCAGCAGACTCGATGCATCGCCCAGGGAACTGACGGTGACATCAATGCGTGATCCCTTGCGGGCGAAAGGCGGCAGCTCGGCTGTTACCATGACTGCGGCGACGTTGTTTGAATCGAGTCCGGCATCGGTTGGTTTGACGCCAAGGCGGTTAAGCATGGCTTTCAGGCTCTGCTTGGTGAAATGACCATCGGCCAGACTGTCACCAGTACCATTGAGGCCGACGACAAGGCCATAACCGACCAGCATGTTCTCGCGAACGCCTTCGAATTCCGTAATGTCCTTGATACGCGAGGCTGAATGGGCAGCGGTTGCGGCAATCATGATGATGAATAAGCCAGCGAAAACAGGCAGCATAAGCCGCTTTAGGGGACGTAAAACACAGTCCATCTCGATCATGCAAGGCGGAGTTGAAGTCATTTCATTTACTTTAATTCTGCCGTTCATTTTTTTTCTTTCCGTATCAACCTGTTAGGCCCTTGGGGGTTGCTTTGTAGGGGCTTCTCACTCATTAATCATGCGAAAATCGTGCCAGATATTAACTTTTGCCAGTGCGTTGTTTTTAAAAAGGATTTTTCTTTATATCATCGCTGTTGCAGGTAAAGAATGCCGTTATTTACGATTAAGTTGTGGCATAAATTGCCGGGTTGGCTGATTTAAGCCTTATCGCTTGAGATCGCGGGCCGCGGAGACCATTTCATCAACGGTTTTAAAGACTGTCGCCGATGAATTGTAGGCAGTTTGGGTCATCATCATGCGGGTAAACTCGCCAGCCAGATCGACGTTCGAGACTTCGTGGGTGCTGGGCAGGAATGATGCGTAGCCGGTTTTGTCGGCATCGACGACCCGGGCGATACCCGATTCCTCGGTTTCCCGATAAACATTGCCGTTGAATTCCTCCAGCGCGTTGGCGTTGGAAAATTGGGCGAGGGGCACTTTATAGACCGTCCGAAATGTTGAATCGTCAAAGGTGGCGATAACCTGGCCCTTGCTGTCAAAGCGGATCGACTGTGCATTGGCTGCTGCATAACCGTTACTGGAATAGCTGAATGGCAGGAAATTTCCAGCAAACTGGGAAAGTTCACTAATGTCCATGGCGACAGTGCCGGTTGCCGCCGGGGATGTTCCTTCGGGCGGGAATGTCAAAGCCAGCGATACCGAACCGGAGGCTGGCGTTATCAGGACTCCTTTTGAATCGAATACCAGGCTGGAAACGGATGTTGTCGTTGTATCTGACGCCGATACATTGGCCGTCGTATTGACTTTCGTCGCCGTATTGTTGGCCAAGGCGGCAATATTCGGGGTTGGCGTCGATGAACCCGCCGCGCCGTTGCCCACCGTCACCGAAGCTGCCGTATGAGTGAAAGCGGTGCCTGCCGTCACAGCGGTCAGGGAGACGATACCGCCACCCGGGGCGCTCGCGGTTGTAACGGCAGCCGTCGGGCCATTGCCAACAATTGCTGCCGCCAGTTTAATGGCGATATTATTTCGGGCTATGGCGTCTGTACCGGTGCCGTCGCCGCCATTATCTGTCAAGTCCGTGCCGATGACAACGTATGGGACGGCCCCAATCCCGTTTACATTCACCGAAACGGAATCGCCAACGGCGAAATTACCGGTCATCGTTACGTTGTCAATCTGGGCGACAGCGGTGGTATTTGTTGTTGCTGGTACGTTGGTAAAGGATGTCCCTGCCGTATCGGCGGTCAGGGTCAAGGCGGCAGTGCCGCTGCTTGCGGCGGTAACTTTAACGCTGGCGTCGGCGTTGATGCTGCTGACCAGGGCGTCTCGAATTGTGGTCAGGGTGTCGGAGGCACTGGCGGTGATACTGAATGTGGTGCCCGCGAGAACCGTCGAATAAACATCGCCAGCCTCGACCGTACCGCCCAGGGTCAGCGTATCGACCTGGGCGACCGGGGTCTTGCCGACGCTTGTTGACAAATTCCAGGTGTTGGTTGCCGTTTTGGTGAAATCAAGCCGGACGGAACGGGCATTACCGTTGGAATCGTAAACCTTGATATTATAGAATTGGGCATCGCCAGTTTTCGCCGTCTGGGTGGTGGTGCTCGAAATGGTATTATCGGCTACAGCGCCAACGTTCGTTGTCGCACTGGAAACCGTCAGGGTTGTGCCCTGGGTCTTCCCGGTAATGAGTAGTTTCCCATCAGTGGCACTTGCCGATGCGGTTGCCGCTGCAGCAACAGTCGTGTTGGCATTAATAGCGGCGACAAGGGCATCGCGTACAACATTCAAATTCGCCTCTGCCCCGGTCGTTGTGTACGTCACAGTCGTTCCCTCGACGGTCACACTGTAAGTATCGCCGGCCTCAAGGGCACCGACTGAGCCTCCCATGACGATTTCAGAGACATGATTGGTCCCGGCGCTATCGGCTGACGGTAAATTCAGTTTCAGGGCGGCCGTTGTGGTCGCCTGTCCGGATACTGCAAAGGCATGAGGGTCAATACGAAGGGACGATAGGGAGGTATTGGTAAACAATCCGGTAACCGGGTCAGCCGTCCAGCCTTGCAGGAAATAACCATTTTTATCGACCAGATAGCCATCTTTCGAGGGGATGGTGGTGGCGGTGGTATTGTTGTTGGCATCAACGGTCGGGGTGCCGGTTACAGTAATATCGTTGACGGTGGCCATTTCAAACGATCCATCGCGTCCGTAATAGGCCTGTCCGCCACCGCTGGCGGTTGAGCTGAGAATAAAGAACCCCTGACCGTTGATAGCCAGATCCAGGTCACGGTTGCTAACGACCATACTGCCCTGTTGGGTGATCTGGTTCAGGTCTTTGGGTTTGACGCCGCCAATATCCGATTGTTTATCAATGGTATTGCTAAGGAGGGTCGAGAAATTGGTGTCGGTCCGTTTAAAGCCGCCGGTTGTCACATTGGCAATGTTATTACCAATTGTGGCCAACGAATGGGCTTGCGCCCTCATTCCAAGGGTCGGGATTGAAAAGGCCGAATAAACAGGCATTTTAATGACTCCAATATATTGATCCATTGCCATATCATGATGGCAGACGGAATATTCCATTACTTTATAAGCAAGATAGATGCCAACTTGACGGTCGTAGTAACTCATTGAAATCAAACAATATGGCGTCTATTTATAATCTTTCTGCAGGCCAATATTGCCGTTTTGTCTTTGCCGACGCAGATATTGCCGGGTTAGGTGTGTTTCTGGTCTGTGATTCTCAAGCGTTCAGTGTTTGTCGTAAAAGCTAACAAGGCTTATTTTTAATGAGTTGTTAGGGCCAATGGGGCATGATGCGAGATTGTTCATGGCAACCCTTTTTTCGACCCGAACATCATTTCCTAAAAACGCTATAAAGTGATTGAATTCCAAGGATGAAGGTATCGAAGGTTAAATCGGGCAAGTCGGCATCTTCTGTTTCGCGTAAAAAAGTCGAACAGGGGCATGGGGCTGCGTTCGCCGAACATTTAAAGGGCGCCACCGCTGGCGCGGGCCTGTCGGCATCGACGGAGGCAGGTGCCGTGAGTGCCGTTGATGCCATCCTGGCGGTTCAGGAAACCGATGATCAAACCCAGCAGCGAGCCCGACGCCTAGGCGTTCAATATGGCGGTGACGTGCTTGAACAACTCGAAGATTTACGTCGGGACCTGCTTATGGGGGCTATCGAAAAAGAAAAATTAAGCTCCCTTGCGCAAAAAATGCGTGCCCATCGCCGTCAAATCGTTGACCCCAAACTCAATGAAATCATTGACGAGATTGAATTGCGGGCAGAAGTCGAAATCGCTAAATTAACTCGTAAATCCTTGTAATTCAGGCGGTTTTTGACACTTTCTCGGGAAATTAATGACCCCCTGGATTCATTAAAATTCAGACTGTTAAAAAGTCCTCTTGCGGCCCATCGCTTGCACCCCTATATTCCGCGCCAAATTTCAGCGTGATCGATATATACCTTTGGGAAATGCGATGGGGAAAATCAAAGCAATGAACGTGACGCTTGCACCGGATTACAAACCTTCCAAAAATGAAGAGTTTATGAATCCGCTTATGAAAGAATATTTTCGTCAGAAACTGTTGTCTTGGCGAGGCGAACTCCTTAGCGAGTCCAACGAAACCTTGCTGCATCTTCAGGAAGGTGGTGTCCAGGAACCCGATATTTCTGACCGCGCTTCCATTGAAGCTGACCGCGCCCTTGAACTTCGCACCCGCGACCGGGCCCGCAAGTTAATCTCAAAAATTGATGAAGCGATGGAACGCATCGAACAAGGAGAATATGGTTACTGCGAGGAAACCAGCGAACCGATCAGCCTGTCCCGGCTCGAAGCCCGCCCGATTGCGACTTTGAGTATCGAAGCGCAGGAACGTCATGAACGGATGGAAAAAACCCATCGTGATGATTGAGTGATCTTCTGAATTTGCGAACATCAAAAAAGGCCGGCGCTTAGCGCCGGCCTTAAGTTTGTCCAGATACAGTTTCCTGAAATCTAGAACGGGAAGATAATATCCCAGATTTGCGTTCCCCAGCGTGGTTTCTGGAGCTCGCTCAGGGTTCCACGTCCGCCGTAGGCGACACGCATCTCGGCAATAGAGGTATGGGCGATGGTATTATCGGATTCAATGTCGCCGGGTCTGACGACGCCGCTGACCATCAGTTCGCGAATTTCCTTGTTCACCAGCATTTCCTGACGGCCCATAATCACCAGATTGCCGTTAGGCAGGATCTGGGTAACAACGGCAGCCATGGATAGAGACAAGGCTTCCGAGCGGGTAATGTTGCCGGTGCCTTCGGTGTCCATTGCGTTACCAAAACTCATCACCGATGCATTGGCCAGGGCTTGCGGAAGCACCTTGGTGAATTCCGCTTCCAGTCCCAACAGGTTGGTGACGTCTGTATCTTCGGTGTCAGCCCGCGTTCTGGTTGTCGTATTGTCCAGGGTGGCGCTGTCGGTGAAGTCCATGGAGACGGTCAGAATGTCGCCAATTTCCTTGGCCCGATGATCCTTGAAGAATGCCCGTGCACCGGCCCGCCAAAGTGAATTTGGATTCTCCTCGGCCAATTCCGGGGTCGGCATGGGCATGCTGACCGGCCGGTATTCGGGTTGTGCAGTCGGATTGGTGATTTCGGTCAGTTCGGGACCGTTGCCGACTTCCGCCAACCGGCTCATGGTACTGGTGCAGGCAGAAAGCCCGGCCATCAGGACGAGGGCTGTGATCAGCCTGGGTGTTTTGTCCAGATGTGATATTTTCATCATTTATCTCCAAATCTCTTCTAATTCATGGCCAGGTGGCTGGCTGGCGTGATTGTGACCACGCCGGGACCGGAAACGACGGCCTGAATAACTGTATTGCTTTGGGTGTTGGTGAGACGGATCACATCACCGTCGGAACCATTGTCGATGGCCTGGCCCTGCGATGTCAGGGTCATCATCGGGGTTTTCAAAATCATCGTTACCAGAGAACCTTTTTTGACAATTACCGGACGCTGCACGTCTGAACTACGGACCGGCGAGCCGGAACGAAGTCCCCGCCTTGGCGTCTTGCCGATAAGGTCATCGGGGTGCATGACAATGTCAGGCTGGACACGCTCCGAAGGTGTTTTTATCCACACGATGTCCTGTGAGCCGATCAGTTCACCTTTCAACACCCGACGGTTGGGAACCGGCACGCTTAGCATTTTTTGCAGGCGACCGGTGACCCGGGTGGTTTTCGAGTCAGGGGTTGAGACATAAGCCGAGAAGCGTTTTGTTCGTTGATCGTAATCGATGTTTTCAACAATGACACTGGCCAAGGAACTGGACGGCACGTAAAGGCGCATTGACCGGTTGCTCAATTCCACGGTCATTGTCGGGTCGACGCCTTTGTCGATCAGGGCGGCGAGGATGTGGTCTTCGATTTCCTCGCGGCCAATGGTTACCGTTTCGCGTTTTACCACGGCCTGTTGTTTCAGGCTCAAAGGTTTCCATTTTAGGCCGTAAGCATTGGCCGCACGGTACAGCCAGTTGGCGTCAAAAACCGCGCGCTTCCCCGGCTCGGGTGCATAGGCGACGGCAACAGTAGCCTTTTCCCCGGCACCATCGAAAAAATCGCCAAGCACAACGAGCGTGTTGTCGACGATGATATTCTACCGCCAAACACCTTGTCACAAATTCGGCTCAGTAGACACCTGGCTGATTTCGTTTCACGCCGCCGGGATGGCGCAGGCCAGCACAAACACCAGGCTTGGAACAAGGCCCCGACACATTGGCGGG
>JACNJU010000154.1:0-36998 GCA_014382375.1 Rhodospirillaceae bacterium
TAAATGAGACTGTTAATAACATGGTGGTCCCATTACATTATTTAAACATAATTAAAACTATGACGTCAGGTCACGCTTTATAACAATTTTGTTTAGCTAATAAAATTAATTCAAAGGAAGCTGCTAGATTAAACATTGTTTAAAATACTTTCAAAACACAAGAAGAACTCTAAAAATAAATTAAAGAATTTGCTGACTAAACAAATGTTATTGCAATCAATAGAGATACATTTAAATCAACTAAAATGAGTATAGTCAGACCAATTTATGATGAGCTAGCTAAATTTGCGGGATAAAATCATTAAGGATCTCTTTATGATTTATAAATGCATGCTAAATAATGGTCTAAGCTTCAAGCTAAATTGTGAATTATAAATATCTTAATTAATTTTAAATATCATATTTTTAATTTGAGTGGGGTTTTGGGGTTTTGGGGTTTTGGGCGAGGACGGGCATATTGCCTCACTGTTTCCTGATCAGGAAAACTGGTCCGCCGCCCCCGGGCTGGCATTGGCTGTCGCCGGTCATCAGAAAAGACAACCCAGAATGAGTCTGACCCCGGCGGCGTTGCTTAACAGCCGCCATATTTTTGTTGTCATTTGTGGGTCTGAAAAGCGCGCAATCCTTGATGCCGCCATGAAGCCCGGCCCTGTCGGTGATTACCCAATCCGCCTGGTTCTGCAGCAGGAGCAGGTGCCGGTTACCATTTACGCCGTTGATTAAATTTTATGAAAGCGCCATTTGATTTGCGCGCCGTCGCCATGCAAGGGGCCAGCGATAACAATTTGCTCGCAACGTCTGGGCTCACCATGGCCGCTCAGATAAATACTCTCCTCAAGACTGATGACACCGCCGGAAGCCTGAAATTGCCAACCGGCGCCGCTGCCCAGTTTCAACAGCACGGCGTCCCGACCCTGCACTTGCGATGCGTGAACGCCGGGGTGCAGGTGGAAGCGAACGCAAAAAGATCTTCCGCCCGAACCTTCGACAAGATCTTCACCCCTGAAATCTTCCCCTGATGCATCAAGAAAAAATTTTCGACGATGAAGAATGCCAATAGTCTTTTTGTAACCATCGTGGGAGGTGTCAAGCCAGACAGCGCCGTCAGCCTCGCGGCGTGTGCATTCGACAATTTTGGGGCCGCTGATCAGGGAACCGTCGTCACTAAATTGCACTGAGTCGATTTCATCGGCTGACAACGTGGAATGGGCGGCTGTGCTTCGCATAGCGGCAAACCATTTTTCACCTTCAGTGCTGGCCGCCCCGCAGTTGACGACCAGCCGGTCCTTGCCAACACTCATTTCAAAACTGAGGGTGCCGGCATGGATGCTCCGTGCATTTGAAAAACCTGGCTTTCCAGTATCTGCGATGATCACCGTTCGTCCGGCGGCAAGTCTTTGAAAGCCACTATGGGGGGCGCTGGTTAAGGCCTTGCCGCGCACACCGGTACCGGCCAGCACTGTATCAATGAGGGTGCGTTTTTCCTCGAAGCCGCCGTTGAACAGGGCCAGCCCGCCATCGCCATGGCGCAGGGCCCGCAGCATCGGCGTTACCTTGTCGATAACACCCTGCAAATCGAGGGGGACTTCCTCATGGGCAGCAAGCAATAGTGCCCGGATTTGATTAAAGCGTGACAGCACGTCGAGCAGCTGTGATGGGTTGCGCTCACTATGGCCGCCGTCGGGAAATATCTGGGTGCGAATTTCTTTTGCAAGCAAATCGAGTGAACTTTCAAGCAGCGATTCAGCGCCGGGCAGGCAGATGGACGCGAAAATCAATCCCTGTATAGCCTTGAATTTGCGGGCGTCCCCGGGGGCCTGGGCGCAACTACGGCCCAGATGGCGGGCCTGGATCATGGCCATTTCAAGCAATACGACTTTGGTGTTTTCATTATCGGCACTCAAAAATTCATAAAACGCCAGCCAGGCGCTTAAGCGTTCGCCAAGAATATCGGGACGCCATGACAGCTCATGCCATTTTCGATTGTGTTCAACCCAGCTAGTCAGTATGACTCCGGCCCGCGCCCGCGCTTCATCGCCACCGATGGCGAACAGGTCGGCAAGCCAGGAAAACCCGTGCAAATCGGCCAATTGTCCCGGATCGTCCATGGACGCAATCCAGGGGTCTTGTCCCAATTGGGCGCGGTGATGGGACAAGGTAAAGAAACCTTCTAATATTCCCCGTCCGGCTTCCGGATCGCCGAGCCTGTAGGCAGGTGGAGAAAATCGAAGGGTGTCTGGCGTGCGACCCCTCAGGGTCAGGTGATAGAAGGGGCTGGCATATAGCAAATGACGCAGCGAACGAGAACCGCTAGCAGGTGTTCGTGAAGATACTGACCCTTGGTTTTTCAATGATGCCTCGTACACATTCAGGGTTACAGTTTAAGCCCGCCGATTGACAATCTTATACAGGGTTAACCCCAACACCTAACCACGAACAAGGCGGGCAGCGAAAAAGCCGTCCATGCCGCCATGTTCAGAAAGATGGTTGGGCAGGGTGCGCAAGACCCCTGCTCCGGTGATCAGTTCAGACAGGCCGCCAACATCATCAGCCGTGATTGGGTCAAGCTGCAAGGATGACTGCTCGGCAAGAATTTTTTCGATCAGATCCGGGCCTTCCTCGGGCTGCAGGGAGCAGGTGCAAAAAACCACTCGTCCGCCCGGTTTAACCATCTCGAGGGCGACTTCCAGCAGGCGATGCTGGGCGCTGCTCAGGCTATCGACGTCGGTTTGTTTTTTCAGGTAAGGGATGTCCGGGTGGCGACGGATTGTGCCGGTTGCCGAACACGGTGCGTCAAGCAGTACGGCGTCGGCCTGTTCCTCGGGTTTCCACAGGTTTGCGTCGGCGCAAATCGTCTCGCAGCTTAAACCCAGGCGAGTCATATTTTGCTCAAGGCGTTCCAGCCGTTTGGCGGAGCGCTCCACGGCCGTCACCTTGGCGCCGCGTACCAGCAACTGCGCCGTTTTGCCACCCGGTGCGGCGCACAGATCAATGACATGCTTGCCCTTAATGTCACCAAGCAGCAGCGCAGGCAAGGTGGCGGCGGTGTCCTGCACCCACCAGGCACCTTCATCAAATCCGGCAAGAGTGGTAACATTGCCGCCGGTGGCAAGACGCAGTGACCCGGTCGGCAAAATTTCCCCTTGCAGGGATTTTGCCCAGATGTCGGGATCGCCCTTAAGGGTGATGTCCAAAGGCGGTTCGTTCAGGTGGGCTTCGGCGATTTTTCGGCCTGTCGCCTTGCCGTATGTTTGCTGCCAGCTATCCCATAACCAGTCCGGTGTATTCAGGCGAGCAGCATCCTGGTTCTCAGTGAATTTCTCACCTTCCCGGGTCAGTCTGCGCATGATCGCATTGACCAGTTTCTTGTAGGGTGAAAGATCGATGATATCAAGCAGCGAGACGGTGGTATCGACGGCGGCATGGGCCGGGATATTCAGGAAAAACAACTGGCAAATACCAAGCCTCAGGACATCACGAACGGCAACGGCGCGCCGCGGCAGTGGACGCTCCATACAGCGACCGATGATTTCATCAATCTGGCCCAGTCGGCGCAAGGTCGTGGCCGACAGGTTTCTCGCAAATGCCCGCTCACGCGGCTCCAGTGCAGTAAAGCCCGCATGCCCCTCAAGGGTCTCATCAAGGGGCCTGTGTTTCTTCAGGACGGAGCTGATAAGGTCGAGAGCGACGGAGCGGGTGGTCAGTGATGGAGTTGCCATGGCCCTTAAATGACCTAAAGGCGTTGCTTGTGCAATGCCTGAGTGGTTCAATTGTCCAAAGAGTCTTCGTTTAATGAGTCGGACCCGATTGTTATGAGTGAAAAAAAGCCAGACCTCACAGAAGAAAATACAGACGTTTCAAGTCCTGAGCGCCCACAGGATGATGAAAAAGCGCAAGAAAAAAAAGAGGTCGGCGGTCCGCAAGGACCGGAGCCAACCCGTTATGGCGATTGGGAACGCAAAGGCCGTTGTGTGGATTTTTAATATTTCAGCGCTGCGCTGATTGTTACCAGAGATTCTAACGCTTGCCCGAAGCCTGTAAGTACGGCATCTTTTTGCTATGGCAATAATGAAAGACATGATCGATTGGCTTGTGACCCCACCCAGTGACGGTGCTGGAAACGGCCAACCTATGTCCGCCAATCGATTTGTTCCAGCCCATCTCGCCCAGCAACCGTCGATCAGTGTTCTGGTTTGCGATTTTGATGGTCCGTCGGGACGTGAAATTGGTCAACGGATGGTCAATGAACTGAGCACTCAGTCCGGTGTTCTGGTTCGTCATTTATCAAAAAAACTGAAGTCCAGCGGCAAGGGGAGCGTCGTTGAACGTCTGGTCAAGGCGGCTGAAACCGGTCGCAAGTGGTTGATGGATACGGATGCCGACATTCTGGTTTGGGGAGAGGCGTTGCCCCACGAGCAGGGTATTAAAATTCGCTTCCTTTGCGCCGTCGCCGATGCCGATACGCAACCCGGAAGCATAGGCCTTGGCGATGTTCTGGAACTGGCCGTAAATTACGATTTAGAAATGGCAGGCGTTATTCATGCCGTCATTCTGGCCGCAATAGGCCCGCGCAAATCCAGCCCGCAACGCGAAGAGCTGGCTGACCTGCTCAGCGGTCCGGCTGACCAGTTGAATGGTTTAATCGAGACACTGCCCGGAACAATGGAAGAGACGGCGCTGGCTTCGGTGATGACCGCCATCGGAAATGTCCTGGCCTCGATGTGGCGATTGAAGGAAGAGCCTGTCTACCTTGACCGGGCGATCAAGGCTTACAAATTGGCGCTCGTACAAAGCTATGACAAGGACAATCCGCTGAACTGGGCATTGACCCAGAACCAGCTTGCCGCCGCCTTGCAAGCCCAGTCCGCCCGCGATAAACAACCCGGTCCCCTGAAAGAGGCTGCGGACGCCTACATCGCAGTTGCCGCTGCGCTCGGTGCACATTTGCATGTCAATGACTGGGCCCTGGCGCAAATTCATTTGGGCGATGTGCAGGTTAAATTATCGAATTTTGGTGATCCCGTTCAGCATTTGCAAAAGGCCAGTGAAGCCTATCAGCAAGCCCTAAAGGTGTTCACCCGCGAAACCATGCCTGGCCCCTGGTCGGAATTAATGAACCAGTTGGGTATTGCCCTGATGCGTATGGGCGAAAATGTTTCTGGTGACAGGATTATGGAGCAGTCGGCGGCCTGTTTCAGAAAATCCCTTGAGGTTCGTCGTCGCGAGATTGCGCCAATTTTGTGGGCCCAAACGGCGAACAACCTGGGCGCTGTGACATTTGCCCTGTACCGGCGAAATGAAAAGACCACGGCCCTGCATGAAGCGGCGGCTTGCTTCAAGGGTGCCTCAGAGGTCTATAACCAGTACGGTCGCCGGGACAAGGCACTGATTGCGCAACGCAACCTGGACAGAATTACGGAAATCCAGCAAGCCGGCTGAAGGCCTAAAGAAAATGATCCCCTTCTTTTTTACAAGCCCATCGACGTCACAAGCGTTGGGGCGAGGCTTATAATTTCACAAGGAAATAATGGTTTGACGTTGTTAAATGATGGCGATTGTCTAAACTGATAGGGCGGTATCTAGAAGCAAGGTGCTCAGGCACCAAAACAATAAAACGGGGAGAAGCAATCATGATTTCATTTTTACGCACGACTGCTGTGGCTTCGGCTCTGGCAATCGGTCTCACATTTTCCGCGCCCGTACAGGCGGATGTGGAATCCCGGGACCCCATCATTTTGACACTTCACGACTGGACCGGACAACTGATCACCACCCATATCATGGGCGAGGTTCTTAAAAAAGCCGGTTACAACATCGACTATGTGGTCGCCGATTACATTGCCCAGTTTGCGGGCCTTGAATCCGGTGATCTGCATGTTGCCATGGAAATGTGGGAAACCACCGGCAAGCAGGCGATGGACCAAAGCCTGGCCACGGGCAAGACCGTGGATCTGGGCGAAACCGGTATGGATGCCAAGGAAGAATGGTGGTACCCACTGTACATGAAGGAAAGGTGTCCGGGACTGCCTGACTGGAAAGCCCTGAACAAGTGCGCCGAGGCGTTTTCGACGCCTGAAACAGCCCCCAAGGGACGATATCTGGGCGGCCCGGTTACCTGGGCCGGTTTTGATGATGAGCGGGTCGAGGCCCTGCACATGGATTATGAAGTTGTCCATGCCGGTACCGACGCGGCGCTGTTTGCCGAGCTTGAATCTGCTTATGAACGTAAGGCTCCCGTGTTGTTGTGGATTTATGCGCCACACTGGGCGGTCGCCAAGTTCGAAGGTGAATTTGTTGAATTCCCGACCTACACCGATGCTTGCTATGAAGATCCCAAATGGGGCTCCAATCCGAACATGGCATACGACTGCGGCAAGCCGTTTGGCTGGATCAAAAAAGTTGGCTGGAAAGGCGGTGAAAAGAAATGGCCGGGTGCCTACAAGGCTGTTCGCAACTTCCATGTGGATAACGCCGAAATGAGCGCCATGATCGTGGAAGCCGATCTTGAAGGAAAATCCGTTGACGATGTCGTCGCCAGCTGGATGAAAAGAAACGAAAACCGTTGGAAAGCCTGGATCAAGTAAGGCTTGCCATCGTGTAAATGCAGGAGCGGCGGCCGGACAGGAAACTGTTCAGCCGCCGTTTCCGCCTCATTCGTTCAAGACAACGGTCGCCCATGTCTTCTCAATCCGAAAAGCTTGTCTGTAATAATGTCTGGAAGATTTTCGGTGAAAATCCGAAAAGTGTTCTGGCCCGCCACAACCACGCGCCCAGCGCCGGGCAATTGGCCCAGGAAGGTTACATCGGGGCGGTGCGCGACGTCAGCCTGTCGGTAAAGGAAGGCGAAATTTTTATCATTATGGGCTTGTCCGGTTGTGGCAAGTCAACGCTTGTCAGGTGCATGAGTCGCCTGATCGAACCATCGGCGGGTGAAATCCTGTTTAACGGACAGGACCTTCTGAAAACCGGCGAAAAGGAACTGATCGATATTCGCCGTCACAAGATGGGTATGGTGTTTCAGCATTTTGCCCTGTTGCCGCATTTAAACGTTATGGGAAATGTCGCTTTCCCGCTTGAAATTCAGGGCGTCAATCGACAGACACGCGAAGCGCGCGCCGCCGAGGTCATTGAACTGGTTGGGCTTGTCGGTCGCGAAAATTATTATCCGCGCGAACTTTCCGGTGGCCAGCAACAGCGTGTTGGCATAGCCCGCAGCCTCGCGGTGGAGCCGGAGATCTGGTTCCTCGACGAGCCGTTCTCCGCCCTTGATCCGTTGATCCGCCGTGAAATGCAGGATGAATTTCTGCGCCTGCAAAGTGTTCTGCACAAAACCATCGTTTTCATTACCCACGATTTTGACGAGGCGATCCGCCTTGCCGATCGTATCGCCATTATGAATGGCGGCGAAATTATCCAGACCGGGACGCCCGAAGAACTGGTCCTTAATCCGGCAACTGAATACGTCTCGGAATTCACCCGCGGTATTCCCCGCGCCAAGGTGCTGTCGGCGTCCGCCATCATGGTTCCGGTTTCCGGTGACGCGGTTTCGGGGCAGGTGGCGATGGCGACAAAAATTGATGATCTGGCCGCCGACATGGTCAGTGCGAATGCGCCGCGGGCGGTCATCAATAACGATGGTGCGGTGGTCGGTGAAATCACCCGCGATGCAGTGTTGGCCGTGCTTGTCGAAAAAGAAGGGCAGCCATGAATGGGCCCACCGTCCTTAGCGCCCGCCGCCCGCTGGCCGTCAATCCGTGGCTCGTGGCCTGGGCCGTGGCGTTGGGACTGGTCGTCGTTGTCAGCCTGATTGGTAAGGATACGCTGCCCTGGGCTTTCAAGTTTCCCCGTCAATGGGTGATCCCGTTGAGTGTATGGATCAGCGATTTTACAAAATGGCTGCTCAATGACTTTGATCTCGGACTGTTTACTTTTAAGGAACTGACCCGCTCTATCGCCTGGGTTATTGAACAACCTTACTGGCTGGTCAGAAGTTTACTGTCGACGGGCTTCCTGCAGGGCCGTGGCTCGGACGCGGTTCTGGTTTTCCCGCGGCTGTCGTGGGTGGCCGTCATTTTCATCATTACCATGATGGGATACTACGCCAAAGACTGGAAACTGGCGCTGCTTGTCGGGGTTTGCTTTCTCTATCTCGCCGTCTTCGGGCAATGGGACAGCGCCATGGCGACATTATCGTCGATCATTATTGCGGTGCCGTTCGGTGTCATGGGTGGATTGTTGCTTGGCATTGCAGGTTTTCGCTCACCCCGCCTTGAACTGATTATCCGCCCGATCCTTGATCTGATGCAGACGGTGCCGGTGTTCGCTTATCTGGTGCCGATTCTGATCCTGTTCGGATTTGGCCCTGTCTCGGCGATGATCGCGACGATTATTTATGCACTGCCGCCAATGGTGCGGATCACCATGCTGGGGCTCCGGCAGGTGCCATCGGAAATTACGGAATTCGGTTCCATGGCTGGTTGCAGTCCCCTTCAGCTATTATGGAAGGTGCAAATCCCGGCGGCTAAAACAACCCTGATGGTTGGTGTGAACCAGGTTGTCATGATGTCGTTGAACATGGTTATTATCGCCTCCATGATCGGCGCCGGGGGACTTGGTTTTGATGTCCTCAGCGCGCTTCGCCGCCTGAAGATCGGCGAGGGCGTGGAGGCCGGGTTTGCGATCACATTACTGGCCATTGCTCTTGATCGCTTAAGCCAGGCTTACGCTCACCGCCCGCCACCCATGCACGGGGCTGCGCGTCAGGGATTTATTCGCCGCAACCCGAATTTGGTTCTGGCCGTCTTTATTATCGCCGTGACATGGATGGTCGGGACTGTGATGACGTCCATGCAGACCTTTCCGGAAGCCTGGCAAATAACCACTGGTGCCTTTTGGGGCGACCTGGTCCGGGCGATTAATATCAATTATTTCGACCAGCTCGACAGTTTCAAGAATTTCCTTCTGTTGAACTTGATGATTCCGTTCAAGCGTTTCCTGCTTGGCTTACCGTGGGTCACGGTTGTTGGGCTGGTGGGGTTGGCCGGTTGGCAGCTGGGCGGCTGGCGGTTGTCGCTGCTGACCGGGTCGCTGGCGCTGTTTATTGCGATCGTCGGACTTTGGCCAAAATCGATGGTTACCGTTTATTTGTGTGGAATTTCGGTTTTGATCGCCTGTCTTATCGGTATTCCTATCGGCGTTGCAGCCTCCCGAAATGATCGCCTGCACCGAATTGTTCAGGCGATTATCGACACCCTGCAAACCCTGCCGTCATTCGTTTACCTGATGCCGGTGGTGATGCTGTTCCGGGTTGGCGACTTTTCCGCCATGCTTGCCGTTATCGCCTACGCACTGGTACCGGCGATCCGCTATACCGATCACGGATTGCGACAGGTTCCGGCCCATTTGATCGAGGCCGCCCGGGCCACCGGTTGCACCCGTCGCCAGATATTGTGGAAGGTTCAGATGCCACTGGCGCTACCGGAAATCATGCTTGGTGTAAACCAGACCATTATGATGGCGCTTTCAATGCTGGTCATTACGGCCCTGGTCGGGACCCGCGATCTTGGTCAGGAAGTTTATATTGCCCTGACCAAGGCTGATACCGGGCGCGGCCTTGTCGCCGGTGTCTGTGTCGCCTTCATCGCCATTATATCCGATCGCCTGATCAGCGCCTGGAGCAACCGGCGCAAGGCCGAATTGGGTTTGGAGTAGGACTATTTTCGAAAGGTTAATGACATGGATGTTGACGTAACAGATACCCTTCTGGGCACCGGATTGTTTGCAGGCAAAAAGGCCGAAGATTTCAGCTTTGAGAGGCTTGGCGGCCTGACCAACAGGAATTTCAGGGTTATGGTTGGCGGTGAAAGTTTCATGTTGCGGATCGCCGGGGCGGGCACCGATGAATACATCGACCGTAAGGCCGAAGAAGTTTGCGCCTACGTCACAGCCAGGGCAGGTGTCAACGCCGAGGTGCTGTTCTTCGACGCTTCAAGCGGCGTCCAGCTGACCCGCTACATCGAGGGCGCAAAAACCATGAATACTGCCTTGTTCAAGGATCTGGGGGCCGTCGCGCGGGCCGGACAGGCGTTCAGAAAGGTTCATGATTGCGGCGACAGTTTTTCCACCGAATTCAATATCTTCACAATGATGGATGAATACCTGGCCATGCTACGCGAAAAAGACGCCTGGATTCCCGATCATTATGAAAAGACCCAGGCCGAGGCCGAAGCGGTGCGTGCCGCCCTGGCCGCAAATCCGGCCCCGTTGGTGCCGTGTCACTGCGACCCGCTGGCCGAAAACTTTCTCGACACCGGCGAGCGCATGTTTGTCATCGACTGGGAATATTCCGGCAATAATGACGGCATGTGGGATTTGGGAGACCTGTCGGTGGAGGCCGAATTTGACGCCCGCCAGGATGAGGCCCTGCTGGAAGCATACTTCGGCGGCGCAGTCCCGCCCGACAAGCGCGCCCGCATGATCATGTACAAGGCCATGTGCGATTTGTTGTGGACTTTGTGGGGGGCGATTCAGTTCGCCAACGACAACCCTGCCGAAGATTTCAGAGCCTACGCCGAAGGCCGCTTTGAGAATTGCAAAAAGCTGATGGCGTCAGATGAATTCAATGTGCAACGATCAATTTTGCTCGAGACTTGAGGGATCATAAAAACGGCGACACCAAATAGTGCCGCCGTTTTTGTTTGAAGGTACAGAACCTTTAACGATTCTGGCGGTTCTCGATCAAGTCATCAACGACGCTGGGATCGGCCAGGGTTGATGTATCGCCCAGGCTGGCAAAGTCATTTTCACCGATTTTACGCAAAATACGGCGCATGATTTTGCCCGAGCGGGTTTTTGGCAGACCCGGCGCCCATTGCAGCCAGTCCGGCGAGGCGATCGGGCCGATTTCCTTTCTGACCCAGCCCACCAGTTCTTTTTTCAACTCATCTGTTGGCTCAACCCCGGCGTTAAGGGTGACATAGGCGTAAATGCCCTGGCCCTTGATGTCATGAGGGGCACCGATGACGGCGGCCTCGGCAACATCGTGATGGGCGACCAGGGCGCTTTCGACCTCGGCCGTTCCCATCCGGTGACCCGATACGTTGATCACGTCATCGACCCGGCCGGTAATCCAGTAGTAGCCGTCTTCGTCGCGGCGGCAACCGTCACCGGTGAAGTACTTGCCATGATAGGTCGAGAAGTAGGTCTGCACAAAACGTTCATGATCGCCGTAGACGGAACGCATCTGGCCGGGCCAGGAATCGGTGATGCACAAATTGCCGGACGTCGCCCCTTCAAGGGTTTTGCCATCGCCGTCAACAAGTTCGGGCTGTATACCAAAGAATGGACGGGTTGCGGAACCGGGTTTGGTGGCGGTGGCACCCGGCAGCGGCGTAATCATGATGCCGCCGGTTTCCGTCTGCCACCAGGTGTCGACAATCGGGCAGCGGCCTTCGCCAACCACATTGTGATACCACATCCAGGCTTCCGGGTTGATCGGCTCGCCGACGGTGCCGAGCAAACGCAAGGACTTTCTTGATGTTTTCTTGACCGGGCCATCACCGTCGCGCATCAGGGCGCGAATGGCGGTTGGCGCTGTATAGAAGATATTGATGTCGTGCTTGTCGCAAACCTGCCACAGGCGCGAGCTGTCAGGATAGGTGGGCAGGCCTTCGAACATCACCGTAATGGCACCGTTTGCCAGCGGTCCGTAGACGATATAGCTGTGACCGGTGACCCAGCCGACATCGGCTGTGCACCAGTAGACATCGCCATCGTGATAATCGAAAACGTACTGATGGGTCATTGATGCGTAGACCATGTAGCCGCCTGTCGTGTGAAGAACGCCCTTCGGCTGGCCTGTGGAACCGGACGTATAGAGAATGAACATCGGGTCTTCGGCGTTCATTTCCTCAGGTTCGCAATCGGCTGAAGCTTCGCCGCAGGCTTGCGTGTAACGAACATCGCGACCTTCGACCCAGTTGATATCGGCGTCGGTGCGATTGACGACAAACACCGTCTCTACACCGGGGCAGTTTTCGAGCGCCTTGTCGGTGTTGACTTTAAGCGGGATCGGTTTACCGCCGCGAATGCCTTCATCGGCGGTGATCACGCAATTGGATGAGCAATCATTAATACGGCCAGCCAGCGCGTCGGGTGAAAAGCCGCCAAAGACGATGGAATGGATAGCGCCGATGCGGGTGCACGCCAGCATGGCGACGGCAGCTTCGGGAACCATCGGCATGTATAGGGTGACAACATCGCCCTTCTTGATGCCGCGCGCCTTCATGGCATTGGCGAAACGACAGACCTGCCCGTGCAGTTCCCTGTAGGTGATCTTTGAATCAACGGCCGGGTCGTCGCCTTCCCAGATAATTGCGGTTTGATCGCCGCGGCTCTCCAGGTGTCGGTCTAGGCAGTTGACAGAGGCATTGAGTGTTCCGTCATAAAACCATTTGATGGAAACATCCGGGGCGTTGTAGTTGACGTCCTTAACCTGGGTATAGGGTTTGATCCAGTCGATCCGCTTGCCCTCCTCGCCCCAAAAGCCCTCGTTGTCCTCGACGGACCGCTTGTACATCTCAAGGTATTTATCGTTATCGGCCCACGCCGTTTCGGCCAAACCGGCAGGAACCGGGAAAATTTCGTTATCTGACATAGCTGTTTGCCTCTCTGAAATTGAGCCACCGTCCCGGCGTTGCCCAGGAAAATCATTTTATTCGGTGTAATGTGACAGCGATTATCCCAAAAACGGCGCGGGAAACAAGGGGCGAAATCATTAAGCCAGATAAATAATCCCATCCAGAATGTCGATTGCCACTTCGCTCAGGCTCTGTTCGGCGCAAGGGCCGGAGACGCAGTAACCGTCCTCGATCCTGAAAAGCGCACCGTGGGTGGAGCACAGGATCATCGATTTATCCGGATTGAGGAACCGCCCGGGGGCAAAATCCAGCGGCGTTCCGATGTGCGGACAACTGTTCAGGTAGACGAAGGCGCTCGCTCCTTTACGGACAACGATATAGCTATTCATCTTGCCATCTGTTTCGGCAAAGAAACCGCCGGAATTGCCGTCTTCGACCTCGTTTAGGCTGCAAAGCTTGATAGACCCGCTCATTTTAGGACAAGGGCTCGAACACCTGTTTCCAGGGCTTGATGACGACGCTTTCAAAAAGCCCGGCCTGGGCGTACGGGTCGGCTGCTGCGAACGCATCGACGGCGGCGCGGTCAGGCAAATCAACAATCAGCAGCGAGCCGTTCATGCCCTCGCCGTCATCGGTAAGGGTGGGCCCGGCGGTATAGATGGTGTCCCGGCGGGCTTTTAAGAAGTCGACATGGGCGGGTCGGTTGTCGGCGCGAACCTGGGCTGCGCCCGGTTTGTCGGTGCAATGGATGATGAAATGCATGTCAGAAATCGTCCTTGTTTTAAGAAGTTGAATTTTTATCCCAGCGGATCTTCAGCACCGACCGGTCTTGCAAGTAAGCCTTTGATGGTCGCCTCAATATCGGCACCCTTGTTAAGAATTTGATCCATGGCGGTGCATAAGGGTGCGTCGACGTTCAGGCTTTTGGCCAGCCGTACGGTTGATGAGGCGGTAAACACCCCTTCGGTTACCGAAGAGCGCTCGCCAAGAACGTCTTCCAGAGAACGACCCGCACCAAGAGCGACGCCAAGGGAAAAATTCCGTGATTGCATGGCGTTGCAGGTCAGGGTCAGGTCACCGACACCCGACAGCCCGACCAGTGTTTCCGGCGATGCGCCTTTGGCCGTTGCCAGGCGGGCAATTTCGGCAAGCCCGCGGGTGATGAAGGCGGCGCGGGCGTTGTCGCCAAGCCCGCGGCCTTCAATAATGCCACAGCCGATGGCCAGAACATTCTTGATCGCCCCGCCAAGTTCGACGCCGACCACATCATCACTGCGGTAAGCGCGAAACGTCGGTGTTCCCATGGCCGTGACCAGTGCCGCCGCCTGATCTGGATCTTTTGACGCCAGGGTGACGGCTGTCGGCAAACCGTGGGCAACCTCAATGGCGAAGGTGGGACCGGACAAGACGGCCAGGGTAACGCCGGGCAGCGTTTCGGCGCAAACCTCGCTCAACAAGGCACCGGTTTTCTGCTCGATGCCCTTGGCGCAGATGACGGCAGGCACCCCGTCACGCCACGAGGTGGCCATTTCAGTTGTTGCGGCGCGCAGGAATTGCGCCGGCATGACCAGCAGGACGGCATCACAGGCGGTGATATCCTCAAAGTTGGTGGTCGCCCGGATTTCCTTATCCAGTTTGATGCCCGGTAAAAAGCGGCAGTTTTCGTGGACGCTGTTGATTGCCTCCACCACATCGGCCTCGTGAGCCTGAATAACCACATCGCGCCCGGCCCGTCTGGCGGTGGCGGCAAGGGCCGTGCCCCAGGCCCCGGCTCCGGCAATGCCTATTTTCTGGATCGTCTTGTTCATGGGAATGTTATGCCCTGTCGCCAGATCTCATTCAAGCCTTGGTGCCCTGGCACCTGATCAAGCCTTGGCTCCGGCAAAGGCGGCACTGGGGGCGTCCGGGTCGAGCGGCCAGCGGGGGCGCGGGCGGAAATCAAGGCCGTCTTCGGCGGCGCCTGGCCCCGACGCCGTGATCCGCTCAATGGCCGCCCAGGCGATCATCGCCGCGTTATCGGTGCACAGACTGGCCGGGGGCGCGACCAGCGGGATTGCTTGTTTGTCGGCCAGCTTTTGCAGCCTTTGGCGTATTGACTGATTGGCCGCGACGCCACCGGCGATGACCAGGGCGTTGCATTTGTCGTGTTCCTGAAGAAAGCGGTCAATGGCGTGAGCGGTGCGGTCGGCCAGCACGTCACCCGCGGCGGCCTGAAATCCGGCGCACAGATCGGCGATATCCCGCTCCTCAAACGGACCTTCGGGCAAGGCCATGGCGGCGTGGCGGACCGCCGTCTTCAGGCCGGAAAAGGAAAAATCACATCCGGGACGGCCTTTCATCGGTCGCGGAAGGGCAAAACGGCTGGCCTCACCATGCTTTGCCGCAGCCTCAACGGCCGGGCCACCGGGATAACCCAGGCCAAGCATTTTTGCCGTCTTGTCGAAAGCTTCACCCAGCGCGTCGTCAATGGTGGTGCCAAGGCGCTTGTAGTGTCCGGGCCCTTCGACGCTTAAAAGCTGGCAATGGCCACCGGAGACAAGCAACAGCAAGTATGGGAATTCAACCCTGTTTGTTGCCTCCAGGCGGGCGCTCAGGGCGTGGCCTTCAAGATGGTTGATGGCGATAAAGGGAAGTTTTTGGGCCACCGCAATAGCCTTGGCCGTCATCACGCCGACGATGACGCCACCGATCAGGCCGGGTCCACCGGTCGCGGCAACCGCCTCCAGCTGGTCAAAACCGGTTCCGGCCTTGCTCATTGTTTCGCCGACCAGCCGGTCGATGTGCTCAAGGTGGGCGCGGGCCGCGACCTCTGGCACGACGCCGCCGTAGGGGCGGTGCTCGTCCAGCTGCGAGAGAACCGTTTCGGCCAATATTTCGCCCGTATCCGTGACCACGGCGGCGGCGGTTTCGTCACAACTTGTTTCGATACCCAGTACGATCATCGCCAGTACCCACTCTCATCGACGGCGTCGCAATGTTCTTGTGATGCGCCAGCATCACGGCATACACCGCTCCTTGCCGAATGGGTTTGTAAGATCGTCATACGTATCGTCCTTTGATGATAGTGGGTACTTAAACAGTCTCATTGATTAAGAGAGTGAGGGACTTTACTCTCTGATGTGTTTTCCGACCATAACTTTGAGCACCTTCATGACTTCCATAGAACCCCTTCGTATCGGCACCCGTGGCAGCCCGCTGGCGCTGGCCCAGGCTGAAGAAGTTAAAGCCCTGCTGATTGCCTGCTTTCCTGAAATGGCAGATGCTGCCGAAATCGTCATTATCAAGACGACCGGCGACATGATCCTGGATCGGGCGCTGGCCGAAGTTGGCGGCAAGGGCCTGTTCACCAGGGAAATAGACGACGCCATGCTTGATGGCCGCATCGACCTGGCTGTTCATTCCATGAAGGACGTACCGACCTGGCTGCCGGAGGGCATCGTCCTTCCTTGTATGCTGGAACGCGAAGACCCGCGCGATGCTTTTATCAGCGACAAGGCCAAATCCCTTGCCGAATTGCCATCCGGAAGCGTTATCGGCACCGCAGCGCTTAGGCGACAGGCGCTTATCCTGAACATGCGCCCTGACCTGAAAGTCGTGACTTTTCGCGGCAACGTTCAAAGCCGCCTTCGCAAGCTGGCCGAAGGACAGGTCGATGCCACTCTATTGGCGCTTGCCGGACTTAACCGCCTGGGCAATGCCGATGTGGCGACGTCGATTATAGAGGTCGATGAAATGTTACCGGCGGTGGCCCAGGGTGCTATCGGTATCACCTGTCGGGCGGATGATGAGCGCGCACACAAGTATCTGGCGGAACTCAATCACCAAACGACTGTGCTTCGGGTGACGTCTGAGCGGGCCTTGCTTGAAGTTCTCGATGGATCGTGCCGAACCCCCATCGCCGCACTGGCCGAAATTGACAATCAGGGCGGCCTGTCCCTGCGCGGCCTTATTGCGAAACCTGACGGTTCGGAAGTTCTCGAAACCAAACGCAGCGGCGTCGTTGCCGACGCCAAAGCCCTGGGCAGGGACGCCGGACAGGAATTAAAAGATCGTGCCGGGCCCGGCTTTTTGGAGTGACAGATTGCCATGCGGTTGATGATCACCCGTCCGCTGGAAGACGCCGAGCCGCTGGCGGCAGAGCTTGCTGCCCTGGGCGTCGAAACAGTGATCGAGCCTCTGCTGAGTATTGAACTGACGGCTGCTGACATCCCGGACTTAACCGGCGTTCAGGGCCTGTTGCTGACCAGCGCCAACGGCGTACGGGCCTTCGCTGCCCTTTCACCGGAGCGCCACTTGCCGGTCTACGCCGTTGGCGACGCCACTGCGCGGACGGCCTTGCAGGCGGGCTTTGAAAAAGTCACAAGTGCCGCCGGTGATGTCACCGCCCTGGCCGAATTGGTTCAGCAGAAATGCCAACCTGGGGACGGTGTCCTGCTACACGTCGCGGGCTCGAAAGTGGCGGGGGACCTGGCCGCAATGCTGGCGCTGAGCGGCTATCAGTATCACCGCGTTCAGCTTTACCATGCCAGCAAGGCGACATCCCTGTCCCCGGGTGGCCTTGACGCCCTTAAAAAGGGCGACATTGACGGGGTTGTCCTGTACTCCCCGCGCACCGCAGGCAGTTTCGTTGATTTATTAGAAAAGGCGGGTGCCGCAGATTGTGCAAAACAGCTCAATGTGTATTGTTTGAGTGATGCCGTTGCCGCCCGTGCGGGGGCGCTCGGCTGGGCCCGGATGGTTGTTGCGGCATCCCCGGATCAGGTGGCGCTGATAAAAAGCGTCAGGGAAATGATCCCGCAACGTTGATTTATCTAAACCGCAACGAAGACACCTGATATCATCAGGGATCAGAATTTTGATAAGGACGGGTGTGTGAGCGATAAGATCAAAAAAGAAAAGAAGGAAGGCAAGGCGGGCGTAAAGTCGCCTGCGAAGTCGAGACCCGCCGCCAAAACAGCGCCGCCAGCCGCCGCAAAAAAAACAGCGACGCCTGAACAGCCCGAAAAGCCATTGATAACCTCTAACTCTGAGGAAACCGGTATTTCGCGTTCCCTCTTTAGCCTGTTGCTGGTTGCGGTTTTGATCGGCGGCGGCTTTGCAACGCAACCCCTGTGGTCGCCTTATGTTGTTGATTACTTGCCGGGCCTGAAAAATTCCAATGGGCAGAAATTGTCCGAAGATACCCTGTCGGACCGTCTGGGCGAGATTGAAAAGGAAGTGGAACAGGTCCGAAAAGGCGGCGAAGCCATTGCCGATCTTGAACGCGAACGTGGTCAGATGAATCAATCCTTTGAAGGGGTTATGGCGCGGATTCTGGAGTTGGAAAAACAAATCGATTATGTCCGCGGCATGTTGCAGGCAACCTCGCCGCCGTCCGACGCAGTGGAAACCAACGAATCCCTGCAACGCTTAAGCTCGCGCATGAACAAGCTTGAAACAAGCGGCGAGACAGTCAATGTGGTTATGGAACGGTTGGCCAAACTGGAACAAGCCATGGCCGACAGTGGTTCCAATGCCAACAATTCTGCCGAGCAACTTTCCCAGATCATGGCAGGTATTTCCGAACGCCTTGGCAGTCTTGAAACCGGGGTCGCACAGTCAAGCGCTGGCGATGCCGCAGCCAATGCCCTTGCCCAAAAACAGGTGCAGGCCCAGACATTGGTGCTGGCGGTTGGCCATCTGCGTGAAACCCTGCGTAGCAGCGCGCCTTTTGCTCCGGCCCTGGACGCGCTTAAGGCGCTGGCCCAGGGCGATCCTGACATCATGCGCGGGGTCAAGGAGCTTGCGCCTTATGGAAAAACCGGTATTGCCACAATGGACTCGCTGCGCCGGGAGTATATCTCTGCCGCAGACGCCATTGCGGCAGCGGCACCACCCTCCGTCTCGTCCGAAGATGTGCTGGGTGGTGTTCTAACGACGATAAAGTCGCTGGTGTCCGTCCGTAAGGAAGGAGGGCTGGACTCCATTGATGCCAACGCAAGTCCTGCGACAAAGGCCAGGGCGCGCCTTGATGAGGGTGATTTGGAGGGTGCCGTGGCGATCCTGTCGGAACTTGTCGGACCGCAAGCAAGTGCTGCCGCCCCCTGGTTAGAGCGTGCCCGGGCCCGCCTGATGGCCGAAACGGCGCTGTCGAGACTGCATGTCTTTGTCGTCTCGCTGCTTGCCCCGGTCAATAATTAGGCGAAGGGAATAACACATATGTTACGCGCCCTTTGGTTCATTTTCCTGCTTTGTGTATTGGCCGTAACGGCCATGTGGCTGGCCGATAACCCTGGCCAGGTCAGCCTTGTCTGGCATGGTTACGTGATCGAAACATCTGCTGCCGTCATGGTTGCTGCTGTTGGCACCATCGGCGTGCTTTCCGCCTTGGCGTACCGCCTGTGGATTTTTATTCGGGGCGTTCCTGCCGGTATCGCCCGCTTTCGCCGCGATGGCCGTCGTCGTCGCGGTTATCTGGCCTTGAGCAGGGGCATGGTTGCGGTCGCTGCCGGTGATCCCGGCGAAGCCCGCAGACAGGCCGGGCGTGCCGGTGATTTGCTCGATGAGCCGTCGTTGACAATGTTGCTTTCGGCCCAGTCGGCCCAGTTAAGCGGTGACGAGAAGGCGGCGCAAAAATTCTTTACCGAAATGCTCAACAGTCCGGATACGGAATTCCTGGGCTTGCGGGGATTGCTTAATCAGGCGATCAAGCTTGAACACAGTCAGGATGCCCTGAAATGGGCGCGCCGGGCCAGCCGCCTTAAGCCCGAAAGCGCCTGGGCGGCCCGTACTCTTTTCGACCTTGCCAGCCGTAGTGGTTTGTGGGAGGAGGCAGACGAGGCTCTGGCAATGGCGATCCGCAAGAAACATGTGAGCGCTGGTGAAGCGCGCAGGCCAAGAGCTGTTCTGGGCCACCTGATGAGCGTCGATGCCGAAGGCGCTGGCGACATCGCCAGGGCCCTTAAATTATCGAAGAAGGCGAGCCAGGACGCGCCGGGGTTAAGCCCGGTTCAGATCCACTTCGCTGACTTGTTGAAAAATGCCGGTAAGCAGCGCAAGGCGGCCAACGCACTGGAAGCGGCGTGGGCAACAACCCCTGTTCCTGAACTGGCCGTTGCCTACTGGGCGGTTACCGGTGCCGATGACGCCATGACCCGCATGAAGGCGGCGCAAACACTGGCGGGGTTTAATCCGAAAGATCCGGCAACCGCCCTGATGCTGGCTCGGGCGGCACTGGATGCCAGCCTGTGGGGGGAAGCGCGCAAGGGTCTTAAGACCATGGAAATATCTGATCAACCATTGTCCAGCAGCTACTGCCAGTTGATGGCAAATCTTGAAGAAGGCGAACACCAGGACCTGACCCTGGCCCGTGAATGGCTGGTCCGGGCGGCCAGCGCAAGCCCTGATCCGACCTGGGTCTGTGAAGATTGCGGCAACGCTGCCGATAGCTGGACACCGCTTTGCGGCGGCTGTGGCGGGTTCGATAAATTCCAGTGGCGCTTGCCGGTTCGGGTTCCTGGCCTGATTGCTCCCGAACAGACAGAGCAGACGGAGCAGCCGAAATTGATGGCGCCGACGACCCTACAAGACGTTGACGGGGAAAGGTCGACGCAGTAAGTAGAGCCATGGAAAATGCGCCGCGTTAGCTCAGTTGGTAGAGCATCGCATTCGTAATGCGGGGGTCGGGTGTTCAAGTCACCCACGCGGCACCATTTCCCTTTCAAAAAAACCTGGATAATAAAACTGTTCACGTCACTACGGTCATTACAGGCTGGAACATTTTTCGGTAGCGGGACGGGTTGAGCCCGGTTCTTCTTTTAAACAGGCGGCGGAAAAAGCCGATGTTCTCGTAACCCACCGCCGGGGCGATTTCATCAAACGGGGTGTCGCCGGTTTCCAGTAGACGCTTGGCTTCCTCGATCCGCAGGTTTTGAACATGGTCCATTAAGGTCGCGCCGGTGGCCGCCTTAAAGCGCCGCTTGATGGTGCGTTCGGGGATCCCGGCATGGTCAACCACACGGGCGACGGGCTCGCTTTCACGGAAGTGAACCTTAAGCCATGTTTCACATTCACGAACTGCGGAATCCGCGTGTGCTGTCTGGTTGACAAGACTGGCGAAGGGCAACTGGCCTTCATCATGCCATTTCAGAAGATAAACCTTGGCAATGCGTAAGGCCTCACCAGGGTTGCAATGGCGCGAGATAATATGGATCGCAAGGTCATGCCATGAACTGGTGCCGCCAGCGGTAACAATGCGGCCCAGGGGATCGGCAAAACACAGGTTAGGCTCCGGTTGAAAGCGCACTTTCGGATAACTTTTGTGAAACAGATGCTGATAACCCCAGTGGGATGTTGCATCCCGTCCGTCAAGCAAGCCGGTTTCGGCCAGCATAATAGCCCCGGAACAGGCCGAATAAATCGATGCCCCGGAATTATAGCAATGGCGAATCCAGTCCATCAGTTCAGGGTAGCGCCCTTTAAGGTTTTCATCAGGGGCCAGCCACAATTCAGGCAATATGATGATCGGTGCCATCGGTTGATCGCTGATGCAGTGTTCAGGATTGACCGGAATATTATTGCCGCAAACAAAACCCGCACCCATGGGAGAGACAATTTTGGGCTTGATCAGGGCGACTTCCGGTTCTGTACCGACAAGCTGTTGCCAAAGATTACCGGCAGAGGCCAGCACATCAATCATCCCGTATAGGGCCGAACCGGCGGTTTCGGGTACCGCGACGATCAGGGCGTCTTGGCTGGATTTGCGATCATTTTCCATTGATTAAACCTTTTTGTGGCACGAACGCATCTTTATTGGCAAAAATCGTACTCAAATGCAAGCATTCCCTGCCCTATCTTCCTCTCATCGCCTCCCATCAGGGCGGCACAAACAGTTGCAAAGGAAGATGTTATGAACAGCCAAAACACAGCTCACGATATGCCTACCGTTACCAACGGCGTTAATGTCAGTGCTTTATTTGAAACCATTGACGCGGTTAAACAGACACCGGAAATCGCTGATTTTCAGTTTCGCGCCTCTAACACCTGGATGGGTGGCGATCACAACCGCTCGACAATCAGCGGCTTCCGTGGTGCCTGCGACGAGCAGCCCCACGCCAAGGGTCCGTTCGTTGTCGACAACGCCGAACCGCCGCTTCTTCTGGGTGAGGGCAAGGCTGCCAACCCGGTTGAATATGTCCTGCACGCCCTGGCCGGTTGTCTGACGACAACCATGGTCTACCATGCGGCGGCCCGCGGAATCGTTATTGAAGATGTGCGCTCTGAACTGGAAGGCGATCTTGATCTCAAGGGTTTTCTTGGAATGGACAGCACCGTCCGAAAAGGCTTTTCGGTTGTCCGCGTGCGGATGCAGGTCAAGTCCGAAGGCGACGTCGAAACATTGACGTCACTGGCGAAATTCTCGCCGGTCTATGAGATGGTTTCGCGTTCCCTTCCGGTGGAAATTTCCATCGAAAAAATCTAACACCTGCTGGTCCGGGCGCAAGGATACAAGCCCCCGGACCAGCGACATGTTTCGTAAAATTCAGGAGAACTGGTCATGGATACGAGCAGACAAAACGGCGTCAACGTTTCGATAAAACAAGCAGGCAGTGGCCAGCCGGTAGTTCTGTTGCACAGTTCGGCCAGTTCGAACAAGCAGTGGTATCTTGCTTTTAAAACCTGGACCGACAGGTATCATCTTGTCGCGCCTGATTTATACGGCGCTGGCGGCACCGATAACTGGACCGGCCCCGGGGGCCTGACACTGGCGGGTAACGTGGCGCTGGTCACGGCTGTGGCCCGCAAACTGGGCAAACCGGTCCATCTGGTCGGTCATTCCTACGGCGGCGCGGTTGCCCTGCAGATGGCGTTGCTGTACCCGGAGCTGGTTTTGAGTCTGTGCGTGATTGAGCCTGTTGCGTTCAATATTTTACGCGACGGCACGGACACAGAACGCGGCCTGTTCGATCAGGTCTCCCGCCTTGCCCGCGACATCACCCAGGACGTCTCGCAGGGATTTCCTGAAAAGGCGATGAAACGTTTCGTCGATTACTGGAACGGCGATGGAACCTGGGCGGGGTTGGATCAGGATCAACGTTTAAAACTAGCCCGCAATGCAGCCATGTTGCCGGTTGATTTCAGCGCCACACTGGGCGAAGCGACGTCGATTACGGCCTACGCTGGTATTACAGTTCCGACGCTGGTTCTGTGCGGAACCAACTCGCCAAAACCGGCCCGCCAGATCACCCGTATGCTGGCAGAGACAATACCTGATGCCCGCCACCGAACAATTGCGAACGCCGGTCATATGTTGCCCCTGACCCATCCGGCGAAGGTTTATGCCGCCATTGGCGAACACCTGGTTATGTGTCAGCCGCCGTCCCGGAAACGGGCGGCCTGAGACTCAGGCCCTTGTTTTTTCAGTCTCCAGAAGATAGATACCCTGTTGACCTTGATGGGGCGGATTTTTTAAGGAGCTGATATGGAGAAGCGAAAACTTGGCAGCGTGGGAACGGTTGTTTCGGCCCTTGGCATCGGCGCGATGTCGTTTGCTGATTTTTACGGCCCCACAGACACGGAAAAATCCCACGCCATTCTCAACACCGCCCTGGATCTGGGCATCGATCATATCGATACCTCCAACGTCTATGGTCAGGGTATTTCAGAAGAGCGCATCGGGTCATTTCTTGGCCAGCAGGGGCCGAGTCGTCACGAGCTGTTCAAAATCGCCACCAAGGCCGGTATCTGTCGTGGTGGTGAGGGCAAAGATTATGACAACAGCCCGGAGCACCTTGAGGCGGAGCTCGACAAATCCTTGAAACGCATGGGCGTCGATCATGTTGAGTTATTTTACGTCCACCGCAGGGAGCAGGAGCGGCCCATTGAAGAGGTCGCGGGAACCCTGGCCGGTTTTATCGCCGCCGGTAAAATCAAACAATTCGGATTTTCCGAAATCGCCCCGACATCCCTCGCCCTCGCCGCCACCGTTCACCCGGTAGGTGCCGTGCAATCTGAATACTCACTCTCGACACGCTATCCGGAATTGGGACTTTTGCAAAAAACCGCCGAACTGGGAACGACGCTTGTTGCCTTCAGCCCGGTGGGCAGAAGTTTGCTGACTGACAGTCCGCATTCGGCTGAAAAAGCGCAGACCTTCCCGTTTCTGAAAAACAATCCGCGCTTTATTGAACCCAATTTGAGCCGCAATGTGGAAGCCACCAAGGGTTTTCGCGCCCTGGCCCGGGATATGGGACATAAGGCATCATCCCTTGCCATCGCCTGGGTCCTGCATCAGGGCGAGCACATTCTGCCCATTCCCGGCACCCGTTCCACCGATCACCTGAGGGAGCTTGCCAAAGGCGCTGACTTATCGCTCAGTGCTGCGGACCTAAGGGCGATCAATGATCAGTTGCCCGTCGGCTGGGCCCATGGTGACAGGTACTCTGTACCGCAATGGGCGGGGCCTGAAAAATACTGCTAAACGGTTCATATGAATTGATGCCGGCGTTAGTAATGTCTTCATCCGATCACGATATAAATAGATGTATTGTGTTGGAGGGCTGACCGATGACGGCTGAGGAATTGCGCGCGCAGGAAGAAGACGCCTACTGCCTGATGGAGGCGGCGGTGATGCTTGACCAGGCCCGTCCCGGGCAGGACGGTAGTGAGGTGAGCGTGCTTGAGGCGGCATTGAGCAATAATATGGACCTTTGGGTCGCCATCCGAGCGACAATTACCCAACCCGCCAACAGTTTACCCGATGATGTGAAGAAAAACCTGGTTCGGCTTTCCAAGTATGTCGTCTCTACCACCCGCAAGCAGGGTAGCGCCATCACAGAGCACGCCCTGACAACGCTGATCAATATAAATTTGCAAATTTCCGAAGGCCTGCTGGAAGGTGCCGAGAAAAGTGACTAGTATTAGAACTCCTTAAATAAAGGAGCACTTGTTGGTCGAAAAAATTCCCGAAGACAAACACCTTAAACGAAAAGGCAGCGACCGGCGTGCGCATGCCGACCGGCGTTCTGCCATTGCGCCCTGGACAGGTGATGAGCGTCGCAGTGGCAACAGACGCCAGGCCGCTGATCGCCGCGGTCTGCCTTTCGGGGTTTATTATAAAACCAGCGAGCCGCTGGCTGTTTTGTATGACTGGTTACGTGATCACTGTTATGGCAAATGGTCCGTCGGTATTGAGGCGGTCGGAAGTGATCCGTTCAAGAAGGCGGTGAAAGTGCTTTTCGAGCTGGAAAGTGACAAGGATACCTTCATGACAAGTGTGGTACGCGGCTAGAGCATTTCCGGGCTAGTATGAATCAGGGGATATGGCAGCTCGCCATGCCGCGTTTCTCCAAATATTGCTGATGATAATCCTCGGCCGCGTAAAAGGTTGAGGCAGCCGTGACTTCCGTGACGATGGGGTTGGGATAGGTGGCTGCTTGTGTATGGGCGGCTATAGAGGCTTCTGCCTTGGCTTTTTGTTCCGGTCCATGAAAAAAGATCGCCGAGCGGTATTGACTGCCGATATCCGGGCCTTGACGGTTCAGGGTCGTCGGATCATGACAGGCCCAGAACAGGTCAAGCAGGTTCTGGTAATCGACAACAGCCGGATCGAATGTCACTTCAACGACTTCTGCGTGGCCGGTCTGGCCGCTGCAGACGTCCCGGTAAGTCGGGTCTTTCAAGGTGCCGCCCAGATAACCGACGGCTGTGGATTTAACGCCTTCAAGGCTTCGAAACGCCACTTCGACTCCCCAGAAGCAGCCTGCGCCAAATGTCGCTTTTTCCATCAATCTCTCCGATCCTTAAAATTCTGAACCTAATATGTAATCATTGTTTTGATAACGTCCACAGGTAGTTTCAAAATTAAGGAGAACCGTTGGGTTTCCGAATCGCTGGGCAGCACCGGAACCGCAATAATGTGTTGTGGCGATGCGGTGATGGCGCTTCGCGGGTTTGAAACCATTGTCGGACCTTCCCCCTCGACAGGCTGGCTTGCCGGTGCCATTGCCCCATTGGCTGAACGAAACAAGCGCCATTTGGCGGGCTTCACCGGGGTTTAAAAAGAAAGGCTTGTCGGCGGGCGTTTTAAGAGCGGGGAGTTAGGCGTGTCAGATCACAAAATAAAGTGAAAAAGATCATTTCGATACCGTACTACATTGATAAATAGTAAGAAATTACATTTTTGTCGATCTGTTTAAGAATGGCTTTTGTATCCGAACAAGCCCGTGGGGGTGGTCAGTTCCGTGGCCATACGAGCCCACCTTGGGGGGCATTTTAAGGATCTGCGGCGGTTCAGGTTTTATGGCCATAGATGATTGATTTCGGCCATGGAAAAATACCGCAACTGTCAAAAAATAAATTCACTTCACTTAAACAATAATTTTATGGCGCTTGTGATCAGAAAATATTTTTGCTTCGGGAAATCCTTTCTGGCCCTTCCGGAGAGAGACAGTCGAAAGGAGACATTTTCTCTTAAAGGCGTGTTGCGGACTTTCCCATTGGCCTAGTCTGAAAACTTCGTATCACTTTCTCAATAAACGGCGGCGGGCCGTCGTGACCAGGTTCTGGCGGACCGCGAATGGTCGGAACGGGGTTAGTTTTAGCCTGAAAAATACCAGCAAGGGTCTTGTTGCTCGCAAAATTTGTTATTTCCCTTGCTTTTTGCCACTCAAAAAATGTTTATTTACAATGCATTACAGAAGACTGATCGATTTATAAAGATTGCTTTAACACTTTCCCCAGGGAAAGGGAAAACAACAACATATGCAGTTACGACGAGCCGGAAGCAGGACAGTCAGACGGGGTGTGGGTCTCCTGGTGGTGCTAAATGGCCACCCGCTGTCTTGTTTTGAGGCCACCATGGGGTCTCTTTGGCAGTAAAATGGGAAAACCCTGAATTTTCCCTAATCTTGCCGGAATGACCAGCCTTGGGAGCCACCACAAAGCCGCTTTATCAACGAATCGTTAACCATAATCTGTTCATATTGCGGGGCTGATTACCGGGCCTGTCCCGCCAACAGGATTGATGTGAAGATGACTGCCAAAGCTGCTCCAAACCGCAAGCACTCCTATACGATTCCCTGTTCAAGTGATTTTCGTGACGCGGTGATGGCTCTGGCCGACAAACGCCGGGTCAATGTCGCCGATCTGGCCCGTTCGGTGGTTCTGGTTGTCAGCGCCGAAGAAATTTCCGATTTTCCCGACCCCGGCGGCCCACTGGCTGGTGACCGTGAAATCGTTGTTCTGAAATCCGGCGCTGCCAAGGGCAAGCCCTGGCAACGCAAACCCCGCCTGCAGGTGCGTATGGCGCCCGGCTATGACGCTGTAACACTGCGCCGGGCCTTGGGTGTGGCGCTGTCTATTGATAAAGGGGCTGTTGATATCAGTCTCAATGGCGGCATCGAACAACAAGCAGCGCCGGTTGTTGATGAAAGCCTGATGCATGAGGCCCGTGAAGAACTGACCCGGTTGCGCTCTATTATCTCCGCACTGTCCTTCGAGCCCCTGCCCCAAGGCATTAAAAACCGCAACGACGCCCTTCATATTCTTGGCTTTCCTCCGGGCAGTCTGCCCGATGGAAAATCCATGAAATCCCGCTTCCGTACCCTGGCCAGTATCCATCACCCCGACAGCGGCCATGGCGACCATGATCGTATGAGCCAGCTAAACGAGGCCATGGACCATCTCAAGCGTGGGGCGGCATAAAATAAGCTCCTCAGACGCCGGGCGGGGTCTCCGACCCCTTGGCTCGCCGCATAAACGGCGGCCCGCAGTCGCGGGCTTGGTGAACCAAGAATTAATGGCGACAGGATATACTCCTGTCGCCATTTTTATTTTGACTTCCTAAGGCCCAGCCAAGAGAGCGGAGCGAACGCCCGGCCCTTGAGGGGCTTGAACCTTAAAGCTTACTTTCTCTCCCCGAACAATCTCAACAACATGAGAAACAGGTTGATGAAGTCCAGATACAGGGTCAGTGCGCCCATAATGGCCTTTTTGGTCATCACGGCCGCGCTATCGGCTTCCATGTATATGGATTTGATTTTCTGGGTGTCATAGGCGGTCAGGCCGACGAAGATCAACACGCCGAGCACCGAAATAACGAAGTGCATGGCCGATGATTGCATGAACATGTTGACGACCATGGCGATGATCAGGCCAATCAGGCCCATCATCAGGAACGATCCCATGCCTGTCAGGTCGCGCTTGGTGGTGTAGCCATACAGGCTCATCCCGGCGAAGGTTCCGGCGGTAATGAAGAACACCCTGGTCACCGAGGCACCGGTGTAGACAAGGAAAATATTGGCCAGGGAAAGGCCCATCACAGCGGCAAAGGCCCAGAATACGGCCTGTGCGGTCGATGCCTGCATCTTGTTGATGCCGAATGACAGCGCCAGAATGAAGGCGAATGGCGACAGCATGGCAATCCAGGCAAGTCCGGTCGGCTGAAGCATGCCATCGGGGCCGGTTGCATACAGCAGGTTAAGGATTGCCGGCGTGTTAGCGCTGAAATAGGCAATGATGCCCGTCAGGGCAAGCCCTGAAGCCATGTAGTTATAAACCCGGAGCATATACTCGCGCAGACCGGCATCAATTTCGACGCTTGCGTCGGTCTGGGCACCGCCGACTGCATGGGTGCCCAATGTAAATTTGCCGTTGGGATCGGAAGCCATGAAAAACCTCATTTGCTGTAAAAAACAATCTTCGCTTAATATGGCAGAATAGCGCTCGAAATCAAGGTGATGCTTGTAACAAAACGTAACAGGTTATTTATTGCGTAAGTGGGTCGAGGCCGTTTCCCCAAGCGCTTTCCAGGTGCCAAGGTATCCGGCGACAACGGTCACAAACAGGCAGATGGCAACGGTGCTGGCGACCACTTCAGGCAGGAAAATCCAACCGGCGCGCATCAGAAAAACCATTACCGCCCAGGCTGTCAATGTACCGATAGCGGCGGAAATAACACCCGTGGCAATGCCTAAAATGCCGTATTCAAAGGCGAAGGCCTTAAGCAGGCGGCCCCGTGTCGCCCCCAGAACCTTGAAAATAACCGCATCATAAATACGGCGGCGCTGGCCTGCGGCGAGGGTTCCGGCGAGCACCAGTGAACCGGCAATGATCGTGATCAGCGAGGTGCCCTGCACCGCCTGGCCGATGCCTTCCAGAATATGGGCGGCCGCTTCAAGGGCTTCGCGCACACGGATCGAGGTGATGTTGGCAAAGCGGCTTGAGACGGCATCTTCCAGTTCTTCCTCGATGTCTGCTGGCGCTTCAACGGCGGCGATATGGGTATGGGGGGCACCCTCCAGCGGTCCCGGCGCCAGAATGATGGCGAAGTCGAAGCGCAGGGATCGCCAGTCGATTTCGCGCAGGGACATGATCGTGCCTTCAATTTCGCGGCCCAGCACATTGAGCGTCAAGGTGTCGCCAACATCAATGCCAAATCCCTTGGCCAGTCCGGCGTCCAGGGAAATCACCGGCGGCCCTGAATAATTCTCATCCCACCATTCCCCCTTGATAATTTTTGAGCCCTCGGTCGGATTGGCCGACGACGTCAACGCCCGGTCACCATTTATGGCCCATTGCGATTCCGGTGCGACGGTGGCTTTTTCGACCGGGACGCCATCGATTTTGACAATCCGGCCGCGCAGGCTGGGCATCCGCCGGAAGCCCTTTGTCCCTGCTATCCCGGTTACCGTGTCATCAAAGGTCGCGACTTGCCCCGGCTGGATGTCGATGAAAAAAAATGCCGGTGCTTCTTCAGGCAGGCGTTCGTTGACCTGATAGTTCAAATTCCCCTGAATAAGGGCGACGGCAACCAGCACCGACAGGCCCAACCCCAGTGATAAAACGACGCTGGGGGCGTTGGAGCCGGGCCGGTGGATATTGGCCAGGGCTAGCCGCAGTTCGGCGTTTTTAGGGCTTTTAATTCGGACTGTCCATTTAACCAGAAGCGCCGCCCCCAGCCGCAACAAACCAACCGTGACCAGCGCACCACCCACGAACCAATAGGAAAAATAACGATCACTGGCGCTCAGGATTGTTAATCCGGCAAGTGCCGCAACACCTGCGATGGCGGCGATCATGGCGGCGCGGCCGGGTTTCAGGTTTGACGGCGCAATGGCGTCACGAAACAGGGTCGCCGCCGGGATTTCCCGGGCCCGCCCCAGTGGCCACATGGCAAAGGTAAGGGCTGTCAGCAAACCGAAGATTGCGGCCAGCGCCAGTGGCTTTGGGTAAAAATCGATATCCGGGGCGACGGGCATCTGGTTTGCAACGGCTGCCAGACCAACAGCCGGAATGATGCCGCCGAATATCAACCCGATCCCGATCCCGAGCACACTCAAAACCATCACCTGAAGAAGATAAATCCTGAAAACAAGGGCTCCCGGTGCGCCGACGCATTTGAAGGTGGCGATGGTTGCGGTTTTGCCATCCAGATAACCGCCAACCGCATTTGTCACCCCGATGCCGCCAACCAGCAAAGCGGTCAGGCCGACAAAGCTCAGGAAAAGCGTCATTCGGTCGATGAAACGGCGAATACCCGGCGCTGCCTCATTTGGCTCGCGGACCCGCCAACCGGCCTTCGGGAAAACGTCGTTCAGATCTTCGCGCCAGGCGGCGGGATCGACTCCCGTGGGCAACAGCACACGGGTATGGAAATGGGCTTGCGAGCCCGGTCTGATCAGCCCTGTTTGCTCTAACGCCGCCATGGATACCATCAGGCGGGGTCCGAAACTAAGGACACTGGCGACCCGGTCGGGCTCGCTTTTAATGATGGCGGTGATGCTAAAGGTCGCATCGCCGACTTTGACCTGGCCACCCAAATCGAGCCCCAGCCTTTTCAGTAAATTGGCGTCGGCGACAGCGCCGAAACGGTCATCGCTCTGTTTGGCCAGCGCCTCATCTAAGGCCAGCGCCGGGGACAATTCCATTTCACCGATCAAGGGGTAGGCGTCATCGACGCTTTTCAGTTCGATCAAGGAACGCCCACGCTTGCCCGCGCCCGTTCCTTCAAGCGGGGCAGCCATGGCGCGTAACTCCAACGTTTTTGAAAGCGCCCGGGTCTGCTCAGTAAGGTAGTGATCCTGTTTTTCAGTGTTAGCGTGGTTATGGAAACGCAGGTCAATATCGCCGCCGAGAATATTTTTGGCATTATTGTTCAGACCGGCGGTGACCGAGGCGCTGATCGTGCCGACGGCGGCAATGGCGGCGACGCCGACGCCCAGACAGGCGAGAAAAATGCGAAAGCCGGTCAAGCCCGCACGCAACTCTCTACGCGCCAACGTCCATGCCAGTGCCCACTGCGCGCTAACCCTCATAAGATATTTTCCCGTCCAGCATGGCAATGGTCCGGCCGCAGCGTTCGGCCAGCTCCGGCTGATGGGTGACCAGCATCATTGTCGTGTTGCAGCGCTCTTTCAGGTTGAACAGTAAATCCATAACTTTATGGCCCGTATCACCATCCAGATTGCCGGTCGGTTCATCGGCCAAAAGAATGGTCGGTTCGGGTGCGAAGGCGCGAGCCAGCGCCACCCGTTGTTGCTCGCCACCTGAAAGCTGGCCCGGATAGTGATCAATTCGGTGGCTCAGGCCGACGGCGTCAAGCTCGGCGCGGGCACGCTCAAAAGAATCGGAGCGCCCGGCAAACTCAAGGGGCATGGCGGCGTTTTCCAATGCGGTCATGGTTGGCACCAGATGAAAGTCCTGAAAGACAATGCCGACATGGTTCTGTCGAAACAGGGCAAGTTGGTCTTCGTTCATGGCGTTCAGGTCGTGCCCGGCGATGGTGATTTCACCGCGGGTCACTTTTTCAAGACCAGCAATAACCATCAACATGGAGGTCTTGCCAGAACCGCTGGGGCCGATGACGCCGATGGTTTCTCCCGCCTTGATAGACAGATCAATCCCGCGCAGGATGTTGACCTCGCCTGCATTGCTGGTCAGGCTAAGTTCAACCAGTTTTAATTCAATGGCCGTATCGGTATGCTCTGTCATGATGTTCCTTAAGTTTTTCCGCTTCCGTTATGGCGAGGTCAGCGACAAAGTCAATGCGCTGATACTAATTGTACTGCTCACTTTTTCTTTACCGGCCCCGATACTAGCTTCCGATCCGGTCCGAATTATGGCCCTGGGGGACAGTCTCAGCGCCGGTTACGGCTTGCTGCAAGCGGACGCATTTCCAAACCAGTTGCAGCGCGCCCTCAATGACGATGGCATTGATGCCGTGGTCATAAACGCCGGTGTTTCAGGCGATACATCTGCTGGCGGCTTGTCCCGGTTGGAGTGGGCGTTGTCCGAAAGGGTCGACGCGGTTATCATTGAATTGGGTGCAAACGATGGTCTGCGTGGACTTGATCCGGGAGAAACGTTTAAAAACCTGGATGCAATTTTGGGCAAGTTGAAGCAACGGGGACTGGCGATGTTGTTGACTGGTATGCGCGCACCACCAAATCTGGGGGAAGACTATGGCCACGAGTTTGCGGCCATCTATCCCCGGCTGGCCAAAAAGCATGACGTTCCGTTTTATCCGTTTTTTCTTGAGGGTGTCGCCGCTATTGCCGATCTCAATCAGGACGACACTATCCATCCAAACGCTCGTGGGGTAAGGGTTGTTACCAAAGGCATCCTTCCCTTTGTCAAAGAGATGATTCAGGGGATAAAAAAATAAATGTCCGCCTTCAAGGTTGTTCACACACAGGCTGATGACTGGGCCCACGCCGCAAAAGTTTGCGCCGACGGCCTTGCCCGAGGGGCCGGGGATTTCAATCTCGGCTTCATTTACGCCACCGACCCTCTGGCTGACGATCTGCCATCGATCCTGACTTACTTAAGACAGAAATCGGGTATTGAGCACTGGGTTGGCAGCATTGGAATGGGTATTTGCGCTATTTCCCAGGAAGGAGGCGGGGAATATTTTGATCAACCCGCCCTTGCAGTTATGGCAATGGCGTTACCGGCGGACAGCTTCCAGATTTTACCACCTTTGGAAAATGATATTGGCGAATTACCGAAAAAGGCGCTCACCTGGATTAAAGACAAAGCAGCTTATTTTGGCGTCGTTCACGGTGATCCGTCCAATTCCCTTGTTCCAGAACTGATCGAGGAACTGGCGAATGCGACCACGGGATTTCTGGTTGGCGGCCTGTCATCATCAGCAGCATCAGGGCCATTTTATCAGGTTGCCGAGCGTGTCATCAAAGACGGCCTGTCAGGGGTCATGTTTGCGCCCGGCCTTGATGTTGTCACGGCCCTTTCTCAAGGCTGCATACCGATATCGGAAAGCCATCTTATTTCTGATTGTATTGACAACATCATCATCGGGCTTGATGGCCGCCCTGCCCTGGACGTGTTCATTGAGGATATTGGCGAAGAGCTGGCTGAAGATCTGGGACAAGTGGCGGGGCTGGTCCATGCTGCCCTTCCCATTGAGGGTTCAGATACCGGGGACTATCTGGTTCGGGCCCTGGTCGGCATTGATCCTGATCGGGGCTGGTTGGCCATTGGCGAGCAGGTTCAGTCAGGCGGGCGCTTGCTGTTCGTGCGCCGCGACCCGGTTAGCGCAGAAACAGACCTGCGAAACCGGCTCGAACACCTCAAAGGACGCCTTGATAAACCGCCGGGTGCCGCCCTTTATTACAGTTGCGTCGGGCGCGGCCCTTCGATGTTCGGCGCGGGGGAGCGGGAGCTTGAGATAATCATGGATATTTTCGGTAATGTGCCGCTGGTTGGTTTTTTTGGCAACGGCGAGATTTCCCATAATCGTCTTTACGGATACACCGGCGTGTTGACCCTGATTTCCTAAAAAAAAGAAGCGGTCTGCTTTGGGGATTGCAGACTGCTTCCAAGAAACTTAAGAGAGGTGGCGGCCCGCCAGGGAGGGGCAAACGGGCCGCCGTTTTGAGAGTTCCTTTATCGTTTTTACAGACTAGCGGCAGCCTGCTGAATTGACTCTGAACTTGTTGTTCATCAACCATTCACAATGGTGAAGGTGGCTCGAAGCGGTTAGAATAACGAGCGTGGAAATATGAATTTAGGATACCTCGCATGATTCGCCTGTTCGTCGGAATCCCGCTTGCCCAGGATGTGCGCCAGCACCTGCATAGCCTTTCTGGTGGCCTGGAAGGGGCACACTGGATCAGCCCTGAGAACATGCATCTGACGCTGCGTTTTATTGGCGAGGTCGACGAGGTTCAGGCCGCTGATATCAATGATGCCCTTAGCAGCATTGATAGCCCCGCATTTGAAATTTCATTGGCGGGGGTTGAGGCCTTCGGCCGCGCCCATATGGTCCACACAATTTGGGCTGCAGTACCAGGCGAGCCGGCCCTGTCTCATCTTCATGGCAAGGTCGAACGGGCTTTGGTTCAAAGCGGGCTTGCGCCCGAACGCCGAAAATTCACCCCGCACATTACCCTGGCCCGTGTCAGAAAATCCCCTAAGGGGAAAGCCGCCGCCTGGCTGGCCGATCATGGCGGTTTTAAATCGCCGCCGTTCACGGTTGATCACTTTGTGCTTTTCAGGAGTCATCTGGGTCACAACGGCGCTCATTATGAATCCCTTGCGGAATATGCACTGGCCTATGAACCTGTTCTAGAAGCCGAACTTTCTTAAAATTCCATCGACAGAACCAACGTAGGAACCGCCGAACAGGCGCACATGGACGAGCAGTGGATACAGGTTATAAAGATCCCGCCGCTCCTCAAAAAAGCCAGGTGCAATGGGACGGTGTTCCTTGTAGCGCGAGAAGAAAGCATCGCCGAAGGTTGAGAACAAGGTGGTGAAGGCGAGTTCGATTTCCGGGTCGGCAAAATAAATAGCCGGATCAATGAAGCCGGTGATAGCTCCGTTTGCGGCGAGCACGTTGCCGCCCCACATATCGCCATGGATAAGGGAGGGCCGGGCGGGTTCGACAAGCCACCTGTCGAGCTTACCGGCGAAGGCTTCAATACGTTTCATCATCTCGCCGGGCAGGCGTCCTGCGATCACCCCCTGACTGGCCATTTCGATTAGCCGGTGTGCGGCGAAGAATTCGAGCCAGTTTCCGGTTTGTGGGTTGGGTTGATGAAGGCCGCCGATAACGGTGTCAAAATCAAAGCCATAACTTTTGGCGCTTACCCCGTGCAGGGAGGCGACAAGGTCGGCGGCATGGATTTCAGCATTCGTATTCATTTGTCCAGCACCGTCAATAAAAGTCATCAACAGCAAGCCGTCATCGCTGTGCAGCACAGCCGGTACCGGTAATTCTGAATGATCGGCCAGGTATTGCAGCATCAGGCCTTCAATGGCGAGGCCGCTTCCCGTATCGCCGACTTTGGCAACAAGGCTTTCCCTGTTGTTTAAGTTTACTTTGCAGACATCACCGACGCAGCCACCGCTTAAAGTCCGTATGCTGGTGATCCCGGCACCGGCAATCTTTTCGATTGTTTTGCGTAGGTGATCTTGCATCAGGCTTTAAGGAAGGGAAGGGTCTTCAGGTGCGGCGATGCGGTCTTTCTGGGTCCGTAAGATGCGGCGGGCCAGGGATCTGTAATAACTTTGCAGGGCCGGATATTTTTCCTTGATGCTTTGCTCCTGTTGATGGTGTTGGATAATGCGGCTTGTTTGTGGCTGCTCTTTGATCCGTATGCGCACGTCCTGCCGCGCCTTAAGCTGGTCGCTGTTTGGAGCATCTTGGTCAACCCCCCCATGCAGGGCAAGCACAAACGCACCATCCGGAATGTCTGGAAGCGTTGTGGTGATGAATGCCACCGGGGGTACGCCTGTTGCTATTGTTTTTGCCAGCAGAGCCACCACTGCGATTGCAGACGTGCTCAATGTCTCAAACATGCTGCCTTAAAGTATAGTCCAGTGGCGGCTGTTTTGCCAGAAACTCAAAGATGCTTGTCGCGAATGTCGCCAAGCAAGCCTTGTGAGGCGTTCTCGATAAGGTCGAGGACAACCTCGAAACCGTTGCCGCCTGTATAGTAAGGATCGGGCACGCTTCGCTCCTCTACGCCTTCGGCAAAATCCAGCATCAGGTGAATTTTGTGTTCAAGACCGGGTGGACAGATGGCAAGCAGGTTGTTCAAGTTGTCGTGGTCCATGGCCATCAGGTAATCGAATTCAACAAAATCATCGGCCCGTACCCGCCGCGCTTTCTGGTGGCTCATATCAATACCACGTCTCAGGGCGGCGGCTTGCGAGCGCGAGTCCGGCGGCTCGCCAACATGGTAGGCCGCGGTGCCGGCTGAATCGACTGAGATCAGGTCGCCCAAGCCCTCGCTTTTAATAAGGGCGTCAAAAACACCTTCGCCGGTTGGTGAGCGACAGATGTTTCCCAGACAAATGAAAAGAACCTTGATCAAAATTTAAATCTCCCTGCCCACGACCATAAATGACGGGGGCTTTAAGCGAAAATCAAATTTTTCCCCGGAGCTGGTGACTTCACTGTGATGTGATTTGAACCCTTTGAAAAACTCCATTACCTTTTTGTCAGTTTTATATAAGGGGAGGGAATATCATGACGCGTTTGACCGCTGGCAATTTCGATCAGGAATTGCTCGACATTTATGACCGCTACGCCCATGGCTTGATCGAGCGCAGGGAATTTCTGAACAAGGCGGCAAAGTTTGCCGCCGGCGGGATCAGCGCTGCAGGACTCTTGAAAATATTGTCACCCGACTATGCCCTGGCCAATCAGGTCGAAGAAAACGACAAAAGAATTCAGCCAGAAAATATTTCCTACGCTTCTCCCGATGGTCACGGCGCTATCAATGGATACCTGGTGCGCCCCGCCGGTGGCGGCAAGCGCGGTGGTGTCGTCGTCGTTCATGAAAACCGTGGTCTTAACCCTTATATTGCCGATGTCGCCCGCCGCGTCGCGGTTGCCGGTTTTACCGCCCTGGCACCGGATGGCCTGACCCCGTTGGGCGGCTATCCGGGAACGGATGACGAAGGCAAGGCCATGCAAAAGCAGCTCGACAAGGGCAAGCTGGAAGAAGATTTTGTCGCCGCGTTCGAGCATTTGAAAGCGCACCCGCAGTCTAACGGCAAAGTTGGCGTGGTCGGCTTCTGCTACGGCGGCGGTGTCTGTAATGCCATGGCTGTTCGGTTGCCGGAGCTTGCCGCCTCGGTGCCTTTTTATGGAAGCCAGCCAGCCGCAGCAGATGTCTCGTGGATCAAGGCGCCGTTGCTTCTGCACTACGCAGAACTGGACACCCGTATCAACAAAGGCTGGCCCGACTATGAGGCGGCCCTCAAAGCCGAGGGCAAGGAATACACCGCCCACATCTACCCGGGCGTCAACCACGGCTTCCACAACGACACCACCCCGCGTTACGACAAAACCCAGGCGGAACTGGCGTGGAGCCGGACGGTGGCATTTTTCAAGGAGAAGCTGGCTTAGCC
>JACNJU010000154.1:37046-64945 GCA_014382375.1 Rhodospirillaceae bacterium
CTTAGCCCTTCAACCGCTTGCCCAACCTTAAGCGAAGCGCATTCAGCTTGATGAAGCCTTCGGCGTCGCGTTGGTCGTAGACGTCGTCTTCTTCAAACGTGACGATGGCTTCGTCGTACAGGCTCATGGGGGATTTTCGGCCGACGACGGCGACGGTGCCCTTGTAAAGCTTGACCCTGACGGTGCCGGTGACCACTTCGGAGGCTTTATCGATGGCCGCCTGCATCATGATCCGTTCGGGCGCGAACCAGAAACCGTTGTAGATGCATTCGGCGTAACGGGGCATCATTTCGTCTTTCAGGTGGGCCGCGTTGCGATCCAGGGTGATGCTTTCCATACCACGACGAGCTTCAAGCAGGATGGTGCCGCCGGGGGTTTCGTAAATGCCGCGCGACTTCATGCCGACGAAGCGGTTCTCGACGATATCTTTCCTGCCGATGCCGTTGTCGCCACCCAATTTGTTGAGCTTGGTCAGAAGCTGGGCCGGACTTAATTTTTCGCCGTTTATGGCGACCGGGTCGCCGTGCTCGAATTCCATCTCGATATAGGTCGGCTTGTCGGGCGCGGCTTCGGGCGAGACCGAACGGGTGTAAACGTCTTCGGGCGCTTCGATCCACGGATCTTCCAGCGCCTTGCCTTCACATGAAATATGCAAAAGATTGGCGTCAGCCGAATAGGGTGGCTCGCCCTGCTTGTCCTTGGGGATTGGAATCTGATGCAGGCCCGCGTATTCAATCAACTTGGTGCGGGAATTCAAATCCCATTCGCGCCACGGAGCGATAATCTTGATATCCGGATTTAGCGCGTAATATCCAAGCTCGAAGCGAACCTGGTCATTGCCCTTGCCGGTGGCGCCGTGGGAAACGGCATCGGCGCCAACCTCGGCGGCAATTTCGATCTGGCGTTTGGCGATCAGCGGGCGGGCGATGGAGGTGCCCAGCAGATAGCTTCCTTCATAAAGCGCATTGGCGCGAAACATCGGAAAAACATAATCGCGGACGAACTCTTCGCGCAGGTCTTCAATGTAAATTTCCTTGATGCCCATCATCTCGGCCTTGGCCCGGGCCGGTTCGACTTCCTCGCCCTGGCCCAGGTCGGCGGTAAAGGTGACGACCTCGCAATTGTAGGTGTCCTGCAACCAGCGCAGAATGACGGAGGTATCGAGCCCACCGGAGTAGGCCAGGACAACTTTTTTAATAGCGGCGCTCATGTGCTTTTAACCTTCAAGAAAAAGGGATTTCAATGGGCGCGCAGTATAGGCAAATGCGGCTGGGGAGCAAGATATCTTAAGCCGCCATCCATTCTTCGAGAATCGGCTCCAGTGCTTCGAAAGGCCGGTAGCCAACCGTCAGGTAAGCGAATTGGCTCTCGCCGTCTTCATTTGGTGGCTTGTCGACGGCGACGATGGTCGGAAAGCCGGTGACACCCAGATTGCGGGCGACCTGAAAATCATCATAGGTGGCGGCGCGCGCCTCTTCGGACTGGAAGACGGCAGTAAAGTGCTCAGCGTCGATGCCAAGACTGACAGCGAGGGAGGTGAGCACGGAAGTATCGGTAATATCCTGATTGTTGGCGTAGAAACTGCGGTGCAACAATTCCAGGTAGTTAAGGGTCGCCTCGGGCTTGATGCCGCGCACGGTGACGCAGGCCCGGCATGCCGGTTCGGTGTCGTAGATAAAGTCGTCACGCTCGAAGAAATCAAAATCGAAGGGCTGGCCCGACGCCTTGTTGACCTCCTGCCAGTGATGGCGGATGTAATTTTTCGATTCATCATCCATGATCTTGTCGTTGCCTGCCCGCAGGCCGCCGACAACCAGGGTGACGGCCAGCCTGTCGCCATAACGCTGACGAATGGAACTGACCGCCGGGGCAAAACCCCAGCACCAGGAACACATGGGGTCGGCAACGAGGATCAGTTCCTTGCTATGGGGTGATGCGGTCATGGTTCCCTTATAACATTAATCTTGTTGAAAAAAAGACCCGCCCCGCGCCAGGGGGGATGCGCGGAGCGGGAAGGTGCTTATGAACAGTGTTCAAGCGACCTTGGATTTTGGGGCGTGCCAGATCGCCTTGGAAAAGGCATCATCCAGCGGCGTTTCGGCGAAGTGATTGATGTAGTTGGAAATTGTTTTCATGGCCGTTGCCATAACCACTTCAAGAACCTGATCCTTGTTGTAACCGGCAGCCATAACGTCACTGATTTCCTGATCTGAAACAAAGCCGCGCTTTTCAACCATGGCACGGGTGAAGTGGGCCAAAGCGGCAAGTTTTGCGTCGCCGATTTCACCATCATCACGAATGGCATTTATAACGCCCTCGTCCAGCTTCGCCATCTTGCCTGCCATGGTGTGGGCGGCGACGCAATATTCGCAGCCATTGACGGCACTGATGGTCAACAACAACAGTTGCTGTTCCGCCGGGCTGAAAGACGTGGTCGCCATCAGGCCGCCAAGAGTATTGTAGGCCTTAAGAACGGCGGGTGATCCAGCAAGGACGGCGTGCAGATTGGGCAGGAAGCCAAAACGGCCCTGCACGGCGTTGATACCCTCAATTGAACCTTCGGGGGCGGTCTCGGCGGTGTGTAATTTAAAATGACTCATGACGCGGGTTCCCTGCTTGATACTTAATTTGAATGAGCGTTCCATAATGTCAGGGCATTTTGGCGAGCAGAGATGCTCGAGTCAAGAAAATAATGGAACGAACGTTCTAATAAGAAAATTAATCCAGTAAAGATAGTGCCGTGGCGGCAATATCGGCCAGCGTTTCCTTGCCGGGTTCGACTTTTGAGACAACGATAAGGCCTTGCGCCGAAGCCAGCAGGGAGCGGGCGAGGGTGCGGGCTTCACGCCATGGGGAAATGTCGCCGGTTTCCTGGCCACGTTTGATCAAGGTAAAAAAGGCATCTTCCATGCGCTTGACCCCGGCTTTGAAGTGGGCCGCCATCTTCGTGTCGCGAGCCGCCAGTTCGGTGATGGAGTTGGTTATCAGGCATCCGCGCAGTCCCTCCGGACAATCACTGCGTTCAAGCAAGGCATTGAAAAATATCTCAATTTCCTCGCGCGGGTCACCGGTTTCAGCATTATCCAGTAATCGTTGCGATGGTGCATCGATTTGATAGCGCTGAATCACCAACTCGAACAAACCCGCCTTGTCACCGAAGGTGTCGTAGATAGAGCCCCGGTTGATGCCCATCGCTTCGACCAGATCGCTAATTGAGGTCGCCTCGAAGCCTTTGCTCCAGAAAACATCTATCGCCTTGGCAACGACATCATCGGTATCAAATTCTTTTGTTCTGGCCATGGCGCAGACTACGCTTTTTAGAACGATAGTTCAAGAATGATGTCAGGAGGGATGGTGATCGTCTTCTAGGCCGGCTTCGCGGCGCGCTTTCAGGCGTGACAGCTTCTCGTGCTCGCTGGCTGATTTCAGTTGTCCGCAGGCGGCCAGGATATCACGGCCGCGTGGCACCCTGATGGGGGCGGAATATCCACCATCGTTAATAATTTTGGAAAACCGCTTGATCGTGGCGGCGTCAGGGCAATCAAATTCGGCACCCGGCCACTTGTTAAAGGGAATCAGGTTGAATTTGGCCGGTATCCCCTTAACCATGCGGACCAGTTCGCGGGCGTCGGCGGGGGAGTCGTTAATGCCTTTCAGCATGACGTATTCGAAGGTGATGCGACGGGCATTGTTTGAACCGGGATATTCCCGACAGGCTTTAAGCAGTTCCTTTAAGGGGTACTTCTTGTTAATCGGCATGATCCGGTTACGCAGTTCATCGCTGACGGCGTGCAGACTGATTGCCAGATTAACACCAAGGTCGGCACCACACTTGCGGATCAACGGTACGACGCCGGATGTCGACAGGGTGATGCGGCGCTTGGATATGGAAATCCCCTCACCATCCATAATGATTTTAAGGGCCTTGGCGACGTTGTCGTAATTGAACAGCGGTTCACCCATGCCCATCATGACGATGTTGGAAAACCGTCGATCGCTTGCAGGCGAAGGCCATTCACCGTAAGAATCCCGGGCCACCATGATCTGGCCGACAATTTCGGCAGCCGTAAGGTTGCGAACCAGGCGCTGGGTGCCGGTATGGCAAAACGTGCAGGTCAGGGTACAGCCAATTTGCGATGACAGGCACAGCGCGCCGCGGCCATCTTCGGGGATGAACACCGTTTCGGCTTCGTTGCCATCATCGAACTTGAGCAGCCATTTTCGGGCCGTATCCCTGGACGTCTGCTCGCGGCTCAAACCTGGACGTCCAACAATGAAATGTTCGGCCAATTTGGCTTGCAAGGGCTTGGCGATTGATGTCATGGCGGAAAAGTCGGTCTCGCCCTGATAATACATCCAGTGCCAAAGCTGCTTGGCGCGAAAGGGCTTCTCACCGATCTCCTCAAGGGCGGTGGTAAGCTCGTTACGATCGAGCCCAATCAGGGACGATTTCGGGGTGTTGTTTGTGCTCATCACGCTGTTGATATAGCGGCTTTTGCAGAGAACCCAAGGAAAAATGAAGGGTTTCTATATTTTACAGGCTTTGCTGGCGGCTTTGTAGGCGGCGGTAAAACCTTTTAGGGAGAAGGTATCCGTGGTTTCGGTGCCGCGTGAAGAGGTGCCTTTGACAACCATCTGCGCACCCCTGATCAGGGCGTTTATGATGGCCATGTCGGACTTGGAATCAAAGGCCCAGGCGTCCTCGCCTTCGGTAAACAATTTGTACATCGTTTTGCCAATAATCAATAAAGCATCGATACCGGGCTTAAAGGTGTAGCCGGACTGAAAATTAACGACACCGTTGGCATTTGCAGCGGGGCGGTGCGTGACCAGAAACAGGACATCGCCTCGTTTGCTATATTTTCCAGTGGATTTTATCGGAACACTGCCAATGTAGCAGACCGGCCCACCATCCTGCTTGAGCGCGAAGGCGCTCCAGTCACCAAACACATCGATCAGGTTTGTATCCTGGGATTGCGCAAAGGAGGTCGTAAACACCACCCCGCTCAGACAAAAAATTGCAAACAGTATTTTTTTCATAAAGATAGTGATAACCCCGCTTACCCACCTTGCCAAGACTCTCATAAAAATGGCACATAGTTCCCACATTATGAAAAGCAACGAACAAAATCCGATACTGGTCGAAGTGACCCGTGGCGATGGTGTGGAAAGCCATCACCGCGGTGCTATCGCGATTGTCGATAGGGCAGGAAAAGTCATAGAAAAATGGGGCAATGTTGATGCGCCGGTGTTGCCACGTTCGGCCATTAAATCGATGCAGTCCCTGGCCCTGGTTGAAACAGGGGCGGCCGATCATTTTGATGTCAGTGAACAGGAACTTGCTCTTGCCTGTGCGTCCCATAGCTCCGGCCCTGAACATATGGAAGTTGTTGAGGGTTGGCTTGCACGTCTTGGTTTAAGTGCGTCTGATCTGGAATGCGGATCAATGGGTTCCATTGAGAAATCGGTCAACGAAGAGCTGATACGCAAGGAAACAAAATTGACCCGTGCCCACAATAACTGTTCGGGTAAACATACCGGGTTCCTCACGACGGCCCTGCACATGGGCGAGCCAACGAAGGGCTATATCAGCGCCGACCATCCGGTCCAGCGCAGAATCCTTGGCATTCTAGAGGAAATTGCTGACATTGATCTATCTGCAGCGCCCCGGGGCTGTGATGGCTGCGGCATTCCGGTGATTGCCATGCCGCTTAACGCCATGGCGCGCGGGTTTGCCTGCATGGCCAGCCCCGCCTCGTTACCGACGGAACGTGCGGCTGCGGCCCGGCGCATTACCGCAGCTATTGTTGCGCAGCCGTTAATGGTCGCTGGTCATCGCCGCTTCGACACCATCGTTATCGAGGCAACAAGAAACGGTCCCTACGGCCCGGCCCTGGTCAAGACCGGAGCGGAAGGCGTGTATGGGGCGATTCTGCCGGGGCTTGGTCTTGGTGTTGCGCTGAAGATTGACGATGGTGCTACCCGCGCATCGGAAGTTGCCATGGCGGCAGTCCTTGGTCGATTGGGAATTTTTGACAAAACCATTTCGGCTGTGCTGAAGGGGCTGATCGAACCTGTGGTGACAAACGCAATGGGTGAACCGGTTGGTGTTGTGAAGGCGGCATCCTCACTTGGCAGAAGCAGCCGTTGAGCGAGGAAGATCAACAACCAAATCCTGTGGATGTTACACAGGCTGACCGGATCAGATTGCTTTTCGGCTTCAGCCGCTGGGGCAAATACCGGCTTATCGCCATTTCCCTGTTCTTTGCTGCGACTTTATATGGAAACGTCGCCGACTGGATTTTGTTCAGTTTCATAGCCCTCAATATCAGTGTCGTCGTGGCACGAGGACTATTGCTGAAACGCTTTCATGCCATCAATCCACCAGTTGAGGAAATCTTTAAATGGGGGTTGATGTTTTCGGCAACTTCATTTGTCAGCGGATTGGTGTGGGGTGGTACAGGGGTCGTCCTGCTCCTGATGGGGGCCCATGATTTCGGTATGATTTTGGCCATTGCCATTTTTGGCCTGAGCGCCATGGCCCTGGCTCCCAATGCGTCCTTCCTGCCGGCTTTCTTTGCTTTTGTGGCTCCGGCCATGACGGGAATTATTATCAGCTTTTTAATGATGGCAGACAGCCAGCATATGGCTGCGGCCGGCATGAGTGTGATCTTCTTCCTGCTCATTGCGACCTTTGCCCGATCTCTCAATAGCCAACAAATCAGATCCATAGCCCTTCGTTATGAAAATCTTGAACTAATTGAACGATTGAGGGTTTCCGGCCATCAACTGGAGCAGAGTGTCGACGAGAGAACGGCGGAGCTTTTAAAACTCAATGACACGTTGATGGAGAAGGTGGCCGAACAGGTTCGCACGGAATTCGATTTAAGGAATGCCAAGGAACAGGCCGAGGTTGCCGATCAGGCGAAGTCGGAATTTCTGGCTAATATGAGCCATGAACTCCGCACCCCCTTAAACGCCATCATAGGATTTTCCGAAGCCATGCAGGCTGAAATATTTGGCCCACTGGGTTCCGACAAGTACCGCGAATATGTCAAGGATGTTCATGAAAGCGGCATTCACCTGCTTGAATTGATATCCGATGTTCTTGATCTTTCCAAAATTGAAGCTGGCAAGCTGGAGATGCAGGAAGAAACCTTCGACCCCCGGGACATGATCAACCAAAGTCTGCATCTGCATGGGCTAAGGGCAGAAAAAAAGGGCGTTATTCTTAAAGGCGAAGCCCTGGATGGTTGTCCGTTGCTATCTGCCGATGCCCGCGCTTTCAATCAAATCCTGTCCAACCTGACAATCAACGCCATCAAGTTTACCAAGGCCGGTGGCACGGTGACGCTGGGCATGCGCATGGAAGACGATGGCAGGCTTTGCATCTACGTTAAGGATACCGGCATTGGCATCGACAAAAATGATATCGAGCGGGTGCTGGAACGTTTCTCGCAGGCTCGTCCCAATGTGCAAGATGGTCACACGGGAACCGGACTTGGACTTCCCATCGTGACCGCCCTGGTCGAGGTGCATGGCGGAACGTTCGAGCTGGATAGTGAGTTTGGAAAAGGCACAACGGCGAACGTCTTTTTCCCGCCAGAAAGGTTGCGCCACGCGGCATGACTCAGTCTTGTTCCTGCGGATGGACATCCTGGGGCGGTCTGGACAGGAACTTGTCCGCCTGATCGCGAAATTTGGGTTCTCCGAAAACCGGATCGGGCAAGGCTTCGGCCGGGCCGCCGGGCCGTTCAGGACGGCGTTGAAAACGGCCAAGGCTTTGCACCCGGTCGTACATGACAATGGCGGCTGCGATGGAAACGTTGACGCAGAATTGCATTGGTATCTTGATAACAAATTCACAGCGTTCCGTCATTTCCGGTGACAGGGACGATCGTTCCGGGCCAAGGATATAGGCGGCTTTGGCCGGATGATGGAAGCTTGGCAATTCAATGGATTGTGGGGTTAGCTCAACGCCGACAAGGGAGCACTTTTCGGGCAACACCATGGCGGCCAGATCGGGAAATTCGTAGAACGGTGTATGATCCAGTGCGCTTGAGGTATCGGCCCGCCCGCCTTCGCCACGCGCGTATGAAGCCTGAACGGTAAAGACAAAGCCTGCACCAAAGGCGTGGGCGGTGCGAAAAATCGAACCGACGTTCATTGCTTTGGAAATGCCTTCTACCCCGACGCCAAAATAACCGCGCATAGCAATCGTCTTCCCTTTTATTTCGCGTTAGGGATATTAGGCTGGAGCCTTGGACCGCTGCAATGGTTGTTCGACAATCGGAAGATGCAGCAGGGCGGCGGCAATGCCGAGCCCGACAGAACCATACCAGATACCATCATAACTGCCGGTCTGATCAAACAGATAGCCGCCCAGCCAGACACCGATAAAGCTGCCGAGCTGATGGCTGAAAAAGACAAATCCAAATAAGGTCGACATAAAGCGCGGGCCGAAAATCTGGGCGACCACACCACTGGTTAGCGGTACCGTTCCCAGCCACAACAACCCCATGGAGGAGGCGAACAGATAAACCGCCATGTCGGTCTTTGGCATGATCAGAAAAATCATCACGACAATCGCCCGCAGGAAATAAAGCAAGCTCAGAAGGTATCGTTTTGGAAATTTCGCCCCCATGACACCGCAGCTGTAGGTGCCGATGATGTTGAAAAAACCGATCAGGGCCAGCGAGGTCGCGCCGACGCCTGGGTTCATACCAAGGTCTTGAAGATAGGCCGGCAGATGAATGGTGATGAAGGCGACCTGAAAGCCGCAGACAAAAAAGCCAAGCGTCAGGTAACGATAACTTTTGTCGCCCCAGGCTTCGATTAATGCCTGCTTGATGGTTTGATCAGATGTTTCAGTCGCCGCTCCGCCGAGCCGTACTTCGTCGCCAGCCTTGCTTTGCAGGAAAAATCCTGACACTGCCATCAACAAGGCGATCAGGGCCATCACGACAAGCGCGTTTGACCAACCCTGACTGGCGATCAGGTTCTGGCCGATGGGGGCCATGATAAACTGACCGACGGATCCACCGGCAGTGGCGATGCCAAAAGCGACGCTTTGATTTTCCGGTTTAACCATGCGGCCGAGGGCGCCAAGGACGACGGAGAAACTGGTCGCCGACAAACCAAAACCGATCAACCATCCGGCGCCGATATTAAAGCTGATAATGCCGCTCGATCCTGACATCACCAAAAGACCGGCCATGTACGCCAAAGCGCCGATGACCAGCACCCGGCCACTGCCGTACCGATCGGCGGCCATGCCGCAAAACGGCTGAAACATTCCCCATAGCAACTGCTGCATGGCCATGGCGAAGCCAAAAGAAGTACGGGTGAAACCCAGATCAAGGCCAATGGGTGTCTGGAAAAGCCCGAAGGTACTGCGCAGGCCCATGGTCAGGCTGATAACCACGGCGGCTGTGATGATCAAAACGGTGGTATTCTGGCGAAGGGACGACAACATGACGCTTGGACCTAAAATTTCAGGCTGATGCTTCTACAGTTATTTGGCTGCGTTTGCGGCTCAATACAAGGACATTGCCAAAAAGCACCAGAACCATACCGACGATGGCCTCGCCTGACCATTGATAACCCTCGAAGACGGTCGACAGGGCAAGGGCAATAAGGGGGAATAAAACTGTTGCGTAAGCCGCTTTGTCAGGGCCAATGCGGCCGATCAGGGTCAGGTAGCAACCGAAGCCGAAAACCGAACCAAACACGGCCAGATATAACAGCGAGCCGACATAAAGCGGTGCGCTGTCAAAATTAAAATGGGAACCGCCGATCAGCGCGAATGCAAACATGAAGATTGTCCCGTAAGTCATGCCGTAGGCGTTAGCCTGCACAACGGGCAGGCCCCGGCGCTGGTTGGAGGCCGACGCCATATTGCCGACCGATGCCAACAGAGTGCCGGCAACGGATAGCAACAAGCCCCGGGAACCCTTGTTGGCAAGGTCGAAAGTAAGGATTTCAGGCAAGAAGACCAATGCCAGTCCGGCAATGCCAAAAGCAGCGCCCAGGGCGACGCGGGGCCTGATCGGATTTCCCAGGAACAAAGCGCCAAAAATAATGTTGGTGACGACGATGCCGGAAAATACCACGGCAATCAGCCCGGTGGTCAGGTCATAGGTGGCCAGATAAAAGACAAAATAATTGGCCGAAAACAAAAATAACCCGAGCGCCGCCATGCCCAGATGATCCCTAAGGCCATAACGCATGCGTTTTGATGTGGCGAAGCAATAAACCAGCAAGATGGCGGCGGCCAGCGCGAAGCGGTAGGTAACCGACACTTCAGGCGCGACAAGACCCAGCTGGTATTTGATGACCAGCCAGGTCGAGCCCCAGATCAGGACGGTTCCAGCGTAAAGAAGAAAAATGTTCACGCGACCTCGCTTGTTAATTTTGCCAGAAAGGCTTTCCAGCTTCGCGTTCAATATCTACGCGATCTAAGCCGATATCAACCAACATACGCTCATCAAGTTCACGCAAGTGGCGGCGGTCGCTGATTCGTGTCTGCCAGGAGTAGAGCGTCTTGAGCAGCCGGTCGGGGGTGGTTTCGATGAACACGGCGATACGCTCCAGGGCGTTGGTCGCCACGTCTTGCTTGTGGTTTTTCAGGATTGATGTGGTCATGGCGTCCTCCTTCAGACTTTCGGGTTAATCGTTAATTGATGACCCTACAAATATCTCTATTAAAGCTTGACGACAAACGATCTTTTCTCATATTTAGATTAGAAAAACTTATTTAAAAAATAAAATTAATTAATGAATTATACATAAATACAAATAGTTAGCAGATAAAATTAGAATTGTATCGATACATTATCATTAAGTTTTTAAGGTAAGAATCATGTCTCGACGTATGCCGCCGCTCAATTCTTTGAAGGCCTTTGAGGCGGCCGCCCGCCATCTCAGTTTTACCCGCGCGGCGGCCGAACTGAACGTCACCCAGGCGGCCATCAGTCATCAGGTCAAGGGGCTTGAGGAAAACCTCGGCCTGGCCCTGTTTCGCCGCGTTAACCGCTCGCTTTTGCTGACAGACGAGGGACAGGCGCTGTATCCGGATTTGGGCAGCGCCTTCGATACCATTGCCGATGCCATTGAGCGTTTGTTCGAGCGGGATCAGGCCGGGGTATTGAATCTCAGTACACTGGATTCAATCGCGGCGTCGTGGCTGGTCCCTAAAATTGGAAAATTCCGCAGCCTTCATCCGGACATTGATGTACGGATCTCGACCACCGATCAGGTCGTTGATTTCACCTCCGGCGGTTTCGACATGGCCTTCAGATATGGTTCCGGCCCGTATCCAGGTATGGAGGTAGTAGTGCTGATGAAGGAAACCATGTTTCCGGTGTTAAGCCCGTCGTTGCTTGAAAAATTTGGCCCCCTGAACAGTCTCGCCGATCTTGTCCGCTTTCCCCTGTTACATGACGACATGCGCGATGACTGGGGGGTGTGGTCAGAGGTCGCGGGGATTAGCGGCATGGATGTTTCACGCGGACCTTCGTTTTCCCACTCCTATCTTGTCCAGCAGGCGGCTGTGGCCGGCGAGGGTGTGGCCCTGGGCCGCTCGGTGTTGATCGTCGATGATCTGGCTGCTGGCTTGCTGATCAAACCCTTCGATATTGATCTTGAGGGGCATCATGTTTATTGCGCCGTTTACCCCAAGGCATCGGCCAAACGCCCCAAGATTGTCGCCTTCAGGGACTGGTTGAAGGTCGAGGCAAAAGAAACCGAGGCGCGCTTCGCCGCTGTCGTCGCCAAGGATAAATCCTTTCAGGGGTGATTTAATGGCGATAGGTTGGTTCAATGACTGACTCCTGAAGGAATGGCTTAAACCAATGTCCACTGATCAAAACCAAATGTCACTGCCGCGCTATATGGGAGTGCCGACCTTTATGCGTACCCCCTACCAGCCGGACCCGGCCGGGCTTGATATTGCCCTGATCGGGGTGCCCTATGACGGGGCCGTGACCAACAGGGCCGGGGCCCGTCACGGGCCGCGTGAAATGCGCAACCAGTCAAGCATGATGCGCTCGATCCATCATGTCAGCAAAATCAATCCTTATGATCTTTGCAGAATTGCCGATATCGGTGATGTAACGTTTGACGGGGTGTTCGATCATGATGCCGTTGTCCGTGATATCGAGGCATTCTACGCCCGTGTTCACGCCGCCGGGGTTGTCCCTTTAAGCGCTGGCGGCGATCATTCCGTAACTTATCCGATCTTCAAGGCGATCGCCAAAGAGGCACCGCTGGGGCTTATTCATATTGATGCCCATACCGATACCTGGGATCAGTTTCAGGGTTCCAAATTCATGCACGGCACCCCCTTCCGCCGGGCCCATGAAGACGGTCTTCTGGATGGCGAGCGGACGGTTCAAATCGGTATTCGCGGCGCCCAGAACAGTCCTGAAGGATGGGATTACTCCCTTGAGAACGGGATGCGGGTTATTTTCATGGAGGAGTTCACAAAGCTCGGGGTAGAGGCGGTGATCGCCGAAGCCAGACGGGTTGTCGGCGACGGGCCGACCTATATTTCTTTCGATGTTGACGGCCTCGACCCGGTTTATGCGCCTGGAACCGGCACCCCCGAAATCGGCGGCATCACCACCATTGAAGCGCAGACCCTGTTGCGTGGTTTGCGCGGCCTGAACCTGATCGGTGGCGACATTGTCGAGGTCGCCCCGCCATCAGACCCCAGCGGCAACACGGCCCTGGTCGGGGCCACATTAATGTATGAAATTCTTTGTCTTTTGGCGGAAACGCGCGCCAACAGGTAACGTGACCCCGTCTTATTCCTGAAGTTCCGGCAGGTTCAGAAACAGCTCCAGCGCTTCGGGGTTGGCCAGGGCTTCCTTGTTTTTGACCGGGCGATTATGGATGACATCGCGGACCGCCAGTTCGGTGATTTTGCCTGATTTTGTCCGCGGAATATCGCTGACCTGAATAACTTTGGCCGGAACGTGGCGCGGAGTGCAGTTGGCGCGAATTTCCAGGCGAATCAGGTTGATCAGTTCGTCGTCCAGTTTCAGTCCTTCACGCAACACCACGAACAGCACGACCCTGACGTCGTTATCCCATTGCTGGCCGATGACGATGGCTTCGACGACCTGGGAAAGTTTTTCGACCTGCCGGTAGATTTCAGCTGTGCCGATCCTGACGCCGCCCGGGTTCAGGGTGGCGTCCGAGCGGCCATAGATAATTACCCCGCCGTGCTCGGTCAGCTCCACATAGTCGCCGTGACACCAAACGTTGTCGAAGCGCTCGAAATAAGCGCTGTGATATTTGCTGCCGTCATCGTCCCTGTAAAAACCGATGGGCATGGATGGAAACGGTTTGGTGCAGACAAGCTCGCCCTTGTCGCCGCGAATGGGTTTTCCGTCATCATCGAAAACATCAACCGCCATGGCCAGGGCGCGGGCCTGAATTTCGCCTTTCCAGACAGGCCCGGTCGGGTTGCCCAACATAAAGCAGCCCATCAAATCAGTGCCGCCGGCGATTGAAGCCAAGTGCACGTCAGCTTTAATATGGTCATAAACCCAAGCGAAGGCGTCGGGTGCCAGCGGCGAGCCGGTCGAACAAATCAGGCGGACACTATCAAGGGAGTGGGTTTTCGCCGGTTCCAGCTCGGCTTTGATGGCGGCGTCGATGAATTTGGCGGATGTCCCAAACAGGGTCATTTTTTCGGCGTCGGCATAATCGAACAAAACGTTGCCGTCAGGATAAAAAGGCGATCCGTCATACAGGATCAGCGTTGCCTGCGAGGCCAGCGCCGTGACCAGCCAGTTCCACATCATCCAGCCGCAGGTGGTGAAATAGAAGACTCTGTCCCCGGGTTTGATGTCACAGTGAAGCTGGTGCTCTTTGATGTGCTGCAGCAGGGAGCCGCCAGCGCCGTGAACAATGCACTTCGGTGCGCCTGTGGTGCCCGAAGAATACATAATATAAAGGGGATGGTTAAAGGCGAAGCGTTGAAAGTCGATGTCAGCTGCCTGATAAGGATTTGTGAAATCGCTCAGCCAGACGGCATTCCTCACACAATCAATTGCAGGGTCCTCGCGGGTGTAGGGAACGATCACGGTTTTTTCGACGCTGGGCAAGGCGCTGATGATGTCGGCCAGTTTTTCCAGACAGTCGTGGGACTTGCCGTTGTAGTGATAGCCCTCGGCGGCGAAGACCACCTTAGGCTCGATCTGACCGAAACGGTCGAGCACACCCTTAACGCCAAAATCCGGCGAGCATGACGACCAGATAGCGCCTATCGACGACGTCGCCAGCATCGCGATGATGGCCTCTGGCATGTTGGGAAGGTAAGCGCCGACCCTGTCTCCTGACGTCACCCCCATGTTAAGCAGGGCTTGCCGGACCAGCGAGACCTGGTCGTAAAGTTCGCTAAAGCTCAAGCGGCGGTTAACCTTGTCCTCGCCGCGAAAGACCAGGGCTTCAGTATCGTCGCGCCTGCGCAACAGGTTTTCTGCGAAGTTCAAACGGGCGTCGGGAAAAAAGCGGGTTCCGGGCATACGGCCGGGATTTTCCTGGACGCTCTCACCCCAGGTTTCAGCGATGACGCCGCCGAAATCTTTTAGCGACAGCCAGAACTTGTCAATTTCGGTTATGGAAAATTCGTAAAGGCCGTCAAAATCACCGACGTTAATGCCCCAGTCTTTTTCAATGGCGCGGGCAAAAGCGCTGATATTGGTGTTGCGGATGCGGTCTTCGCCGGGTTGCCAGAGTGGTTGTTGCAAGGGTATGCCTCCAAAACGGTGATATTTTTTCAGAGTATGTTCTGCCAGAGGCGCGTACGCAAGGCAGCCATGTCGAAACGGGGCTGGCCAGAATCCTAAACGCGCAATAGTCTGGCGCCCATGACGCAAGCAGCTGAACACAAAAGTGATGTACCGGATCTTTCGGGTCCCTTGCGCGGGCCTCTTTGGATGATTCTTGCTGCCGCCAGTTTTGCAAGCCTGACAACCATTATCCGCAAAATGTCGGGGTCAATGCATCCGTTCGAGTTGGCATTCTTCCGCAATCTGTTTGGTTTGATGTTCATGCTGCCGTGGCTGTTTCGGGTCGGCTTCTCGGTGTTGAAGACCGAGCGTCTACCCATGCACATCTTTCGTTCATCCATTGGGCTGGTGGCGATGTTATGCTGGTTCGTTGCGGTCTCGCTAATGCCGATTGCCGAGGTGACGGCGCTCAGCTTTACGACCCCGCTTTTTGCGACCATTGGGGCGGCGCTGTTTCTTGGCGAGACGGTGCGGGTGCGGCGCTGGGCGGCGACGGTGGCGGGCCTGATCGGGGCACTGGTCATTGTTCGCCCCGATGGAATCGATATCGGGCTTGGCGCGGGTCTGGTTCTTCTCGCCTCGGCGTCTATGTCCATGGCCGCCCTATCGATTAAATCCCTGAGCCGCACCGAAACGCCCAGCACAATTGTTCTGTTCATGGGGATGATCATGACCCCCATGTCCCTGGTCCCTGCCCTGTTCCATTGGTCCACGCCCCAGCCCGTTGACTATCTGTGGTTTGTCGCGCTTGGCCTGTTCGCGACCATCGGTCAAATTGCGATGGCGCGGGCCTTTGCCGCGACCGACGTATCGGCAGTTCTGCCGTTTGATTTCTCGCGGCTGATTTTTGCGGCCATCCTGGGATATCTGTTTTTTGCTGAAAGTCCCGATATCTGGACCTGGCTGGGTGCCGCGATCATCTTTTCCGCGGCCTTGTATACGGCCCACCGGGAATCCCGGCAGGCGAGACTTTTCCGCTCGGTGCAGGCAAATCTGGTGCCCGCGGTTGAGAACGAAAAGTCTACTGACTAGCCGGGATTGTGGTGTTGTTTGTCGGTGATTGCCCCGCGCCTTCGTCATCTGCCGGGGGTTTCTTGGCAGAATTAGCCTTTCGGAAAATGACCTCGACACGACGGTTCAGTGCGCGGTTTTCTTCCGTGTCATTGGGCACCAGCGGGCGACTGTCGGCGTAACCCATGGCCGCAAGACGCGACGATTCGACGGTGGTGAATTCGAGCAGATAGTGGACGACCGAGTTTGCGCGCGCCGCTGATAAATCCCAATTAGAGCGGAAGCGGGTGGTTTTGATCGGCCTGTCGTCTGTGTGACCGGCAATAATAATGTCGCCTTCGTTTTTATTGATCACCGTGGCCAGATTGTTCAGGGCGATAAGAAATTCCGATGTCAGCGTTTCAGTACCCGAAGGAAAGGCGAATTTGCCGGGAAAGCGGACGATAACCTCGCCTTCGCGTTCCTCAACATTGGCCATCTTCTGGGATATCTGATCGGCGACGGCCTGGCTGACGGATTCGGCCAGATTGTCCTTTGTTTCCTTAACCACGGGTTTGTTTTCGCCGATGGTGTCATCAATTTGCAATTCAACCACCGCCTTGGGGACTTTGCTTTTTGTCGTCACCCCCATGGGGCCACCGTCTTCTTCGATGATCCCGGCGAGTTTTTTCAAATACTGGACACCGAAGGCATTTTTCATGGATCCGGCCAATTGCTGGTATTTCTCCACATCCATTTTGGCGAACGTCAGCATCAACACGAACAGAGTCAGAAGCAGGGACATCAGGTCGGCAAATGTCGTCATCCACAAAGGCGCACCGGCGGGGGGCTTCTTCTCACTCATGCTCTATCCCTCACCGCCCTCTTCACCAAGATGATCGCGCAGGTGCGCGGGCAAATAAACTTGCAGCAACTCGCCCAGCACATTGGGATTGGTCTGGGCCTGAATTTCAAGCACGCTGTCGATAATCAGGGCCGCAATATTTTCTTCATCGGCAACCCGCGATTCCAGTTTATCGGCAATAGGCAGGGCAATCAGGTTGGCGATGACCGCCCCGTATAGGGTTGTCAGCATGGCAACGGCCATGGACGGGCCAATGGACGATGGGTCTGACAGGTTGGCCAGCATCTGCACAAGCCCGACCAGGGTGCCGATCATGCCGAAGGCCGGGGCCGCGTCACCGATGCCGCGAAAAATTTTAGAACCTTCTTCGTTGCGGCGGATCGTTTGATGCATTTCAGAGGTCAAGGTCTTACGGACGACTTCTGGCGCCAGTCCGTCAACGCAAAGCTGGATTCCCTTTTTCATGAAGTCGTTATCGATGTCGACCCCTTCAAGCGCCAGTAGACCGCCTTTGCGGGTTTTCTTGGCCAGGCTGATGGCGATTTCGACAAGGCTGAGGGCGTCGTTCTGGTCGACCGTGAAGGCGGCTTTCATGCCAACCTTGAAGGCGACAAAAACCTTTGAAATGGGAAACTTGACCAGGGTCGCAGCAAAGGTGCCGCCGACGACGATCAAAAATCCCGGTAGATTGAGAAAGATAACCAGGTCAGAGCCAACCAGAATGGCGGCAATGACGACGCCAGTTCCCATAACCAACCCAAGTAATGTCGCAATATCCATGTAGGCGCGGTCCCTATCCCAACAGAATCCCTGTTATTTATAGGAGATATCAGAACATAATACCAACCTGTGTTAAGAGATTATCACCCTATCTGGAGAGACTGACATGAACGTTACGGACCAAGCCGCCATCGTTACCGGTGCCGCTTCCGGCCTTGGCCGGGCGACAGGGGAGGCGTTGGCCAAGGCCGGTGCCCGGGTCGCCTTTGTTGACCTCAACCTTGAAGCCGCGACTGAATGCGCCGAACCGTACGGCAAGAACGCCTTGGCGCTTGCCTGTGATGTATCTGACGCGGCCAGTGCTGAAGCAGCCGTTCTGGCGGCAAGCGAAGCCCACGGCCCGGCCCGTATCCTGATAAATTGCGCCGGAATCGGCACCCCCGGCAAAATTGTTGGCCGTGACGGGCCGATGGCGCTGGACGATTTCGCCCGGGTCATCAACATTAACCTGATCGGCACCTTCAACATGATGCGCCTCGCCGCCGCCGCCATCAAGGAACTGGAACCACTTGATACGGGCGAGCGCGGCGTGATCATCAACACCGCCTCAATCGCGGCTTATGAAGGCCAGATCGGGCAAGCCGCCTACGCCGCCTCGAAAGGCGGCATCGTTTCATTGACGCTTCCGGCGGCGCGGGAATTTTCACGTTCCGGGATCAGGGTTCTGGCCATTGCGCCGGGTATCTTTGGCACGCCCATGCTGTTTGGTTTATCTGATGAAGTGCAACAGGCGCTCGGTGCGTCAGTGCCATTCCCGTCACGGCTTGGGCGTCCTGACGAATTCGCGAGCCTTGCCCTGCACATGGTTTCAAACGCCATGATGAATGGTGAGGTGGTGCGCCTGGACGGGGCGCTTAGAATGGCACCTCTCTAAATTCCATCGATAAAGCGCGCCAGTTTGAGGTCGCGCGTCGACAAGCCGTCCACATCGTGGCTGGAAAGGGTGATGTCGACCCGGTTATAAACGTTGAACCATTCGGGATGGTGGTCCCACTTTTCGGCCTGGATGGCGACACGGGTCATAAAGGCAAAGGCCTCAGCAAAATTCTTGAAGCTAAAGGATTTGAAAATCGCCTCCCGGTCGCTGGCCAGTACCCAGTCATCAAGACTGGCGATCCCGGCGTCCCTGTCTGTGGCGTTCAGTTTATCGCTCATGGGCTCTCTCCTTTGATAGCCAAGTGGTGCCTCTGGTGGCTAAAGTAAAGCCATGAAAGCACCATCACTGGATGAAATAGAGGCCATCGCCGCCGAGGCCCTGAAAACCGTGCCCGGCGAATTGCTCGCCCATGTGGACGACGTCGTCATCCGGGTCGAGGAATTCCCCGACAGTGAAACCCAGGCCACCCTGGGCCTGTCTTCGCCTTTTGATTTGCTGGGATTGTATTATGGCGTGTCGCTGGATCAGAAAAGCATCACAGCGAGCGCAAACGACATCGATATGATCACCCTCTACCGCGGCCCCATTCTGGAATACCAGAGCGACAGCGGCGAAGACTTGAACCATCTTGTCCGCCACGTCCTGATCCACGAAATTGGACACCACTTCGGCCTCAGTGACGAGGATATGGAGCGTATTGAAGGGCAGGATTAAAAAACCGCCGCTGTTAATCCGCTCCAGAATAAATTCTCTATTGTCTGCGTTTTTACGATGTCCTGTGTGGGTGGCTCCCCGTTTGCAAGGGTTTTGTTCAGTGTCGGCGCGGTCGTCAAGATTGAACTCATAGAAAAGTCGGTCCTGCCCACCAACTGCTGGCCCCATCATCGCCGTGCTCCTTCTCCAAAACATCCAGGAATAGGGAATCAAGTTCTAAAGGCGATGACAACTGAGTTCTTCAACAGCCTCAGCCACTTCGGGATGTTTTTCTAAGAAGGATGACCAACGGCTTTCATTCGTTTAGAGTGGGGCCAAAGCAACAGAAAACCCAAATTAAATGAACTTCCACTGAGGATGAACTCGAAATGCGGCATCAATCGGCTAAACATGTGAATACGGAAAATATGTGCCGTGGCGGGTTGCCCGCCTGGGCCTACGATAACGACGAGATAACCGAGCTCGAAAAGGAACTGGTGTTCCGCCGAAACTGGCTGCTTGTCGATCACGTTAATGCGATCCCCAATTCCGGTGATTTCACGACCTTCGATGTTGCCGATGAGCGCGCCCTCGTTGTTCGCGGGAACGATGGCGTTATTCGCGCTTTCCACAATCTGTGCCGGCATCGCGGATCACGCATCGTCGCTCAGCAACAGGGAAATTGTGGCAAGGTTATCTCCTGTCCGTTCCATGGATGGGGCTACAATCTGGATGGTGGGTTGCGGTCTGTCGCAAAGCCCCAGTCGTTCCCCGAAATAGACAAATCAAAGCTTGGGCTAAAGCCAATCGAGATGGAAATCTGGCATGGAATGGTGTTTGTCCGCTTCGCGGGCGGTGGTCCCTCGGTCGCCGAAACAATGGCACCGCTGGAAAACGAGATCGCTTCTTACCGTATCGGGGACATGCTCCCGCACGACAAGGCCTGGCGCTTCGAAATGGACGTCAACTGGAAAGCCCAGGTAGACGTTGACAATGAGGGCTACCACGTAGCGATGGCCCACCCCAGCCTTCAGGATCTCTACGGCCCAAACTATTTTGATGAGGTTTTTGAAGGTAATCTTGCAAGAGCAGTCGGAACCTTCGATGACGACAGGGAAAGACGGTTATGGAGTATCCGGAATTATATCAAGCTGCTTCCCGAAGCGACGCATCTGCCTAAAAGTCATCGTCGAGCCTGGATTTATCATGGGTTATTTCCCACTTCCGTGCTCGAGTTGACGCCGGATATGGTGAATTTTTACCAGTTTCTTCCGCTCGCCACCCGCCGCAGCGCGATACGCGGTCAATCCTTCGCCAGCAAAGATGACAGCCGTCAGATGCGGGCAACCCGGTACCTGAACAAGCGCATTGGCCGGGTAACGGGAGAAGAAGATATTCAATTGATCAAATGGTCCTGGGAGGGCATGCGCTCGAGCGCCTTCGAAGATTTTTTCCTGTCCGATCTGGAAAGTGGTGTTCGTGGTTATCACGACCAACTACGCGAACTGATGCCGGTATTGAATCTGACCGAAGTGCCGCCGCCCGGAACGATCGCCGCGCTAAATCAGGAGCTTTCCGAAAAAACCTGAATCAGTAGTCGAGTGTAAACGTTACTCTTAATTCTGTACGACCTGGACATGCTCTAACCCCTTGACGGGCAACTAGAAGGTATTGGTGGAGCCGAGGAGAATCGAACTCCCGACCTCCACGTTGCGAACGTGGCGCTCTCCCAACTGAGCTACGGCCCCAAAGTCTATTTGCAAAAGTATATGCGGGCTCACTCATCTTCTGTCAAGAGAGACGCCCCGGCGGGCCCGCCTCATGACGCCGTCCTTTCGAAATCCGTGGTCGGATTGAAAATGCTCGATGCTTCTAAACATTTTATGTTCCGGGTATCCGCTCACTGGACCTGAATGTCATTACTGTCGATGAGGACGGTTAACTCGCCCATCTGAACCAGGAAAACGTCTCGACGGTCTTAACCTTGCCATTCCTCTTGGATGTTGTGCTCGACTGAGACCTGACGATCACTAAGGAGAGATGGTTCCGGCGCACGAGTACGATCCGAAGTATTGCTAGGCATATACTCCTAACACGGTAAGGTGTCAAGAAAAATTAGAATTACACTTATTGAAAATGGCTTGACCGCAGATGCATGTTGATTTGGGCAGCAAGGTCACTAAGGATAAAGAGCGACGAGGTGCCGTTCGGGGTTGCGTTGAAGGTGCCGTAGAAGGCACCTTGAAAACCACTACCTAACGCCACCTCCCCGAACGAGCCGCCAGAAACGCCATTCCCATTTTGAGAGTTCATACTGTGCCATTTAATCGCTGTCAAAAGTCTCGCCCCGGCGGGCCCGCCTCTTGCCAGAAAAACACCGGGAGGATAGGTTATCCGGGCATTTTCACTTCAAGGATTCGATCATCGCCATGGACGTTCTCGCAGGCCCTATTCTGAAGCTCCTTTTGACCGTTATCGACCTCTATGTGTGGATCGTCGTGATCGGCGTTATCCTGAGCTGGTTAACCGCGTACAAGGTCGTCAACACCTCGAACCGTTTCGTCTATATGGTTGGCGATTTCATTTTCCGGATCACCGAACCCGTACTGGGACGTATTCGCCGAATCCTGCCGGTGATGGGCGGCTTTGATCTGTCGCCAATCGCCCTGATCCTGGGCCTCATGTTGCTGCAGGATGTGTTGATCAATGTCATGGTAAAATTCGGCGCCTGATGTCACCCTGCTCACCGTTTTCAGGAGTCCAGGGCGGCGTCAGGGTGCGGCTGCGCTTAAACCCGAAAGCCTCTGCAAATCGCATTTCCGGCCTGACAACCGACCCTGATGGCAACGCTGTTCTCAAGGCCACCGTCACGGCGGTTCCTGAAGACGGTAAGGCCAATGCGGCACTGATAAAAATGCTGGCCAGGGAATGGAAGCTGGCGAAGTCGGGTTTCGATATCATCCACGGCGCAACAGGCCAAAACAAAACAGTGTTTGTCGCCGGAGGTACAGAACAATTGCTGAAAAAATTGCAAAACTGGGCTTCACATAAACTAGGGAATGAAACGTCATGAACGAAGCGGCCATTATTGACGGCAAGGCCTTTGCTGAAGCCCTGCGCGAGCGTGTCGGGGCGGCCGTTACGCGCCTTAAGGAAGATCATGGTCTGACCCCCGGCCTGGCCGTTGTGCTGGTCGGCGAAGACCCGGCCTCACAGGTGTATGTGCGCAACAAGGGCAAGCAGACGCTTGAGGCGGGGATGAATTCCTTTGAGCACAAATTCGATGAGACGATCAGCCAGCAAACCCTGCTCGACCTGATTGCAAGCCTCAACGCAGATGCGGCGGTGCACGGCATTCTCGTACAATTGCCCCTGCCGGGTCATATTGACGAGGCGGCGGTGCTGTCGGCCATAAACCCTGACAAGGATGTCGATGGTTTTCACCTGATCAATGTCGGCAAACTGGCGACCGGCGATGACAGCGCCATGGTTCCGTGTACGCCGTGGGGTTGCCTGATGATGCTGAAAGAACAGTTGGGTGATTTAAAGGGTATGAAGGCGCTGGTGCTGGGGCGTTCAAATATTGTCGGCAAGCCGATGGCGCAACTGCTTCTGTCTCAACATTGCACCGTCACCATCGCCCATTCGCGCACCGAAAATCTGGCTGCCGAATGTGCCGCCGCCGATATTCTGGTCGCCGCAGTGGGACGGGCGCAGATGGTCAAGGGCGACTGGATCAAGCCCGGCGCTACGGTTATCGATGTCGGTATCAATCGCATTGACGCACCGGAGCGCGGGCCTGGCAAAACACGGCTTGTCGGCGATGTTGACTTCGACGAGGTGGTGAAGGTGGCGGGCGCCATCACCCCGGTGCCCGGCGGCGTCGGCCCCATGACCATCGCCTGCCTGCTGCGTAACACTCTGGCCGCGACATGCCTGCAACACGGACTGGACGTTCCGGACGTCTAGTGGACATTTCCATCAAGGCATTCAGCGTTGAGATGCGAACGGAGGGTGCTGATTTAATCCTGGCCGAAACCTTCCCGGTGATGGCCGTCGACAAGCGGTTTTATCGATTGATGCTTTAATGATCGGAGGTGTGGGCCAGTTTTTCGGAAAGGCCCGTCTCGTAAGCGACACCTTCCGGGGTCAGGGTTATGGCGATGGGGAAATTGGAGCGGGCCAGACCTTTGCGTTCCAGCGCCCGCCACACGGCCTGATTGGAGAAACCGCTGGCATCGCCCGCCGAGACAACCAAACTGCCAATGTGGACATGATCACCGTGGGCATGGGGCAAGGTCGACAGCATAACCTCGCCAGTGCTCTCGTCACGTGTCGCCGTGTCGGGATGGCGCGCCAGTTCCTGAAACAGCAGCAGCGTCCGCAGTTGCAGTTTGTTGAGCTTTAATGGGTTCTTTTTGTCGACCATGATATGAACATTATATGACTGAGCTTCTTAGCGCCATTGCCGCGTTTATCCTTTCCCACGCCATTCCGGCGTTTGCCCCGCTGCGCGCCTATCTGATCAGGGCCATGGGGTTGCCCATGTATTTGAGCCTCTATTCGATGATCTCGGTCGGGGTTCTGGTATGGCTCGGTTTTGCTTATGCGAACGCGCCTTACGTGGAGGTCTGGGCTTTTCAGGAATGGACCCGCTGGCTGACGCTGATGCTCATGGTGCCATCGTGTTATCTGCTGGTTGTCGGTCTTTTAAGTCCCAACCCGTTGTCGCTGTCGCTGGTCTCGGCTGATACCTACGATCCGGCCCGGCCCGGTATCGTCGGGATAATGCGCCATCCGGTGATCTGGGCAATCGGCTTGTGGGCGCTGGCCCACCTGGCCCCTAACGGTGATCTGGCGTCGCTATTGATGTTTTCGTTGTTACTGCTTGCCGGTCTTGCCGGGCCAAGAAGCCTGGATGCCAAACGCCGGGCCAAGCTGGGGCAGCAACAATGGCAAGACCTTACGCAGGCAAATCGCACATTGAAAGGCTTGACGGTTGCGCCATTTATTGGTGGTGGTGTTTTGTATGCAGCCATCATTGTTGCCCATGAATGGCTGGTTGGCGTCGCCCCCTTGCCGTAAAGAGGATTAGAAACAATGACTGAACTAACGCTGGCGGCAGTGGTTTTTGTGATCTCCCACATGGGGTTGTCCCACGGCGCTGTTCGCGCCGGGCTGGTGGCGAGGCTTGGCCTGTGGCCGCACCGTCTTGTCTATTCGCTGATTTCCATAGCGGCGCTGGCATGGCTGGTGATGGCTTATGGCAGCGCACCGCATGAAGTCCTGTTTGATCCACACATGGCGCACAAGCACTTGCCGCTCAGCTTGATGCTGCCCGCGTCGTTGTTGATTGTCGGCGGCTACACCATCGCCAACCCCTCGGCGGTTGTGCTGGAAGACCTGAAGCCCGGGGACGGGGTCACCGGTATCCTTAAAATCACCCGCGCCCCGGTGATGTGGGGTGTTGGCCTTTTCGCTTTCTCGCACATGCTTGCCAATGCCGATACGGCGTCGTGGATTTTCTTTGGTGCCCTGCTGGTTCTGGCCATTGCCGGTGGTTGGCATCTGGATCAGCGCAAACATGCAGAAGGCGGCAAAGAGTGGCTGGAACTTTGTGAACAAACATCGTTTTGGCCCTTTGCGGCGCTCTTCTCAAAGCGATGCAAACTGGCTTTCAGGGATCTTGGCTGGTGGCGGCTGGCCCTGACGGCCATGCTCTACGCCGGGATGCTTGCCGGCCACAAACTGGTGATCGGGATCACGGCATTTCCGCTCCCTCAATAAACAGGATAGCCAAGCCTTGCGGGCAATGATAAAAGCCGCCCATGAGCAAAACTGATCTATCACAAATCCGCAATTTTTCCATCATTGCCCACATTGATCACGGCAAGTCGACGCTTGCCGACCGGATGATCCAGATGTGCGGCGGCCTCGCCGATCGCGATATGAAGGAGCAGGTGCTCGATAGTATGGAAATCGAGCGCGAGCGCGGCATAACCATCAAGGCACAAACCGTGCGCCTGAACTATAAAGCGGACAATGGCGAGACCTATCAGTTGAACCTGATGGACACCCCGGGCCATGTCGATTTCGCCTACGAGGTCAGTCGTTCGCTGGCTGCCTGTGAAGGCTCGCTGCTGATCGTCGATGCGACGCAAGGGGTGGAGGCGCAAACCCTGGCCAATGTCTATCTGGCCCTGGACAGCGATCACGACATTATCACGGTGCTTAATAAAATCGACCTGCCAGCCTCTGAACCGGACCGCATCAAGGCCCAGATCGAGGACGTGATCGGTCTGGATGCTTCGGACGCGCTCGAGATTTCGGCCAAGACCGGTCAGGGCATCGATCAGGTTCTCGAGGCCCTGGTCGAACGTCTGCCTGCCCCCACAGGAGATGCTGACGCGCCGTTGAAGGCGCTGCTGGTCGACAGTTGGTATGATCCGTATCTGGGGGTCATGATCCTTGTTCGGGTACACGACGGGCATCTAAAAAAAGGCATGAAAATAAGAATGATGGCCTCTGGCAGCGTTCATCAGATTGAACAGGTCGGGGTCTTTTTGCCAAAGGCGGAACGGGTCGATAGCCTGGACCCGGGTGAGGTCGGTTACATCACAGCTTCGATCAAGACGGTTGCCGACACCGACGTCGGTGACACCATCACCGAAGACAAGCGCCGGGCCGCAGAACCGCTTGCCGGGTTCAAACCGTCCGTCCCGGTGGTCTTTTGCTCGCTGTTTCCCTCTGACGCCAACGACTTTGAAGACTTGCGCGAAAGCCTCGCCAGGTTACGCCTTAACGACGCCAGTTTTGAATACGAGCCGGAAAATTCCATGGCCCTGGGGCTGGGTTATCGCTGCGGTTTTCTGGGGTTGTTGCATCTTGAGATCGTTCAGGAACGCCTGGAGCGGGAATTTGATCTGGACCTGATCACCACGGCCCCTTCGGTTGCTTATAAAATCAAACTGAATGACGGCACCGAAATGGAATTGCACAACCCGGCCGATATGCCTGACCCGACCCAGATCGCCGAAATTTCCGAACCCTGGATCAGGGCGACGATTTTGGTCCCCGATGAATACCTGGGATCCGTCTTGCAACTGTGTACGGAGCGTCGCGGTGTGCAAATCGAGCTGACCTACGCCGGAAGTCGCCCCATGGTGATTTACCGGCTGCCCTTAAACGAGGTGGTCTTCGATTTTTATGACCGCCTTAAATCCATCAGTCGCGGCTATGCCAGCTTTGATTATGAACTGGACGGGTTTCAGGAAGGTGATCTGGTCAAGGTGTCCATTCTGGTCAACGCCGAGCCAGTTGATGCGCTTGGCTTCGTTTGTCATCGCAGCCAGTCCGAAACCCGTGGCCGTGGGGTTTGTGAGCGCCTGAAGGATTTGATCCCGCGCCAGTTGTTTAAAATTCCCATTCAGGCCGCCATCGGCGGCAAGTTTGTGGCCCGCGAAACCATCAGCGGAATGCGCAAGGACGTTACCGCCAAGTGTTACGGCGGCGATATTACGCGCAAGAAAAAACTTCTGGAGAAGCAGAAGAAGGGCAAAAAGAAAATGCGCCAGTTCGGCAAGGTCGAAATTCCGCAATCAGCCTTTATCGCCGCCCTTCGCATGGGTGATGACTAGAGCATGTCCGGGTTATTTTGAATCTCACTAGGGCTTGTTGTCATTGATGATTTCATCATCGTCGATTGGGTTTTCGGGCAGGATATCGTGGGGGCCGTGTTCTTCGCCCGGCGGATTTTCCTCAATAGCCCGTTTCGTCAGTTCATCGTACAGGGCATAGGATTCGTTGACCTGGGCTATTTCCTCGCGGCTATGGGGGCTGCGGTTCGGGCTGAAAAACATCAAGCCCGCCCCCGGGCCACCAACAATAAGCCAGGCCGGAAGTTTCAGGATCGTCATGATCACCATGTCCCAAAACCAGTCCCCGAACAGGCGGCCGATCCTGATTTCCGCAATAAGCATGGATTCCGGGGAAAGCGCATACCACAGATCATGGGCGGGCACGACAAACGAGCGCGGGATGCCAGGCAGGGCGTGCGAGGCATTCTCGGTGGCCGCAGCGAAGAAACCCAGGGCCAGCAAAATCAGGCCAATATAAAAGAACATGCGCATGGCGGCATAATAGCCGTTGCTTCCGACTTCCGCCTCGGTTAATTTGCGCCGCCTTGGACATTTCTTTTCAAGATCGGACTGCATTAAACGTGAAATCGCTTTTATGCAGATAATTTGATCGTTGTTTTAAGAAACGAGCAACTTACCTGCGCTTGATAAACGCAGGTTGCTCCAGGTCCGGGGGAACCCTGTGGAGGGGTGGCCGAGTGGCTGAAGGCGCACGCTTGGAAAGCGTGTATGCGGGAAACCGTATCGAGGGTTCGAATCCCTCTCCCTCCGCCACTAATCTTTTATAATCACTTGAATAATATTGTTTTTTTATGACAATGTTTAATTAACCCCCCATTTTACCCCCCATTTTATTTAAGCCGGGGCCGTCAATTGCCAATCTGGGTCCTACATCCAGCCCAGTCGATATCAACACCCCCACCCACCGGATCACGATCAACCCCCCTTATCCGGAACTACATGCCAATCCAGAGCCTTGCCGGGGGAAAAATTAAGATTGGGGCTGGTGAAAAATAAAAATTATAAAATTCTGAGAGCCTTTTGAACAAACGTGGTCCAAACGTACTTCACCCCTCCGGCGGCAAAATCTCCTGAACCACATCATCGATCAGGTGCTCCCGCCCGATGTCAGCCAGATGCGACCTTTTCTCCTGACCGGTTAAACGAGCGCCCACGCCCTGTTTCATCGCCAGCACAAGTGATTGATCGCCCATGTCTAGCCAGAAGCCACGGCGCACCAGCTTATTGTCAGCGTC
>JACNJU010000186.1 GCA_014382375.1 Rhodospirillaceae bacterium
TATCGCGGGACCGGCTGATGGCGACCGATTCATTGACAGGTTAAACACCCATCATTTCGAATTGCCGTAAAACGGCTGTGCCAAAAAAGGTCACTGACGCTCCGATGCGGGGTATGACAGCATCGTATTTTGGCAGGACTTTTCCATGGTAATGTATCTGCGGACGGTGAGACGTGATATTTACGTAGCACCGTAGATGGTTGACCACATCCATTTCATGACCCCGTTCGATAGCCGCCTCAAGAATTCTCTTATGGGAGTAAAGGTCCGGGTTTCGGCACATGAGAGCTAATTGCATAATTTTCTCCAGATTAACATCTTAGCGGCAAAGTAAAAACGACGAGTCAGGGTCAACGATACAACGACCACGGATTGAGGCCCGTCCGGCAAGAACGCGAAAGCCCATCTGATCCCTATTGGATAGTGTGAGCTCAATCGGCCAGATATCCTCACCGAGACGTATCGGCGTAATAATGACGTAGCGTGTTTCACTTTCACCGTTTGAACTTTTAATCGTACGTTCGTCAACGATCGGGGCCGTGCAACGAAATTCCGGTTTACGACGCCGTTGAACCGGATGAAGGTAAAACTCAACCCGAGGCTCGTCTGCGTCATCCAGTTTTCGCACCCTGAACGCATGAATGACAGAAGTTCGGGCGCCCGTATCAATCTTGGCTTTAATTCGGTCGATACCCAGTTCAGGAAAGCCGACCCATTCACGCCATCCGATGAGGGCTTTTTGCTTCTTTTTGGTTTTCATTGCTCATCATCCGCTTGCTTGACCATCGAGTCGGGGACACGACGGTAATTGGTATGCGTCCGTGCGCTGGTCACGACGAAAAAGGACTCCATATCGATAAAGACAAAACCCAATTCAAACATTTCCTCAGTCAACAAACGCACGATCTCATCCGATATTCGCCGTCGCTGCATCAGGCTACGTAGATTTTTGGGCGATATGCGGTAACGCCCGGTGGGTTTGCCGCCAAACGGCCTCTCGTAGATTTCCACAAGCTTGCGAGCAACGTCGCTGGGTGTCGGCGGTTCTTTCTTCATGGGGCCTCTATATAAATAATATTAATTTATAGCAATAATTTATTTGCCATAGATGAAAATTAATTATTTATTATTATTTTCCTGCGCCCCGGCTATGATGGGAATATTGCTTTTCCGTGCTGTTATTGTCGCAGCTCACGGTCGCCCGAAAGGATTACAATACTATGCAGATTCAGGAAGAGCTCACTTCCATCGCCATTATCGTACTCGCAGCACTTGCCTGTGGCCTGATATGCAGTCGGCTGCGCGTACCATCAATCATAGGCTATATGATTGCAGGTGTTGCGCTGGGACCTTCCGGACTGGCGCTGGTAGAAGATCGCGGCGACATCGGTCTTATTGCGGAACTCGGTGTTTTGTTGCTGCTATACACAATTGGCATGCAACTCAGCCTGCGGGGTTTTCGCGCCATCTGGATGGTTGCAGTAGGGACAGCCTTGTTGCAGGTGGCAGCTGCGACAGGCGTTATGTTACTGCTGGGGATGGCGTTTGGCTGGTCGCCGACAGTATCGGTGTTGTTGGGATTTGTTATCGCCCTTAGCAGCACGGTTGTCGTTATCCGTATGCTTGAAGACCTCAACCTGTTACGCACCCAGGTCGGCCAGATCACCATTTCCATCCTGATCGCTCAGGATCTCGCCGTCATCCCGATGATCCTTGTCGTCCAGATGATGGCGGGTGGTGAAGTCGATGTCTGGGGGTTTTTGCGCATTTCCCTTGCCGCCGGATTCCTTGCACTTCTGTGCTGGTATTTAAGCCGTCGGGTAAGAATTCACTTGCCGTTGTCGGGTTTGCTGGCCCGTCAGCTTGACCTGAGGCCGATATATGGCGTGGGTATCTGCTTTGGTGCCGCCGTTATTTCGGGGTTCCTGGAACTGACCTCCGCCTACGGCGCTTTTCTCGCGGGTCTTCTGGTTGGAAACAGTACTGCCCGAAACGTGATGATAAGGAGTGTGCGCCCTATTCAGGACCTGATGATGATGGCGTTTTTTGTTTCCATTGGTCTTTTAGTCGATCTTCAGTACATCTGGGATAACATCGCGACAATTTTTACCATTGTGTTCCTTGTCACCGTGTTGAAGACCCTTTTCAACATTGGCGCTATTCGGCTTCTGGGCGAGCCTTGGCCCCATGCCTTTATCTCAGGATTACTGATCGCCCAGATTGGGGAGTTTTCCTTCCTGATCGGCGAAGTGGGTTTTGATGTCGGTTTGATCAACGCCAGTGAACAGAATCTGATTGTCGCCGTAACCGTCATCACTTTGCTTATCACGCCCGTTTGGCTAACGACGGCGCGAAGTATTGTCCGCATTGCTTTCAGTCGCGCACGGACATGGCGGGAAATCCTCCACAGTCTTCAAAAAGGAGGGCTCCGAGGTGTTATGGATGCCCTCATAAAGACGCCTCCCAGTCAACGGGCCGCTCTAAGATATTTTGGCCGCGCTTCAGCCAACCTGGGCCGTGGCGTCCTGGCTGAAACCGAGGTTTCCGAAAAGGGAGAGGACTTGTCAGGCGCAGCAGAAAAGAAAACTGCCGATGATGAAGACGAGATTTCTGAACCGAGGTCCTCGCCAAGCAACAAATAATTATTTTGTGAGAGGATTAGACGCAACATCTTGCCCGTGGCTTTGCCAGCTTTGGGCCTCAATGAAAACGCGCGTTACCTGGGGAAAGGCGGCTTTCATTTCTTTTTCCATTACGGAAATCGCATCCTCAACTTGTTTTGAATCAAACGTATCATCGAAATCAAGGCTCAAGGTCAACAATATGTCATCGGGGCCAAGATGCATGGTCAGGAGTTCATTAACGGCGAGAATGCCGGTTTGCTTTGCAATCACGTCCCTGATGCCTTGCACGACTTTCCCTGATGCACCTTCGCCGATCAGAAGTCCCTTACTTTCATAGGCGAGAAGGACGGCGACCCCGGCCAGAATAATACCAATGACGACCGAGGCCACCCCATCCAGAACGGGCATATCGTAGAGATCACTGAATATAATGCCAACAAAGGCAACCAAAAGGCCCAGAAGTGCCGCCGTATCTTCGAAAAGAACTGTGAAAACCGTTGGGTCTTTACTCACATGAATGGCTTCCAAAAAGCCCTTGTCGCCTTTTGTCTTGATAAATTCCTTATAAGCCACAACCCAAGCAACCGTCTCGAAGAGAACGGCAAAACCAATGACGACATAGTTGATGTGAACATTTTCAATCGCAGTCGGGGCGTAAATTTTTTGGATGCCTCCATAAATGGAGATGCCCCCGCCGACGGCGAAAATCAAAATCGCCACGACAAAAGTCCAGAAATAGAGCTCCATACCGTAACCAAAGGGATGGGCTTCGTCCGCCTTCCGATCGGCACGTTTCATCCCATACAGCAAGAGTATCTG
>JACNJU010000093.1 GCA_014382375.1 Rhodospirillaceae bacterium
GGGTGGTTGAGGCCGCGGGCTTTCTGGGAGGGGGCGGGGGGGTAGGACTTTCTACAGGGGATAAAGGTTTAAAGTGACCGCCCGCCTCGAAGTCGTCGAAGCGATTTTTGGCCTGCCTAGCCTCCGGTGGCACAGGAACCATGGGCCTGTCCGTCTGCGCGGACAAGGCACCATGGAGCCCGCCCTCGCGGTGGCCGGGGTGACCCGCCATAATGTGAATGGAGCGATTTGGATCATAAGCGGGAACGAAGAAAGGAAAGCCGTTGATATGATCCCAGTGTGTATGGGTCATCAGCAAATGAGCCTCGCGAATATCACGCTTGAGGAACTCATTGCCAAGCTCGCGAATGCCGGTACCTGCATCAAGAACAAAGATATGGTCGCCGACACTGACTTCAATACAACTGGTGTTGCCACCGTATTTAATGTGCTTGATCGACGGGCATGCAATTGAGCCACGTACCCCCCAAAATCGAACGTCAAACGCCATTCAAATGCTCCAGAATTTCCATGCCGAACCACCAACTCCATTTATATTGGCGATTCAACACCGTAACACAATATTTTTGTTAGCGATTGTAATCAATCGCACACGTCTGGAAGATAATAGAAAGGGCGTTTAAGACACCATGAATCCTGATTCCCTGCCTTCAAGAGCTTCAGCAGCAGCGGTTGTCGCGGTGCTGATTTTCTCGAAGGCGCGTGCCTCAAGCTGGCGCACCCGCTCACGACTGATGCCATAACGCTTGCCCAGTTCGTCAAGGGTCATGGGATCTTCACTGAGGCGGCGCTCGGTGATGATATCGCGCTCGCGCTCGTTCAAATTTTCCATGGCCCGGTGCAAAAGCTGACTGCGAAAAGACAATTCCTGGCTTTCGGCAGTCATGGATTCGGGCGACGGGCCGTCATCGACCAGAGTATCCTGGAACTCGGCCCCTTCATCATCCTGCGACAGGGGTGCGTTGAGTGACGCATCCCTGGCCATCAGACGTCGGTTCATGGAATTGATCTCGTCTTCAGACACATTCATGACGTCGGCCAGCTGGGTCAACTGCTCCGGGGTCAGGTCGCCACTATCAATAATATTGAGGCGGCTTTTCATCTTGCGCAAGCTGAAGAACAGCTTCTTCTGGGCGGCCATGGTACCTAGTTTGACCATCGACCAGGAGCGCAGCACATATTCGGTGATCGAGGCCCTGATCCACCACATGGCATAGGTTGAAAGCCTGAAACCCCGTTCGGGATCGAATTTTTTGACGGCCTTCATCAAGCCAATGCTACCTTCTGAGACAAGATCAGAAACAGGCAGACCATAACCACGATAACTCATGGCGATCTTGGCGACGAGGCGCAGGTGGCTGGTCACCAGTTTATGGGCGGCATCCGTATCGCCACTCTCGGCGTAACGTTTGGCCAGCATGTATTCCTCTTCCTTTTCAAGAATCGGAAAAGTCCAGACTTCCCGGAAGTACCTGGAAAGCCCGCCATCAACGGTGACTGTTGGTAAATTCATTGTTGCCATGTCGTCATACCCTCCTTCAAGAAGCAATATGTAACGCAACGAATTCTTGGCGGAATGTCGCTGCAAAAAGTAGCCTGTAACTCCCACCAAAATGGTCAGGACAGCCTGTTTTCGGCCCCATTGGGCACCGCTAATCGTCATTCTAGCAAATACCCAAGGAGAGTCAAGGGTTTTAGAAATATACCCATTGGTTACAAAGGGTTACAAAAAATTCGACGGATCTGTGTAGGCTATTGAAACTCCACCCTTTTCCTTGAGCGCGATCAGCCTTATGTATGGGATCAATGAAACGAAAACTAAAAATCCTGCTTGCCCGACCGCGCGGCTTTTGCGCCGGTGTGGTGCGCGCCATTGATGTCGTCAACAAAGCGATTGACCGCTATGGTGCGCCAATCTACGTGCGCCATGAAATTGTCCATAACAGGCGGGTTGTCAAAACCTTGCGCGAACGTGGTGCGGTGTTTGTTAAGGAACTTGATGAAATTCCAACCGGTGGGGTTACCATTTTCAGCGCCCACGGTGTCGCCGAGGCGATCGAGGCGGAAGCCGGTGAGCGTGGACTGCCGGTTATTGATGCGACCTGTCCGCTGGTCTCGAAAGTCCATGCAGAAGGTCGCCGTCACGCTGCGCAAGGCTTGGAAGTGATCATGATCGGCCATAACGGCCACCCCGAAGTGGAAGGCACGCGGGGCAGAATCCCCGGCGGCGTTCAGGTCGTCTCTTCAGTTGAGGATGTCACTGAACTGAACGTAAAAGACCCGCAAAAACTTGCCTTTGTTACCCAGACCACCCTCAGCGTCGATGACACCCGTGACATTATTTCGCGGTTGAGGGAACGCTTTCCGGCCATTGAAGGCCCCGACCTGAACGACATCTGCTACGCCACCCAAAATCGCCAAAGCTCGGTACGTGAGCTGTGCCAGCAAATCGACCTGTTGCTGGTGGTCGGCGCCAAAAACAGCTCGAATTCCAACCGGTTGAAGGAAATTGGCACGGAAATGAAGGTGCCAAGCTATCTCATTGACGATGCGGACGCATTTGACGAACACTGGCTTGAGGGCATTGATACCATCGGCATTACAGCCGGTGCCTCGGCGCCTGAAGAACTGATCAATGAATTACTGGATAGGTTGGCAAACCTCGGCGAGACCACAGTCGATGAAATTTCCGATCTGGTCGAAAACATCCAGTTCAAGTTGCCAAAAGCACTGAACGCCCTTTAAGACCTGACAACACAATCAGCCGCCAGATGGCCCGACCTGACGGCCCCTTCTATGGTCGCCGGCAGGCCGCTCTGCGTCCAGTCACCGGCCAGCAGCAGATTGCTCCAGCGGGTGCGCGTTGCAGGCCTTAGGCGGACCTGTTCGGGGCTTTGTTCAATGGTCGCGCGTTTTTCCTTGATGATGCGATGACGGCCAACGGGGGCATCGCCCAACTGCAAGGCGGTACAAACTTCCGCCCACAAAATCTTTGCAATGTCCCCGGCGCTTTTGGCCACCAGATCATCAGCGGCGCTGATCGTCACCGAGGCCACGTCACCGCGCACAAACAACCACTGGGATACACCGCCGACCATGCCTAAGAAATTATTGTCCTCGCCATGTTCCGGCAGCAGGAAGTGGCCGTTGACGATGGACCTGAATTTGTCAGGGGGATTTAAATCAGGAACCAGTGTTGCCGCAGCCTCGGCCGGCACAGCCAGAATTAACGTGTCGTCAGCGCCAAGGGCAACTTCAGCATCATCTGCAAAGGATAACGCCCCTGCTTGTTTTTCGGCAAAATTTATCGCCCGCAAGCGCTGGTTGAAATGAACCCGAACACCGCGTTTTTCAAGCACCGCCAATGCCGGATCAATGAAGCTTTCGCTCAACCCCAGCTTGGCAATGCCGGGGCGACAGGCTGCAGCTCCACGTCCGAAAGTCTGTTTGACGACAGGCCACATCAGGCGCGCCGCCGCCACCTCAACCGGTGTATTGAGGACGGAAACACAAAGCGGCTGCCAGAAATTCCTAAACAACGGCCGGGTGGTGTCAAAAACATCAGCGATGGTGGCGTTTTCAGACGCCCAGGCAAGCTTTAAAATACTAAGGTAGTCAAGCAGCGATGCGCCGGGCAATGCGTTGAACCCTGGCCTGATCTGCCAGCGTGCGCCATTTTCCAGATCAAGGAAAGGAAAGGCGGCCTGCTCAGGCTGGTACAGGGTATCCAGCCCACCTATGGCCCGCAAATATGCCATGGCATACATGTTCCCCGAAAGCAGCATGTGGTTGCCATTGTCTATGCGCCTTTCAAGCGTCTCATCGTAAAATGAGCGACACCGCCCGCCGCCATGGGCCGCTGCCTCATGGACGACGACGGACTGGCCCCTGTCGCTCAGACGGACGGCAGCCGAGAGTCCGGCCAGTCCGGCACCGATAATATGAACCATCATGCCCCAAGCAACCCGTAACGGATGGCAATCCAGACCCTGGTCAGGCGGGACAGGCGGACAGATGTGTTCAGGTCGCTCCAGCCACGGGCATTGAGACGCCGCAGAACCCGCTTGTATATCTCGCTCATAATAATGGCGGGACGTACCCTGGCCCGTTGTAATCCGGACAGGATGACATCGGACTGGGCAAAGTACTGTTCGGCCATCAACGCGATGTCGTCACAGACCGCCCCGATGGCCGGTGATGCCAAAACCTCTGCGGGCTCGGTTGCCTCTATACCGTGTCGCTTTAACAGTTCAAGCGGTAGATAGAGTCTGTCAATAGCGGCATCCTCCATCAGATCGCGCAATATATTGGTCAGTTGCAAGGCGCGGCCAAGGGATACGCTCAGGCTTTCTCGTGATTGCAGATCAAGGCCAAAGACCTGGGTTGATAGCCGCCCAACAGCGCCCGCTACCCGGTCACAGTAAAGTTCCAGTTCCCCAAGATCGGAGATCCTAACCCGGCCCTGAGTTTGACCGACACCGACATCCATTTCCATGCCATCGATAATGGCCAAAAAATCTGCTTGGTCGAAGTCAAAGCGGCGGTGCGCCACTGACAATGCCTGGCCGATCGGCCCGGAAGGATTTCCGGCAATGGTATTGGCAATTTCGGTGCGCCATAACTGCAACCGGGCCCGCTTGTTATCCGCTTCACCCGGGTTATCGGCAATATCGTCAACCACCCGACAGAAGGCGTAAATGGCATACATGGCGTTGCGTTTTTGCGGCTCCAGCACGCGCATGGCCCAATAAAACGAGGTATGGGCCCGCTTGACGGTCGCCGTGGCGTAGGCTTCCGCTTCAAGGGTATCGGACATCATCATCTGCTCAAGAGTCCTCTGATCGAACAAACCAGCAACTCAGGCTTGCTCAATTCGATACGTCGTGACAGCGGGTCGTGCTTTTTCAGTTTGCTGTTAAGCGCCCTGGCGATTTGAAAAATAACCGATGCTTCAAAACCCAGCCTGCTTGAGTACAGGTTACCGCTCAAGGACCCGGCATCAAGCAAAAGTGTGTCGATGCCGTGAGCCATCCAATCAAGCACCCGGCGCAAGGCGGGTGAAACCTGGGCGGCCCCCAAATCGGCAAAAACAGCACCGGCATCGCTCATCCAGTCGCCGGGCAGATAGACGCGGCCCAATGTGCGATAGTCATCGCCACAATCCTGGACGTGATTTATCAACTGCAAGGCAGCGCATAGGGCGTCCGAGGGCCAGTAACCAAGCCTGCAACCACCGTGCAAATCAATCAGGTAGCGACCGACCGGGGCAGCCGACAAACGGCAGTAAGCCATGAGTTCCGACCAGCTGTCATAGCGGGATTTCACGGCGTCCTGCCTGAAGGCGGCAAGGATATCCAGACAATGCTGAGGCGAAACCCCGGTATCATTCAGACTTTCGGCCATGTTGAGGGCATTTTGGCAGGCACGATCATTGCTGCCCTTGCCAAGCAAAACGTTCTGAAAGCCCTCTAGGCGCTGGTTTTTTTCCTGGGGCGACAAATCCGGGCTGTCGGCGATATCATCCGCGGCACGGGCGAATGCGTAGAAACAGGCGACGTGTCGGCGCAAGCCCTTGGGCAACAATACCGAACCAACCGGGAAATTTTCGTAAGCAGCATCCTTGCCCGACGGCATTTCAACAGGATCTGCGGTAATCAGGTTAACCGACCCGCTTGCGAAGCTCTGCAAGCAAGCCTTCAACATTACCGCCGTGCTGGCGGATAACCGAGGCGAATTCAGAGCGCTGTGTCTGGCCCATGCTGACGCCTTCGACCAGCACGTCAATGATCTTGAAAGTCACACTGTCACTGGTACGAACACGCCAGTCCACATGTACGGGTTGGGTTCCCTGACGGGCAATTTCTGAAAACACCACAGCGTCCTTGGGATTATTGACCAGGGATTTGACAATTTTCAGACTCTCACCGGAATAGCTGGAAAACCTGTCTACATAGGTGACGACCAGCAGTTCCTCGAAAAGGTGCAGGTATTCGGTCTTTTCAGCGTCGCTGGCCTTTTTCCAGTGCCGCCCCAGAACCCAGCGGCCAATGGTTTTAACGGCAAAATTATCAGCCAGCATGACGCGGAAGAGTTTCTCGCGATCCTGCTTTGAGGTATCGGGCTTTGTCAGCGCTTCAATCGCCTGATTGGCCAGACCCGATATAAACTGCTCAGCATTCTTGCCTGGATCATCGGCAGCAACGGACAACGGCCCAATCGCCAATATCAGGACGAAACCTAAAACCCAGACCATAAAAAAACGTCGTAAAAGCATTGCTAAAATCTAAGCCTTAATTCTGACAATAGTATGACGCCCCCATGGGGGTCGGAGGCATAATATAGAATCTGAACGATGAGACAAGAAACTAAAAAAAGCCCCATCCCGTCAGAGATGAGGCTTTTTGTCTTATTGGCTAAAACGGCTATTTCAGGGTTTTCAGATAGGCAATAACGTCCTCGCGATCGTCTTCTTTTTTCAATTTCAGAGACATTGAGGTTTTCTTGCCGTTATACTTTTTCGGGTTTTCCAACCATTTATCGAGGTTATCCTCATCCCAGACGCCATCGTCCGCTGAAAGAGCCTTATACTTTGAAAAATCCGTGCCAGCGACTTCACGACCGTAAACACCAAACAGATTTGGCCCGGACTTGTGCTTTCCGCCACTATCAACGGTATGGCAGCTCTTGCATTTCTTGAAAACCTTCTCACCTTTGTCTGCGTCGCCATCAGCCATGGCGGAACCCGAGAACAGGGCAACGGTTAAAGTTGCAGCAAGGGCGAATGCGGATACAATCTTCATGGGTAAACTCCTTCAAAACAAGCTATTGGATGAGATAATCCAATCATCACACTTAAATTCCATAGCTTAAATTCTATTTATATATGCTCGATGGTATAGCCGAAAATTTCTGGCAGTAACTTAACCATGGTCAAGTCCTTACTTTTCCCGATCGCCACGGGCGGCGTTGATGACATAGCCATGACCGCCTTTTCTGAACGGTTGAATCAGCATTTTATCAAGCCGTTGGTCCTCAGGATCACGGAACATATTAATACCGATTGTCATCTTATCGTGGCCTGCCTCAGGTTGCGCCTGATAGGTCCCAAACAGGCGATCCCACCAGGGCATATTGAAGCCAAAGTTACTGTTGGTTTCGGATTGGATCACTGAATGATGAACCCGGTGCATGTCGGGGGTGACGATGAACAATCTAAGCACCCCGTCAAGAGCCAGATTTAGCCGTATGTTGCCGTGGTTAAACATGGCGGTGGCATTTAGCAGAACCTCGAAAATAATGACTGCAACCGGCGACGCCCCCAGCACGCTGACGACGGCAAGTTTAATCAACATCGAGAGAATGATTTCGACGGGATGAAAACGCGCCCCGGTGGTGACGTCGTAATCCAGGTCTGCATGATGCATCCGGTGCAACCGCCACAGCACGGGAACCGCATGAAACATGACATGTTGCAGATAAATCGCGGCATCAAGCAGGGCCACGGCCAGTATCACCTCGAGCCACAGCGGCAATTCAATCATGTTGAACAACCCCCAGCCACTGGCCGAGACATTTACCGCCATGGCGACGGCGGCGACCGGAAACAAAACCCGCATCAAACCCGTGTTTAGAACAACGATACCCAGGTTTGACGGCCAGCGTTGCCAGCGGCCAAGACTGCGCTGGCGTCTTGGCATCGCCGTTTCCCACAGGGCGACCACGGCAAAAACGCCAAAGAAAAAACCAAGGCGGATGACCGGTTCAAATTCAAGAATGCTGTCAAACAATATTTCATGCCCCCCTGAAACACGACCGAGGTTAGCATTCGACCCGCAATCCGGTCAATTTACCAGCTTTTCGGGTTAAACCGTTAAGGCTTGCCGCTTTCGACGCACGCCAACTGTTTGACAATATCGTTATCGACCAGGCCCGGGAACAAGCGCTGGACCATAACAAAAAAGCGTTCCGGACCCATGGGGTATGCGCTGCGGGCATCATTTTCGATGGCCCCGACAATGTTACCCGCAACCACTTCGGGGGCATCGAGTTTCATTTTCATCGGTTCAATCAGGTGTTCGAATGCGCTTGTCGCACCCGTCCTTGCGGCACGCGGGGCGATATAGGTGACCGCCACCCCGTCTGCCTTCAACTCCCGTCTCAAGGCATCAGAAAATCCCCTAACACCGAATTTTGTCGCCGAGTATCCGGCGAACAGGGGAAAGGCGATGTCTCCGAACATGGAGCCAATATTGACGATACGCGACGGCTTCGCCTTTTTAAGCAGTGGCATGAAATCCCGGCACAGAGCCATGGGTGCGACCAGATTGACGTTCGCCATCATCTCAAGGGCTTCGTCGCTGGCTGCGTCCAGTCGGCCTACGGATACCACACCGGCGTTATTTATGAGAATTTTCAGCTCACCGAATTCCTGTTCCACCTTACCAAACAGCATCTTGCGATCTACCGGACTGGTGACGTCGGTGCGAACAAGATGGGCTTGTTCAGGCACCGCCAACAGGCTTCGGGTTTCCCTCAACCCATCTTCATTTAAATCGGCCAGAACCAACCGCGCGCCTTTTTGTGAAAGGGCCTGGGCCAGCGCCCGACCAATACCGGAACCGGCACCGGTCAGCACAATCGTTGCATCATCAATACGCATTAGCTGGATGTCCTGTTGACGTCGATATCCCGAAAGATATCGCCGTAGAGTCTGTAAAAGTCTTTTGCCGAATTGATAATGAGTTTCTGTATCTGTTGATCGGAGATGGTGTTGACCAGGCTCTCGAAAAACGCCACATGTTCGATATCGAGAGTTCCGTGTGATGTCAGGTAGGAGAATGCTTGCAGCGATTCGTCACCTAAACTTTCGGCGATCGATTTGGCCGCCTTGTCAGCCAGCAACATGGACATGCCTTCGAGCACATGTACCATGCCCAACAAGGCATAGGGGCTGACCTTGTCGAGCTGGAAATAGGCGTGGGAGACCATGACACGACAAGCAAGCCGGGCCTGACCAGCACGTACCGCCTGATCATCAAAACCAAGGGCCCGGATATCGTCCAGAATCCACTCATCATGCCCCTCTTCTTCCCGGATGTATTCCTGCAGGGCCGTTTTATATGTTTCATCCTGCGGGCCACAGCGCTCCAGAGCTGCCTGCAGCAACGGGCAGGTATGACGGACATGGTGATAGGCCTGACTGAGAAAGTCGGCGTACAGGTTTCTCGAAACCCCGTTTTCCACGACATGCGAGATCAGGCGGATCGAGATGAAATCGGCACGTTCCTGTGCCGTCTGGTCGAGAAGCTCCTGATAAAATGACATAACTTGTTTCCTGTTTATCAGCCTGTAGCAAGGTCCGGTTGGCTGATCACCCGCCACGACCCCGGACGCGCATAGTCTGGCGCTTGATGACAGAGTTCAGCGATCAATTGATCTACCGCCTCGGGATTTGCTGCCGCAAACCAGCGAGCGCCCGACAGGGAAGGGATAATAGAAACCCGGGTCCGGTTTTGTCCGTGACCCTCTAGGGAGCATCCGGCGATTCTGCTATCGCTTGCAATCATCGCCTCGATCCATTCAGGACTGACGTTGCGTCCGTTGGCCAACACAAGAAGATTGTCGAGGCGGCCCATGATGTGCAGATTTCCCTCCTCATCCATGCTGCCCAAATCCCCGGTATGCCAGCAACCAGAGACAGCCTCACCATGAAGGTATCCATCCATTACAGAGGGGCCGGAAACGACGATTTCACCATCGACAATGGTCACATCCAGACCATCCAGAGGCTTACCAACACTGCCCGCCAACCGTTCCCCAGGTCGGCTAAGGGCGACCACCGAACAACATTCAGTCAATCCATAACCTTCCTGTACGGGAATCCCCAGATTAACCGCCTGTACGACCATGGCCGGCGCCAACGGCGCACCGCCAACGGCAACAAAGCGAAGATTCTCTGGCGCCCTGCCCCCTTGCGCTGACAGGAAGGCGACCCATGCCGCCAGGAATTCCGGCACCAGAACGCTAATGGTCGGCTGCGTCCGTTCCATTGCACTGGCCAGTTTCGACGGGTCGCCCGCCATCAGGGAAGTAGCAACATCACAGGCAATGGTGACGTGCGCACCAGCCAGAACGGAAACGCAAATGCCGCAAATCTGTTCCAGCAAAAGGGCGAAGGGAAGCACCGACAGATAATGATCCTCTGCCCCGGCATCGACAGCCTGTTTCAGGGCGGCGGCACTCCAGTCAACCTGTGCGGCGCTCAAGCGGACACCTTTTGGAGCCCCGGTGGTGCCCGATGTATAAACGATAAGACGGGGTTGTCCCCCTGAATGAACAACGCCGTCCGTTTGCTTAATATGGTCACTGATGAGACTAATCGGCAGACCGGGAGAGCTCGCAAGATGCGCCATTTCATCGCTACATATGACGTGCGCTGCGGTGGAATCGCCGACAATATGATCAAGCTGCTGTTTGGAAAAGAACGGCGGCAGGGTGACGATGGTCTTTCCGGCCCGGGCCAGCCCAAGCCAGCCCGCCACCCAGTCAATACCGTTGGGTGCAAGGATGGCGATGACATCGGGCAAATCCCGAACCCCTGAGGCGACAGCATTTGTCATCGCCTCGAGTTCATCATAACCGACACGACGTTCACCATCACTGAACGCAATCCTGTCCGGACAATCTTTGGCTTGCTTGCGAAGCGCCGATAAAACCTTATGCACTGATAGCGACTCCGGCATCAAGCGGGGGTGGCGGTTCGGAGATCGAAAGCATACTGTCGTGCACGGCCACGACTCGCGGGTTGGTGTCGTAATAACCTCCCCACTGGTCCGGGTCCTCTACACAGTCGATACTTGTCTGGCCAATATCAAGCACCGGCACACCGTTACGCCTGAGGATCGCCCGCAATCGTTCCGTCGCCGTGAAAAAAGCCCAGGATACGGATCGTTGTCGCAACAGAACGACAATGTGTTTGATCAAAAACAGGCTGACGCCGGGTTTTGCTCCGACCAGGGAGGTTACTTCGGCAATCTGCTCGCGACCCACCGAAGATGCCCAGGCCTGATCAAGAATCCGGTCTATAGGCTGTGACAGGTAGCGTTCGGAAAAAAAGCCATCCCCACTAAAACGCAATCCGGCCGCACAAACAGGCTTGCTATTGTTATCGACAAGGGCGACCAGCAATGCGGGGAAGTCATTGATACTGGCGCCATATTCTTCGGCGTAGACCGTTTTGATAAAGTCTTCAACGCGTCTGCGAAGAAGATGGCGACGATTAATTTTCAGGAACTGCATATCTTTTCGCTCCGCCGTCAATCAACGCAGTTCGTAGCTGATGTCTGATCCGTCATCGCCCTTGAACTGGACTTGCACAAGGGTGCCTGCGGGATCGAACCAAAGCTCGCGCTCCAGATCGCCCGAAAGACGGTAATGCCGTGCGGCTATTTTGCGGCCCTTAACCATGACTTGATCCTGACCCAGGTCATCAACCGTGATCGCCATCATCTTGCCGTCCAGGGTGTTGATAAGGGCCGTGTTTTTGACTGTATCGGGATGCCACAGGCTGGCCGGCATGGCCCCGTATGCGGCGACACTCAATTTGCCGTCACCGTTAATTTTCAAATTGTTGCCGCCAAAGGAAACTTTCAGTTTATGGTTTTTGCCATCATCATTGGTGGTTGAAAAGGTGCTGACCATCTTGCCACGATGCCATTCCTCAATGGCCTTGTGTTCAAAACGATAAACCGTCAGGAACGCCACCTTGACCTTGATATCGGTGTTGATGTCGACAACCATCCGCGCGCCCTTTTCCCTGAAGGTATAGGCGTGGGTGCCGATAGGATCGCCGTTACGAAGCACCGTGTATGACAAATCCGCCGGAGCGTTTGCATGTGTCTGGCTTGAAGAAATAAAAACCGATGCCATCAGGATGGCAACGAGAGTAAGTAAGCGCATAATGGTCTTCTCCCCTGGAACGATAACTGATACGTGGGCGGAGATTACCGGAGAGAATCTGAACCTTGCCTGAATACCCGACTACCCATATGGATGGGGTGGTTGCATGGTCAGAAGTTGACAGAATCCTCTGTCGGGCGATGATGTCCTATGATTTTTTTCAATAAAGCACGCGCCATACTGGTTCTATGTAGTTTTATCGCCTGCCTTGCCGGGTTCCTGCCCGCACATGCCGGTGCCCAGTCGAGCAAGAACGAAAAAGTGAAGATTGGCGTTCTTGCCTTTCGCGGTGCTGAAGTTGCTTTGAAACGATGGGCGAAAACGGCAGCTTATCTGGGCGAATCCATTGAAGGCTACAGCTTTGAAATGGTGCCGCTTTCCCTATCAGACATGAAAAAATCCGTATCTGCCGAAGAACTGGATTTCGTGCTGACAAATACCGGCAATTATGTCGATCTTGAAGCCCGCTACGGCATCACCCGTATTGCAACGCTGCGCAGCCCGAGCACGGTACGCGCCGGCAATGTCTTTGGCGCCATTATTTTCAGCCGCGCTGATCGCCAGGACATCCAGTCCCTTGGAGACCTTAAAGGAAAATCTTTCATGGCCGTCGAGCGTAACGGGTTTGGTGGCTTCCAGATGGCGTGGCGTGAACTCATGGAGCACGGCATTGATCCCTTTGATGATTTCTCCTCACTGACCTTCACCGGCTTTCCCCAGGACCAATCGGTCAAGGCTGTGCTTGACGGGCGGGTCGATGCGGCAACCTTTCGCACCAATACCATGGAAATCATGCAGGCGGAGGGAAAGATCAACATGCAGGATTTCCGAATACTCAATGCCAAAAAATATCCTGGTTTTCCCTTCGCGGTATCGACAAGGCTTTATCCTGAATGGCCATTCTCGCGGATGAAGGGCACGTCGCAGGAATTGGCCCAGAAAGTCGCGATAGCCCTGCTGTCGATGCCCGCGACAAGCCCGGCTGCGTTAACTGGACACTATGGCGGATGGACGGTGCCGCTTGATTATCAACCCGTGCACGAGCTGTTTCGCGAATTGCGCATCGGCCCATACGAGGATTTGGGAAAGATCACATTTGCCGATATCCTAAAACAGCACAGCCACTGGATCATCCTGATTGCCACCCTTCTCGTTGTTACCGTTATCTGGGCGACCTGGATCGAAGTTCTCGTTAAACGCCGGACGAAGGAGCTTTCAGATACCAACCTTGAACTGGAACGCCAGATTTCAGAACGCATTCGGGCCGAAGAGGAAGCCTTTCACAGGCGCGCCGAATTGGCCCATGTAGAACGCCTCAATACCATGGGCGAAATGGCCTCGGGCTTCGCCCATGAGCTCAATCAACCACTGGCCGCTATCGTCAATTACGCGCGTGGTTGTATTCGGCGCATTCAGAAGAAGCAATGCGACAACGAGATGATCCTCGATACCCTGGATCAGGTTACCCTGCAGGCTACCCGCGCCGCCGAGGTTATCAAGCGTATCCGCGCCTTTGTTCGCAAGGACGAACAGCAACGAACTGACGCCGATATCAATCATGTCATTAATGCTTCTCTGGCTTTTATGAAAGGCGATGTGGAACGCCAGAACATTAAAATCGAACTCGATCTTCAGCCAAACTTGCCCGCCGTCACCATTGACCACATACAGGTTGAGCAAGTGATCCTGAATTTGCTTCGCAACGCCTTTGAAGCAATGAGCGAAACACCGGCTACAGCCCATATCCTGAAGATCCGTACCCGGGCTTCTGACGAAGGGGATATTAGTGTTTGCGTTATCGATACCGGGCCAGGTGTTATGCAGGATAAGGAAACCATGTTTGATCCTTTCGTCACCTCCAAAACCAATGGCCTGGGACTGGGTTTGTCGATCAGCAGGTCAATTGTTGAAGCACACGGCGGACGCCTTTTCATCGACAGCAACAACGGACCGGGCGTAACATTGACCTTTACCCTGCCAATAGCTGACACTGTTGATACTCTTGAAGAGGGGGGCTAATGAACACTCCAGAGCCGGTTGTTTATGTTATTGACGACGATGACGCGGTGCGCAAATCCCTGACCTGGCTGATTTCGTCAGTCGATCTGAACGTCAAGGCCTATGCCTCGGCCACGGCCTTTCTATCGGATTGTGAAAAGGTTCAAACCGGCTGCCTGATTACCGACATCCGTATGCCCGGACTAAGCGGTCTTGATTTACAGATCGAGCTTGAACGACGGGGTATTGATATCCCGGTTGTCGTCATTTCCGGTCATGGCGATGTACAAACCGCAGTCAGGGCGATGAAAGCCGGTGCCTTCGATTTCATTGAAAAACCCTTCAACGATCAGTTGCTACTCGACCTGGTCCATAAGGCCGTCTCGCAAAGCATGTCCTCGAGCGAAACCCATACCCAACTGGCGGAGTTACAGGCACGCGAAAACAGCCTGACGCCACGCGAGTTGCAGGTTCTGGAGCTGATTGCCATGGGGGAACCCAATAAAAGCATCGGTCACAGCCTGGAAATCAGTGACAAAACCGTCGAAGCCCATCGCGCAAAAGTGATGAGTAAAATGAAGGCAAGCTCATTAGCAGAGCTTGTAAAAATGGTTTTGATGTTGAACGGCAACGAGGGTTAACCCTTGCCTGTTTTGTAGATATCCCCAATTTATCCCTTTGACCAATACGGATAGGTTTTCAAGGAGGAAAATTAGCGGGATCAAAAATATTTCCCGTATCCAGCAAGCGGTCAGTCAGGGAGGCGACCGGAGCAAATGGCGACACCGTCGTCAACGTTCAACATGGGAGAGAGAAATTGAAATTTCGTATTTTAACGATTATTGCCGCGGCTTTTTTGGCCATTTCCGCTTTGTCTACCGGTGCCGATGCTGGTGAGCGTTACGGCAAGCAAAAAGTCGTTTACCACATAAATTATCCGGGCGGCGAGGACGACAAGGCCTACAAAGGTGCCATGCGCAACGTCCAGAACCACATCAACGCGGTCGGTGCCAGTAACCTTGACCTTAAGGTCGTTGTTCACGGCGGCGGTATTGGCATGATGTTATCGGCGAAAAATACTGGCGATCTACAATCCGCCATCGCCAACCTGAAATCGCAGAACGTCACCTTCCAGGTTTGTGCCAATACCCTGAAAGGTAAAAAGATATCACAGGATTCATTGTACGAAGTATTCGATGAAGACATCGTGCCTTCTGGCGTCGCTGAACTGGCCCACTTGCAGGCCCAGGGCTACACCTACATCAAACCCTGAGACGACAATAGATGTGCGGGCAATCAGCCAACCATTCTAAAGGGTTGGGACTGATTGCCCGCACGCGATAGCAGCGAGATCATTTATGGGAAACCACCCCGCCAACCCCGGCTTGATAGGACGACGCGATTTTGTCATGACGGGCAGCGCCAGTGCGCTGTTCATGACGATCGCGCCACTAAGCGCCCAGGCAACGCCTGAAGGTGCCTTGGCTGCTATTGAAAAGGTTATTGGGGCGAAAGCGCCGAAAAAGGGCAAGATCAAAGTCATCTTGGCCGAAATTGCTGAAAATGGCGGCACGGTGCCTTTGAAGGTGTCCGTCGACAGTCCCATGACCCCTGAAGATCACGTTCAGGCCGTTCATGTATTTACTGATGGCAACCCCTTTCCGGAAGTCGCCAGTTATTACATGGGGCCCCATAACGGCAAGGCTTTCCTGTCAATCAGGCTGCGTCTTTTGAAAACGCAAAATGTTATCGCTGTTGCCGAAATGAGCAATGGCGAAACCTTTATCAGTCGTAAAAACATCAAGGTCACCATTGGTGGCTGTGGCGGTTGACGGAGAACTCAATGGCGAAAAGAAATATTAAACCCCGTGTTCGGGTTCCCAAAGAAGTCAAAAGGGGAGATGTGTTCGAGGTCAAAACCCTTGTCACCCATCCCATGGAAACTGGCATGAGAGTCGAGAAGGAAACCGGCCAGAAGATCCCCCGTGAAATCATTTACAAGTTTATCGCCACCTATAACGGCCATGAGGTTATGAAAGCGATCTGGCACCCGGCCATGTCGGCCAATCCCTACTCAGCCTTTTATGTTGTAGCATTGGAAAGCGGCCCCATGACATTCACCTGGACTGACGACAACGAGGAAACCTACACGAAGGAAGTTATGCTCAATGTTGTCGGTTAACTGATGAATATCGCCCTTAACAATGCCGTCAATGAAACCAAATACTTTCAGGAACAGGGCTGCAAATACCTGCGACCCCAGTTTTTTTATCTGGCGTCCATCAACTGAGCCAATATCTGGGTCAGGATCAGTTCCATTGCCAACCCCATTTTGCCGCCAGGGACGACAATGGAATTGCGCCTGGACATCCAGGAATTATCGATTTTTGACAGCAGGAACGGGAAGTCGATATCGAACTTGTCCGGATCGCTAAAGCGGATAACGATGACGCATTCATCGACGGTGGGGACTTCCGTGGCAAAGAACGGGTCGGAGGTATCGACAGTCGGCACCAGTTGAAAATTGATGTCGGTGCGCTGAAACTGCGGGATCAGGTAATGCACATATTCGTGCATCCGTCTTAAAATGGTGTCGATCACCGCCTGTTCGGAATAACCGCGCTGGTTGATGTCGCGATGAATTTTCTGAATCCATTCCATATTGATGATCGGCACGATGCCCAGCTTCAGATCGACGTATTGGGCGACGTCGGAATCCTCGGTAACGACGCAACCGTGCAGCCCCTGATAGAACAGCATGTCTGAATTTTCCGGCAAGGCCTCCCACGGCGTAAAATCACCGGGCTTCAGGCCCGCAAGACCAACCTTGTCCACGGCACTTTGAGAATGCAGGTACTGACGGCGCTGGCCGGTACCGTTTTCGCCGTAACAGCGGAACAATTCCTCCAGTTCGGCAAATAAATTTGCCTCAGGACCGAAATGGGAAAAATGCGGATTGCCCTCGCTCACCGCCTTTTCAAGTTCCTCGATCATTTTGGTACGGCTGTAACGGTGAAAACTTTCACCTTCGACGCACGCTGCATTGATTTTAAGGCGCCTGAAAACGTGGGCGAAGGAATCCATGACGACCGGGGTGGCAGCCCCGGACGGACGTGCAAGGGCGACAATGGGGTGTTTACTGGACACCTTTATTTATCCATCATTTTCCGCAGGATTGGCGCCAGTATCAACTCCATGGCCAATCCCATCTTGCCACCGGGAACAACAATGGAGTTGCGCCGCGACATCCAGGAATCGTGGATCATTTGCAGCAGGTACGGGAAATCAACATCGAAATCATCGGGCTGCCTGAAGCGGATAACAACGAGGCTTTCATCGGGTGTTGGAATATCACGGGCGATAATCGGATCCGATGTATCGACGATCGGCACCCGCTGGAAGTTGATGTCCGTACTTTTAAACTGCGGCACGATGTAGTGAACATAGTCGTGCATACGTCGCAGGATGGTATCCATCACCGCCTCGTTGGAATAGCCGCGCTGGCTGGTGTCGCGATGGATTTTCTGAATCCATTCAAGGTTGATAACCGGAACAACGCCGATTTTAAGATCAACGTACTGGGCCATGTTGACCTCTTCGCTAACAACACAGCCATGCAGTCCTTCAGAGAACAGCAAATCCGTGGTCCCAGGGCTGGTTTCCCCATGGGCGAACTCACCAGCGCCAAGGCCGTCGTAAGGAGCGCCCCCGTCATCAGTTTTCTAATTCCAGCAGCGCCTGCCACCCACCTTGTCCCTCTAAACCATGACGATGTCTTGAAC
>JACNJU010000188.1 GCA_014382375.1 Rhodospirillaceae bacterium
ATCATGCCAGCTGCCGCACCGCTTCTTCAAGCTCAATTGGCTCAGGTTATACGGATTGAGCGATGCCCGTGACAAAGTCCTGCTGGCCACGACGGATTTATGAGAATTAATGTATCAGCAGCGTTCACAACACTATAGCTGGCTGAAGTGGCCAAGTCACAATGGCGGCAAGCGCCTCGCCGGGGCCTGCAAAAAGTTGTGGGTTGGCGACGAACTGTGTCGCGTCAGCGAATGCGCCGGGACAATAATCTTTCTCATCGACGAAACCGATGAAGTGGACACGCTCCCTAGCATATTCAGCACCGTGAAGGTTTGTGCGCTCGTTAAAAACGCCGGAGATCAATTCACCATTCCAACGAAGCCGACAGAACTCGTTATTAACGTAATCACCGCTCAGACCGACGTGAATGAAATCTTCACTATCACAGCCGTCTAAGAATGTTCTGACATCAACCAATAGCGCGTGGTATTTGCCAACCGGCACGGGAAATTTGTAAGGGTGGCCATTCAGCTCACATTTCTGACAGATTCGCTCAACTGCTTTAATGGTTTCTCCTTCGGTGGAATGACGGGGATCATCTGCGTCCGTATATAGGTGCAGTTCGGCCTGTGTAACGCCATCCCCGTCCACCCACATCTGCGTAGCGTTCTGCACCGCTTCTGTTTCTTCCAGACGCATGAGTTCAACAGCCCAGTTTTGGGCCTCACACGTGAAGCCAAAATCCAGGGTGGAATTCCCCTCGCCCGGAATTTCATAACTGGGCACAATGCCCGCTTGGGAAAGAGAGTAAGCATAACGCAGTTCAAAAAGACGACTTTTATTGGTGCGCGTTAAACCCCCGTTATCTGTGATATCTTTGATAAGCTGCTGCGCCCAAGGCTGGGCGGCCAATTCATCTAAAATGGCTCTTGAAAACAGAGCCTCTTTTTCGGACAAGATATCCCAAAAGGTTTCGGTGGTCTCAGACATGGCAGAAATCATACCACCCGGCCCGGAAATCCAAAGGCTAGTTTACCGGAATCAAGTAGGCGTTGTGCTCTCCGGGTGCTCTCTTAACCATTTATTCCAGAAATTCATTACCGATGTAAGCACTTCTGCAACTGTTCGACCATCGGTCCCATCAATCACTAATCTCTCTTTCTTAATGCGCGCCGGGGAATTCGTAAGATGTGTAACCGAGGAGGAGGATATTTTTATAGGGTCTTGCGAAGTATATCCGGTAGCAGTCTCTTGTGGAGAATCAAAAACTTTGGAATCGTTAGGAACATCGACAACTTGGTGTTTGATGGCGTTAGCACCAATCCTCAATAGTTCTAGGTCCGGGCATTTTGTAATTAGTAATTTTTGAAATGCCTTTGGGCGCTTTGCCCCACACAGATATGGAGAATCAGCTTTCTTATAATATTCATAGAGCCGCTCCCAGAAATGATGAACGGCAACAATTGCGCAAGCCGCCTTATGACGTTTTAGTTTATCGTCCATATAATCGCGATAGGGCGGAGCAACGTAAGTCTCAAAGTACCAATTCGGGTCCGACAACTGCATTGCTTACTAAAGTTCCTCAAAGTTGCTTTCATCCCTGATTGCTTTCAGTTTCTCATCTGCCAGCAGTATGTCTGCGCCCTCAGCCAAGGTACTTTCCAGCAAGTCACATGCTGCATTGATAACTTTTTTCTTATTCTCCCCCTTCATCATTTGCATGACTAAACGGATTGTCTCTGGCGTCTCACTCAACATCGCAGGGATCAAGTCTCCCTCATTGATGCGTACTAGTTGTGCGGCAAAGGGTGTGTGAATGGTTTTGACGCGTTCTTGGTGAAAAGCTTCTGCCTTGTCGATGGCCTCCAACGCCTCGTCATTGTCCTTAAGACTTTCACGGATGGAATCTACCAATGAGTTGCGTATTTCATTCAACGATTCAGCTGTTTCCTCAGCATCTCCGCCAATTCCGGCAGCTTCGTCTAACAGATCATCAATACGTTCCCTCAAGACAGAAAAGTCATCCATCGTGCCAGCGGCTGGCATTTCCTTGAAGTCCGATAAAAGCTCAAGAAGCTTGTCTTGGAGTTCTAATGCGTCCTCCTGATCTCGCTTCCTGGCTTCATCAATCTGCACCTGAGTTACCTCACGGTCCGGTTCTGGGAACAATGGATTATCGTGCTTACGTTTTAAGTGTGCCTCGAAGCATCCTGGGTTCTCACCCCATTCAAGGTCTGACGGCATCGTTGCCAAATGCGCCTCGTTAAGACGTTTAAACGTCTGAAAGATTTCGGGATCAATTTCAGGTTCAGGCTCAGGCTCATCTTTTTCGATACCAGCCGTAAACAGCGCTAACCAAACCCTTCCCAATGCGCTCACATCCGGTTCTTCGTCCATCTCGGCTCGATATAAATCACTGAGAAATTCAACAAGCTCACGAGCTTCTTCAGACGATTCCACATCATTCAGAAGCCCTTGGCCGATGCCCGAAACTATGGCCTCATCATCATCTTTTTTCTTTTTTTCAATCTCCTCATCCGACAAAGTTTGTTTGTACACAGCCGCCGTGCTTCCGTCAGGTTGCTTCGTAAATTCCAACCGATGTCCACGATCCTCAATGAATTCCTTGTTTATGCTTTCAGCTGCTGAAATTCCTTCCGCAAGGGTAAGGGCATCTGAACTGGCGCCCTCAAGCGCTGTGCGTCGGGTTTCCTCCCATGTTTCGGGATCGGCGTCATAGGCAGTTGCATGCCCCTCGATGCCATCAGCCATTTCTTCTGTTTGATCGGTCCCGAGGACCGCCAAATATGCGTTGCGCATAGCGGCAGCTGATTCAGCCCCGGAATCAAATGGACCTTGCGCTGCCCAAACAGGGAATACTTGCTTTGCCATATCGGAAGCGCTGTAAAATATCCTTGAACGCCACCAAAGCCAAATGGCCAGCGCAATCCCGAAAACAACAATTACCGTTATAGCTACGGCGTCCCACATTGGCTCAATCCATTCCCGTCGCTCTAAAGGATATTAGCAGTTTTCCCTGGCTTGCTTCTGGCGTTTTCTTTCAATGTTCGGATTCTAGCTTATAACGTCTATCCCGATTTAAGTAGGCGCTAATTAGTTACTGTGGGTTGTGGGGCGGTTGAGCTACCGGGGCAGCGCCCCCGAAAGTACGGGCTAAGGCCTTGTCAATTTCCGGATTTCCTTGAAAAGGGTGGGGGGATGGCTGTATTAAAACCGTTCGTGATGTGGCTTTAAGAGCTATCGGAGAATGAAAAGGGCACCGGCAATGCTGGCGCTCTTTTTTTGGTCAGTCAATTCAGACTTGATCTGACAGTTGCCGGTTTTGACGCGGAACCTGTCGAGGTTTAGATACCATTTGATTCCTGTTGCTCCAGCGTATCTATTTTGGTACATTCTCATATGAC
>JACNJU010000122.1 GCA_014382375.1 Rhodospirillaceae bacterium
CGCGTCGCAAAACCGCGTTAACGTCCTTATTGAAGGAGAGACCGGAACCGGGAAAGAAGCCGTCGCCAGGGCGATTCACAACGTTGGGGCATCTGCCGACAAGCCCTTTATTGCGATCAACTGCACCTCGCCCGTAGAAACCTTTTTGGAAAGTGAGTTGTTCGGACACGAGAACGGGGTATTTTCAGGCGCGGAAGGAAAAAGAGACGGCAAAATCTCGTTGGCACTGGACGGAACACTGTATCTTGGCGAGGTGGATGCGCTTTCCCCTCATCTTCAAGGCAAATTGTTGCGATTGCTGGAAGATAATAATTATACCCCCGTGGGCGCCACCCTGCCGCAACGGGCAACATGTCGTTTTATCGTTGCCTCTGATGTAGATCTGGGGAGGGAGGTCGCGGCGAAACGTTTTCGTGAAGACCTTTATTACCGCCTGGGCGTATTTTCGATTAGTATTCCGCCGCTTCGCGAGCGCAGTGAAGACATTCCAATGCTGGTTGAGCGGCTGGTCAACAAAATCAGCAAAGAAGCCTGCAAGACGATCCGGCGTATTCCGTCAGAATCAATGGACATTCTTGTCAAATATGATTGGCCCGGCAATGTGCGCCAGCTTGAAAATGTCCTGATGAAAGCGACAGTTATCGCTCCTGGCGACGCCCTGAATGCAAATCTTCTGCCGGAAGAAATCATTTGCGGAAAGAAGCCGTCATTATCGTCAGTGGACAAATCTCCGGGAAAAACTCTCAAGGAACTGGAACGCGATCATATCCATTCGGTACTCGTTGCTACCAGTTGGCACAAGGGCAAGGCCTGTGACATTCTTGGCATCTCCCGACCCAGACTGGATCGTCGAATTGATGAATTCGGTTTCACACGTAACGAATGACTCAGTGTTATGGGGTAAATTACTGTTTTATAAAAAATGCACATCGACGAATCGTTTAAGCCGTATTTGTGAGTTGAACGATTCGTTCAATTTTATATTTTCACATATAAAACCGATTCTTGAAAATATAATAAGTACCCGTATTCAAAACAAAAAATATAATAAACCCCAAAGTAAGTAGATGTGAATTTAACGCTAAAAAGTGAACAATTTAGCGAATTGATTTGACCTACTAACCCCATCAGAATTCCGAAATTATCAATGGTGTGAGCCTGCGTGTGCGGCAATGTTGCCAATATGGTTCATGAATTATGGGGTGCTTTGCGATTTTGTAGCGCACCTCGAATGGGAGGGAAAAGCTAATGAAACGACGCTTTCCAATGACACTGCGCCTAGGTGGGGCCCTGAATTTTGGGATGGCCTTGGCAGTTCTGGTATCTATGACGATGAATACAACATTCGCGCCTGCCCACGAATCGGGTCCGGTCGATGCTATCAAGGTCGACGCTAAAAAAGCGGCCTTGGGAAAAAGACTATTCTTTGACAAACGGCTTTCCGGCGATGCGTCGATAAGCTGTGCAACCTGCCACATTCCGGAAAAGGCTTTTTCGGATGGGTTGGCGCTTTCCAAAGCCTATCCGGGATCAGAAGGTTTTCGTAATACCCCGACCCTGATCAACGTGGCCCATAAAGAATCCTGGTTCCATGATGGTCATCTGGGCACCAATCTTAATGACGTCACTCGCGAGTCCCTGACCGAAGATTACGTCATGAACATGGACATGCGCATTATGCAGGAGCGCGTCAAGCAGGATCCTGTCTATGTGCAAATGTTCAAGGATGCAGGATGGGGTGAGCCTTCCAATGGTTCGGTTCGTAATGCCATTCCTGAGTACCTTAAAACACTGACTTCCCGTGGTGCGCCTTTCGACACGGGTACCATGTCAGAAGCTGCAAATCGTGGCTCAATTGTTTTCCACGACAAAAAGTGTGACACCTGCCATAGCGGAACGCGCTTCCAGGATGACAAGTTTCACAACATTGGCGTTCCCGAAAACCCTGACATCTGGTCCGATCCAATGCGTCATCATACGTATGTTGCGTTCGGCATGTTTATGGGAATTGAAAATATTTTCAACATTCGTCGTGATGTTGGCACGGCTGTTCGCTCCCATAAAGCTGACGGCTCCGATATCGGTGGATTTATGACGCCCACACTTCGTGAATTGAAGTACACGGCGCCATACATGCACAACGGCACCATGAAAACACTGGCTGATGTTGTCGCCTTCTACAATAACGGCGGCGGTACAGATCCCAACAAGGATTCAGCCATCAAGCCTCTTGGCATGTCGGCTGGCGAACAGGCTGATCTCGTTGCCTATCTGGAATCCCTGAGTGGTGATCTGCTGACCAGCGGTGAACATGTGTGGAAAGACCCGATCCCGGCCAACTACGCGGCCATCAAGGATTGGCTCAAAACCCCGAACTAGGAGCAAGAATGATGACAACTTTTATAACCAAAACCACCTCTATCGGGTTGGCTCTCGGGGTTGCCGCCATCGCCCTTGCCAGTCCTGTTCGGGCGGATATGAATGCGCCTCTGGCTGCCCTCGGGCCTCCGCCAATCCCGGCTGACAACCCGCAGACTGATGCTAAGATCGAACTCGGCAAAATGCTTTTTTTCGATACACGCCTCAGTGGGGATGCTTCAGTCGCCTGTTCAACTTGTCACGAACCCAATCAGGGCTGGGGTTTCTCGGGTGATATTTCCCGCGGCTATCCCGGTACCATCCACTGGCGAAACAGCCAAACCGTCGTGAACTCCGCTTACTACGGCAAGCTGTTCTGGGCCGGTTCTGTCAGTTCGCTGGAAAAACAGGCTCCGGCGGCTGCTAAAGGCGGTGTCGCCGGAAACCTGGAAACGGATATTGCCGAAGCACGTCTGGCGTTTATTCCTGAATACCGCAAACGCTTTAAGGAAGTATTCGGTGACGAATATCCAAAGCTGGGCAATGTCTGGCGCGCCATGGCGTCGTTCGAACGTACACTTGTTCAAAGGGACACACCTTTCGATAAGTACATGAACGGTGACAAGTCTGCACTGTCTGAAGAGGCCGTTCGTGGCAAGGCCCTGTTCGAAGGCAAGGCCAACTGCATCGAGTGCCACAACGGCGCTTTGTTCAGTGACCAAAAGTACTACAACCTGGGTGTGCCGCGCGCAGAGCGTTGGCTTGATGACGGCCTGGCGCAGATCACATTCCGTTTTGAGAACTACGCCAAGGGCGTGACACAGAAAATGTATCGCGAAATCAAGGATGATGCGGGGTTCTATTTCCGCACCAAGGAACCTGCTGACAAAGGCAAGTTCCGTACTCCCAGCCTTCGCTATACCCTGTACACGGCGCCTTTTATGCACAACGGCAGTTTCTTCGACCTTACAGAAGTCGTTGAGTTCTATAACGCAGGTGGTGGCACAAATGAATTACAGGCAA
>JACNJU010000064.1 GCA_014382375.1 Rhodospirillaceae bacterium
GGGGCTGCAAAGGCGGGACGGGTGCGGAAAATGCCCCTTGACGGGAAAGGATGGCCTACGTGCCAACTACCCCTTCGGCATGTTCGCCGTGCCCCGCGAAGAGGTGTTGCGGGTTCACGCCTCATCGGGCACCACCGGCAAGCCGACCGTCGTCGGCTACACCAAAGACGATGTCGATATTTGGTCGCAACTGATGGCCCGCTCCATGGCCTGTGCAGGTGCACTGCCCGATGACATGGTCCATAACGCCTATGGATACGGGCTGTTTACGGGCGGCCTTGGTGCTCATTACGGGGCCGAAGCGCTAGGCTGCACAGTGACTCCGGTTTCGGGTGGCTTCACCGAGCGTCAAATCGTCCTGCTTGAGGACTTTGGCGCCCGGGTTTTGTGCGCTACCCCGTCTTATGCGCTCAATATTGCCGAAATGGCAGAACGTTCGGGCGTCGATATCAAGAACTTACCGCTCGCGGTTGGTATCTTCGGGGCCGAACCGTGGAGTGAGTCCATGCGCAAGGAACTGGACGAGCGCCTGGGGATAAGGGCCGTCGATATTTACGGCCTGTCCGAGATCATGGGACCGGGTGTGGCGGCTGAATGTATTGAAGTGCGAAACGGTCTGCATGGTTGGGAAGACTGCTTCCTTTTTGAAACCATTGATCCCGAAACCGGGGCTGTACTGCCCATGGGCGAGGTTGGTGAACTGGTCATTACAACTTTGACCAAGTGGGCCCAGCCGATGCTCCGTTACCGGACCCGTGATGTGACCCGCCTTGAAACCGCGGCGTGCGAATGCGGCCGCACTCATCTTAGGATCATGCGCATTACCGGGCGCAACGATGACATGCTGATTATTCGTGGCGTCAATGTCTATCCGTCTCAGGTCGAGGCGTTCCTTATTGGCCAGCCGGGCATCGAGCCCCATTATCAACTGGTCCTTCAGCGCGAAGGCAATATGGACACCCTGACTGTCGAAATTGAAGCCAGTCCGGATGTTGAGCCAAGCGGCTACGATGACATTGGAAAAAATGTCGAGCATGTGATCAAATCCCGTGTCGGGGTGACATGCCGGGCGGTCGTCCTGGCCCCGGGTGAAGTGCCGCGTTCGGAAGGCAAGGCGGTGCGTGTCCGTGACATGCGGCCTAAAGACTGACGGGCCTTAAATGCCCAGGTAGGCTTCGATGACTTTCTCGTTGGACAATAGCTCCTTGCCGGTACCCGACAGGGTGATTTGTCCGGCCTCCAGGACATAAGCCCGGTCGGCGATTTCCAGGGCCATGAAGGCGTTTTGTTCGACCATGAAGATGGTCGTCCCGGCGGCGCGAAGCTGGCTGACGATTTCAAAAATCTCATCAACAAGAAGCGGCGCTAACCCCATGCTGGGCTCATCGAGTAGCAGAATACGCGGCTTTGCCATCAGGGCGCGGCCCATTGTCAACATTTGCTGCTGGCCCCCTGACAAGGTTCCTGCCATTTGGTGGCGTTTTTCCTTGAGCACAGGAAAACGGGTATACATTTCCTCAATGGTTCGCGCTGCTTCTGCACGCTCCCGGGTATAGGAGCCCAGTATCAGGTTGTCCTCAACCGACATGGGGCCAAACACCTGCCGACCTTCCGGCACCTGGATAACGCCCAATTTGACCCGCCGGGAAGACGAAAACGAGGTAATCTCCCTTTTCGCTAACATGACGGATCCTTCGCTGGCTGGCTGAACGCCCGATATGGTGCGAAGCAGGGTTGTTTTGCCAGCACCGTTTGCGCCGACCAGAGCAACCAGTTCACCTTCGTCGACATCAACATCAATGCCGCGAAGGGCCTTGATGCGCCCGTACTGGCTTGAGAGGTTCCGGATTTCCAGCAACATTTATCGGGCCCTCCGTCTGTGTCCCAAATAAGCCTCAATGACATCCGGGTTCTTGCGGATTTCCTCGGCTGTGCCTTCGGCCAGTTTGCGACCACTGTCGAGAACCAGAATATGGTCGGATACACCCATCACCAGTTTCATGTCGTGCTCAACCAGAATAACCGTAATGCCTTTTTCAGCGACCCGCTTGATCAGGTCGTCAATTTCACTGGTTTCCGACGGGTTCAGACCCGCCGCCGGTTCATCAAGCAAAAGGACGGCGGGCTCACTGGCCAGGGCGCGGGCAATTTCCAGCCATTTAAGGGCACCGTAGGGCATGGAGTCGGCGTCGCTTCCGATAAACTTTTCAAGACCCACATCACACATAATCTGTTCGGCCCGTTCGCGGCATTCGCGCTCGCCACGTTTGATCGAGGACAGACCAAAAAGGGCCGGTAGAAACCGGCTGTCGGTCTTCAGGTGATTGCCGACCATGACATTCTCAACGGCACTCATGTTGAAGAATATCTGCAAGTTTTGAAAAGTGCGCGAAATACCGTACTTCGCGAGCTCAAAAGTGGGGATGTTGGTAATATCCCTGTCGTTGAAGAAAACCCGTCCCGAACTTGGGCTGTAAACACCGGTGATTAAATTAAACAGGGTCGTTTTCCCAGCCCCGTTCGGGCCGATAATGGAATGAATGGTGCCCGGAATGACGCTAAAGCTCATGTTTTCAACAGCGTGAACGCCGCCAAAGGACATGTTCAGGTTTTCGACGCGAAGCATGCTCATTTGCGCCACCTGTTGAAAGCGGATTGCAGGGTTGGGACAAGGCCGCGCCGCATGAAAATCATGGTGATCATCATCGCCGCCCCGAACACCAGCATTTCGTAGTCATGGAAGACGGTCAGCAGTTGCGGAAGCAGGGTCAACACGGCTGCCCCGACAACAGCCCCGAAAACAGACGCCATACCACCCAGCACGACCATGGTCACAAGCTCAATGGAGTGGAAGAAATCGGCTTCCGACGGTGTCAGGAAACCGGAATAATGGGCGAACAGGGAGCCTGCGACACTTGCGAATACGGCCGAGACGACAAACACCAGGGACTTGTACCTGGCCACATCGACACCGGCGACAGACGCTGCCACTTCTGATCCATGGACGGCGCGCAGGGCCCGACCCACAGGTGAATTAATCAGGTTTAAGGCCAGCCACACCGCGATCAGCAACAGTCCGCCGACCATCCAGTACCAGGTCAACTCATTTCCCGGTTCCCAGCCAAAGACGGAAAAGGCGTCGACGGGCATGCCGTCGGGGCCACCTGTCAAATCGCCTTCCTGGTTCAGGACAATGGAGATGACGATACCCATACCCAGCGTTCCCATGGCCAGGTAATGACCACGTAATTTCATCACCGGGCGGGCGAGAATATAAGCCAGGACACCGACAAACACCGCCCCTGCTATCAATGCAACAAGGGGCGGCCAGCCATGGATGCTTACCAGAATGCCCGAAAAATAAGCCCCCAGCCCAAAAAATCCGGCATGACCCAGACTGATCTGCCCCGTATAACCGATCAACAGATTGAGGCCGACACAGACGATGGCGTTGATGCCAACCAGAATGACGACGTCAAAATAAAAGCTGTTGGGAAGGAAAGCGGGCAGGATGGCAATGACAAGGGCCAGGCTCAGGATTCCGCCAGTTTCTGGTTTCGATAAGGCGTTCATACCCGTTCCGTTCCGCGTCCGCCAAACAGGCCGTTCGGCATCAGGAAAAGAACGGCCAGAATGATGATAAAAGCGACTGCGTCCTTGTAGGCTGAAGAAATATAACCTGCGGTCATCGCCTCGCTGATGCCGACGAGCAGGCCTCCGGCAATGGCTCCCATGGGCTTGCCAAGCCCGCCCAGCACCGCAGCGCAAAACCCTTTCAGGCCAAGCATGATGCCGACGCCCGTATAAGTCAGTGATATGGGTGCGATCAGAATGCCGGCGGAGGCACCAAGCAAGGCCGACAGCCCAAAGCTCATCAGCAGGACCATGGACGTATTGATGCCCATTAATTTGGCGGCCAGTGGATTGTGGGATGTGGCGATAATCGACTTGCCGGTCATGGAGTGGTTAAAAAACATGTGCAAGGCGATGACAATGACAACTGTGCAGCCAAGAATCCATAAACTTTGCGGCAGGATAGATGCGCCGCCGATCATGATTGGGTCACTGCCTGAAAACGAGGCAACGCTATGAAAATTACGATCCCAGACCAACTGGGCAGCCCCTCTTAGAAAGATGGAAGCCCCGATGGTGATAATAATCAAGGTAACGATGGGGGCGTCGCGGGCCGGTTCGACAGCAAACCTTTCCAGGCCGAAACCAACAATCACTGTCAATGAAACGGCTAACAAAACCGCCAACGGCATGGGTAATCCCAGGCCAATAAAAAAGACCGTGCCCATGCCACCAAGCATGACGAATTCGCCTTGTGCGAAATTGATGACGTTACTGGCATTGTAAATAATGGCAAAGCCAAGGCCAACGAGGGCGTAAATGGCGCCGACGGTAATGCCGGAAAACAGAAACTGTAGGAATTCTGCGAACATATGTCAGATTATGCCATAAAAGTGGCTCCCCCATACGGAAATGAGGGAGCCATTTTCTACAAAACAGGAAGGCTTATTTCAGCATCTTCCAGTCGCCATCCTTCACTTCGACCATGACGAAGGAAGCCTCGTCGAGTCCTAGGTGATCGGTCGGTGACATTGTGTAAATGCCGTCAACGCCAATGAAGTTGTTGGTTTTTTCAAGCTCTGCAAGAACAGCGGCCTTATCAGTCGTGCCTGCCCGGGTGATTGCTTCAACAGCAAGCATTAGGCCGTCGTAAGCGTGTCCGCCGAAGGACGAAATTTCGCTACCGGTTTTCGCTTCGTACATTTTTTTATAAGCACTAGCGACTTTCTTTTGCGGATGACTGTCCGGCAAGGCATCGACAACAACCAGGGCCGCCGCTGGAAGGCGAACCCCCTCGGCACCGCCATCGGCGTTCTTGATGAAGGACTTGGATGCTGATCCGTGGGTTTGATAATGCGGGATGTCGACACCCAGTTGTTTGAAGTTTTTGGCGACAATAGATGTCGCGCCGCCAAAACCGCAATACAGCATGGCTTGTACCCCAGCGGAATTTTTAATTTTGGTGATCTGGGCGGTCATGTCGGTGTCACCCTTGCCATGGGTCTCATCGGCGACAACGCCCATACCGGCACCATCAGCCAGGTCGAGGACATTCTTGCGGCATGACTTGTCAAATCCACCGCTGCCCGAAAGCAAGCCAATTTTCGAAATACCGCGGCTTTTCATGTCGTTATAGATTTTCTGAACAGCCAGAGTGTCCGTATGGGGTGTTTTGAAGACCCATTTTTTGACCGGATTGATAATGACGCCAGCGCCACCAAATGAAATGAAGGGAATTCCCGCTTTTTCAACGATGGGAATAACCGCCATGGTCGCGCCGGTGGTCGAACCGGCCAGAAGAATGTCAACCTTGTCGTCGCTGATCAAACGCTTGGCAAAAGGAACGGCCTTCTTCGGGTCGCCGCCGGAATCATAAACAATAAGCTCAAGCTTGCGGCCAAGAACGCCGCCTTCGGAATTGATTTTCTCGACGTACATATCGAGGGTTTTCTTTTCCGGGTCGCCAAGGAACGACGCGCCACCTGTAACGGCTAAAAACGAACCGATCTTGATGGTCTCTTCGGCTTTTGCACTGCCTGTTGCCAGGCCAATGGCGCTAACCGCAACGAGGGCCGTGAGTCCGGCCTTTTTGAAAAGCGATTTCATCCTGATTTTCCTTCCTGTTGTAAGGGTACTATGCGTTCGCATTGTTTTTTAATATGTCTTCTAGTACCAAATTACTGGAATTAGAGGATTCCCACAACGTTTTTGTGGAAAAACAGGCCAAATTATAATTCATCCTTGGCCTGGGCTATGGTTTGCATCAAGCCTTGAGCGCTTGTGTCTTCCGGCTTGTGGGCGTCAAGGTAATACTCAAACAGCGAAATGAAGTTTTCGACCGTATGATTGGGATCCTTGGGCGATTGCTCGGAACGAAAAAAAGCATAGGCTGAAAAATTGGCCGCCGCGTGGCGCAGGCTTTCAGCAACGTCTTCCACTGGGTGGCCATCCCCCATGGCGTCATTCGCCAGATTGATGATGTAGTTGGACAGGGAAACCTGTTCGGATTCCGGATTATCGTCTGACGTCATGGCGTAGCCTCGGTGGTTAGGGTTATGTTGTAATCGTCTCAAACCCTAATCAAAACCCGTCTTTAATAAAATATATTTCTATTAGTCAGGGGACAGGCCGTGGTCCGCGTTTGACATTCGGGACAAGCTGGTCCGATAGTACTGGCAAGATTTCCGACAATACGCCAGGACGATACATGACAGATCAGCCAGCCGTGAAAAAGCCAGACGATATTCCCCGGACCATGGATATCGGCGTTGTTCTTGAACGTCGTGATATTGATAACCGGTGGGCCGATCATGAATGGAAACTTGTCGGTGTCATTCCAGGCGGCGCGGATATGGAAGACTGGCAGGTGCTGCATCAGGGTGATGGCTGGAGCCATTTCTACGCTGGCAAGATGCAACTGGAACTGTTCCCCCGGGAAACCGAAGGCTACAAAGTCAATCTCAGCCAGTCACCGCCGCAGGTTTTTGTCGTTCTGCGCCCGGAAGAAGAAGGCGCCCATGAACACGAGGTGACGGCTTTCGAAGCGACACTGTGCCCGTTCGAGGCCGAGGGCTACGATGAGAGCGGTGATGAATGGGTTGAGGGTGTCCAGATGCCGGAAATTATCCAGGCCTGGGCGCAGGCATTTGTCGAGCGTTATCATGTGGATGTGCCGTTCAAGAAACGCAAACGCGAAGCCTATGACCCCCGAAAGGCACGTGGTGAACGCAGGCCTCCCGGGAGACAAAATGGCTGATAAGACATTTATTAACAGGTGGTCGCGGACCAAACTGGCTAACACCGACAAGGGTGACGAGCTTGATCTGCTTGCCGAGGCACCCGCGCAATCCGCGTCCCTTCCTGCCGATCCCGGTGATGAAGCCGCAACGACGGAGGAGCCAATACCGCCCGATTTGCCGTCCATCGAGTCCCTTGACAGGGATTCCGATTACACGGTTTTTCTGGGTGAAAATGTGCCTGAAGAACTGGCCCAAAAAGCGTTACGTAAACTGTGGACCAGCAACCCGGCCTTCGCCAATCTGGACGGCCTCAATGATTATGACGATGACTATTCGGCGTTGGGCATTGTCGAAACCGTTGTCAAGACGGCGTACAAGGTCGGCAAGGGACTTGTCACTGAAGATGAAGCTGAAATAGTAGATGAAGCCGAAATAGAAGATGAGATGGCAGAAGATGAACCGGTAGCTGAAGAGCAGCCTCCGCAAGAGGAAACCGGGGATTTGCCGGATGATCAGACATCTCAAGAGGTCGCCCGATCCGAATCGCCGGTTCCGCATGGTGGAAAAGCTTAATATTAGAAAAATGTAAGGTAATAGCCTTTGTAAGGGTTTATGGCTACTGGAGCCTATGCCCATTTTGCTCATTTTAATAATTCAAATTGACTCGATGCCGAGAGTTCTTCCAAATACATGGATAAATGGTCGTTTTTCTGCTATAAGCTAAAGGCTAAAATAGAGAACAACTAGCCATAACACAAAAGCCTCGGAGGGGCTGTTATGAGTGAAGGTCGGGGAGGCCAAATTTCACAGACTGAGGGCGATGACGAAGTTCTGCGCGCTCGTTTCTATGCCCTGCTCTCGAACCTCCTCACAAAACCTCCGACCCCTGAAACCATCGATATGTTGCGTTCCATCGAAGGTGATGACAGCCCGATGGGAAAAGCACTGGGGGCCCTGGCTGCCGCTGCCCGAAAAGCCACGCCAGAGGACATAGAAGAAGAGTTCACCAAGTTGTTTTACGGGGTTGGCGCGGGTGGCGAACTGTTGCCCTATGCCTCCCATTACCTGACCGGACTGCTTTATGACAAGCCGCTGGCTGCCTTGCGCGGTGAGATGTCACGCCTGGGCTTGAAGGGCGACCCTAAAGCGACGGAACCCGAAGACCACATCGCAACCGTACTGGAAGTCATGCACACGCTTATCCTTGGTCATCGCGGACCGGATGGTGACGGTTGCCAGCAATCTTTTTTCAGAGCCCATCTCTTGTCGTGGGCACCAATGTTTTTCACTGATCTTGAAGAGGCGGAAAACGCATCACTGTACGTGCCGGTCGGAACGATTGGCACGTTGTTGATGGAAATTGAAGAACAGGCATTTGACATGGCAGCCTGACGGACCGGGCTGCAAAGGAACGTTAATTTTTTCCGGCATTCACCGGAATGAAAGTGGGAGAGCAAGATGATGAAGCAGAAAACCGAAATCAAACAAGAACGGCTGCCCAGACGCGAATTCCTTAAGGGTGCCGCCCTGTCAGCGGGCGCTGCCGCGGTTGCTGCCGTCGGCACCGCCCCGAAGGCCAGCGAGGCCGCCGGGGCGAAGCCTCCGTCAACGGGCGGTTATCAGGAAACCAACCATGTCCGCACATATTATTCCTTGGCACGGTTCTAGGGGGGAGAAAAGAGCATGTTGATTAAAAAAACCAGCGGAACATCAAAGAATTCACGGCTCAGCCAAGCCCTTGCCGGATCAATCGGCGGGGCAATTGATCGACGCACATTCCTGCGCAACTCGGGCCTGACGGCTGGCGGTGTGGCGCTGGCTTCAGCGGCGACATTGGGCCACGTTCAACCGGCTGCCGCACAGGCATCGGCTGACAAGAAAAAGCGTATTGCTTCCGTTTGCACCCACTGTTCAGTCGGCTGCGGGATTATTGCCGAAGTCGAAGATGGCGTCTGGACCGGTCAGGAGCCGGACTTCGACAGCCCGATCAATCTTGGTAGTCACTGCGCCAAGGGTGCCAGTGTTCGCGAGCACGCCCATAACGAGCGCCGTCTGAAATACCCGATGAAACTTGAAGGCGGAAAATGGAAGCGGGTTTCCTGGGACGAGGCAATCGGTGAAATCGGCGACAAGATGCTCGATATTCGCAAGACCTCAGGTCCCGATTCTGTCTATTGGTTGGGGTCTGCCAAGTTCAGTAACGAACAGTCCTATCTGTTCCGCAAGTTCTACGCTTACTGGGGTTCCAACAACGGTGATCATCAGGCTCGTATTTGCCACTCCACGACAGTCGCCGGTGTTGCCAACACCTGGGGCTACGGGGCGATGACCAACTCGTACAACGACATTCACAATTCCAAGGCGATGTTCCTGATCGGCTCCAACCCGGCTGAAGCCCATCCGGTTGCCTTGCAGCATCTGTTGAAAGCCAAGGAACAGAACAATGCGGCGCTGATTGTCTGTGATCCACGCTTCACCCGCACCGCGGCCCATGCGGATGAATTTGTCCGCTTCCGTCCCGGCACGGATGTCGCCTTGATCTGGGGTATTTTGTGGCATGTGTTCGAGAACAGCTGGGAAGACAAGGAGTTTATCCGCCAGCGCGTCTGGGGCCTGGATCAGGTTAAAAAAGAGATTAAAAAGTGGACGCCTGAAGAAACCGAAAGGGTCACAGGCGTTCCGGGTTCGCAGTTGAAGCGCGTCGCCCGGATCATGGCCAACAACCGTCCCGGTACCTTCGTTTGGTGCATGGGCGGAACCCAGCATACCAATGGCAACAACAACACCCGCGCTTACTGCATCATGCAGCTGGCCCTTGGCAATATGGGCAAGCAGGGTGGTGGCGCTAATATTTTCCGTGGCCACGACAATGTCCAGGGTGCCACCGATTTCTGCATCCTGTCCCATTCACTGCCTGGTTATTACGGCCTTGCGACCGGTTCATGGAAGCATTGGGCGCGCGTCTGGGAGACTGATTACAACTGGTTGAAGGACCGCTTTGCGACCCAGAAACTGATGGAATCAAAAGGTATCCCGGTTTCGCGCTGGATTGACGGTGTGCTCGAGAAGAAGGACAACATCGATCAACCCGATAACGTTCGGGCGATGGTGCTTTGGGGCCACGCGGTCAACTCGCAAACCCGCCTGCCGGAAATGAAAACGGCGATGGAAAAACTCGACCTGATGGTCATCATCGATCCGGTGCCGACCTTTGCTGCGGTTATTCCTGATCGCAAAGACGGTGTCTACGTCCTGCCGGCTTGTACACAGTTCGAAACCTATGGCTCGGTGACGGCTTCAAACCGTTCACTGCAATGGCGTGACAAAGTCGTTGAGCCGGTTTTTGAATCCAAACCCGACCATGAAATCATGTACATGTTCGCCAAGAAACTGGGCATGGACAAAGAGATGTTCAAGAACATCAAGGTCAATGGGAACGAACCCCTTGTCGAAGACATTACCCACGAGTTTAACAGGGGAATGTGGACCATCGGTTATACCGGCCAGTCGCCGGAGCGGATGAGAAAACAAATGGTCAACAAGGTCACCTTTGACAGGACCACTTTGCAAGCCAGAGGCGGCCCCTGCGATGGTGAATATTACGGTCTGCCCTGGCCTTGCTGGGGAACGGCGGAAATGGGTCATCCAGGAACACCTGTTCTTTATGATCCATCGAAACCCGTGGCCGAAGGCGGCCTGACCTTCCGGGCCCGCTTTGGCGTCGAAAAAGACGGTCAAAATCTTCTCGCCGAAGGTTCCTATTCAGTCGGTTCGGAAATCAAGGATGGTTATCCTGAATTCTCCATGGCCGTGCTCAAGAAACTGGGTTGGGACAAAGACCTGACGGACAAGGAAAAGGCCATCATGGCCAAGGGCGTTGGCGACAAGAGCAACTGGAAAACGGACCTTTCGGGCGGTATCCAGCGTGTCGCTATCAAGCATGGTTGTGCACCCTTCGGCAATGCCAAGGCCCGTACCGTGGTCTGGACATTCCCCGATCCGGTGCCCATCCACAGGGAACCCCTGTACACGCCGAGGCGTGATCTGGTCGCCGATTATCCGACCTACAAGGATACCCGGAACTACCGCCTGCCGACCCTTTACGAGTCAATCCAGAAGCAGGATTTTTCGAAGAAGTTCCCGACAATCCTGACAACAGGCAGGCTTGTTGAATATGAAGGCGGCGGTGATGAAAGCCGTTCCAACAAGTGGCTGGCCGAATTGCAGCAGGAAATGTTCTGCGAGGTCAATGCGGTGGATGCCAATAACGCCGGCATCAAGGACGGTCAGGATATGTGGCTCCTTAGCCCCGAAGGCGGCAAGGTTCTGATCAAGGCGATGATCACCGACCGGGTCGCCGCTGGTGTTGCCTTTATGCCATTCCACTTTGGCGGTCACTGGCAGGGTAAGGATCTCAGGGATAAATATCCGGAGGGCACTGATCCATATGTACTTGGTGAAGCGGCAAATATGTGTGGCACCTACGGTTACGACTCGGTGACGCAAATGCAAGAAACCAAAGTGACACTTTGTCGCATCGAAGCAGCTTGAGGGGAGCAAGAAAATGGCACGTATGAAATTTCTCTGTGACGCCGAACGCTGCATCGAATGTAATGGCTGTGTTACGGCATGTAAGAACGCCAATGAAGTACCTTGGGGCATCAATCGACGCCGGGTCGTCACCATCAACGACGGCAGGGCGGGTGAGCGATCCATTTCGGTGGCTTGTATGCATTGTTCGGATGCGCCGTGTATAGCGGTCTGTCCGGTCGATTGCATTTACGACACCGAACAGGGCGTTGTTTTGCATTCCAAGGATTTGTGCATCGGTTGTGGTTATTGCTTCTACGCCTGCCCGTTTGGCGCGCCGCAGTATCCCCAAGCCGGCAGCTATGGCTCGCGCGGCAAGATGGACAAATGCACCTTCTGCAACGGTGGTCCTGAAGAAGACTTCTCGATGGCGGAAAAAACCAAATACGGCGCCAATCGCCTGGCCGCAGGAAAGCTTCCGTTGTGCGCAGAAATGTGTGCGACCAAGGCCTTGCTCGGTGGTGATGGCAATGAAGTCTCCAATATTTATCGTGAACGTGTCGTGGCCCGTGGCTTCGGTTCGGGCGCATGGGGTTGGGGAACGGCCTACGAGCAAAAAGGCGGAAGTTGAGCAGGCTTGTCTGCCCCGTTACGAACGGGGCAGGCGCCTTCTCAAAGGAGCGACTGTAGTATGGCCGATATGCATAAGCGTGTGCTGTTCTTGGGGATGGTGACAGTGGTCGCTTTATCCCTGGGTGCTTGTCGTGAAGAAGAACAAGGGCGCTTGCTCAGTTTTCAGGCAGGCAAATATCTTGGCTCTAATCCTGACAAGACATTCAGCAAAGATATCACGGCCAGTTTACGTAACCGCACGGTCCACCAGTCCGGTGTCTCAAAACCGATTGGTGGGGCGAAGATATCAGGCTCTGCTTCTATCGATGGGGCGAAGTTGCAGTCCATGCGAATCAGGGCCTGGTCGCAGTCGGGAAGACAATAACGATGGGTAAACCGATGAAAGAAAGACCGACCTTCAAGCACTTGACCGTAATGGCGTGTTTGATGTTGTTGTCTGTCTGGGTCTTTGCCGCTGGAATGACCGGGTCTTTTGATTTGCAATCACAGGCTTACGCACAAACCGGTGGTAACGTTCCCGGTAAATCGCTGGGTAATCAGAGCGATTCCGATTTCTGGCGCAAGCTGCGGCGCGGCCAGCCTTTTAACCTTTCGGGAACGCCGGGCGGGGTGCAGGTTCTTATTCAGTCACCGGGGGAAGAGTGGCGGTCTTTAAGAAATGGTCCACTATCCTATTGGGGTGGCCTTATGATTCTTGTGTCCTTGGCCTTTGTTGTCGTGTTCTTCCTTGTTCATGGCCGTATCAAGATGACGGGTGGGCGAACGGGCAGGGCGGTACCCCGGTTCTCGCAACCTGAACGATGGATACACTGGTTTATTGCCAGCTTGTTTATTCTGCTGGCTATCACTGGCCTGTTTGTGATGTTCGGCCGTTACGTGATATTGCCGATTATCGGCCAGCAGGCGTGGTCTGCGTTTGCCAGCGCCTCGTTGCAGGCCCATAACCTGTTGGGGCCACTTTTCATTGTCGCCCTGATCATCATGCTGGGCGTCTACCTGAAGGATAATATCTGGCAGAAGGGTGATTTGACCTGGGTGCTGCAGGGCGGTTTCTTTTCCAAGGGCCACCCACCAAGCTGGAAATATAATCTGGGTGAAAAATTCTGGTACTGGTTGCTGTTCTTTGCCGGTTTGGCGATTTCCGGTTCGGGCTTATTGCTTGATTTCCCGTGGCTGGCCGAACGTGTTCAACAATTACAGCTGGCGCACCTGATCCACGGCGGGTCAGCGGTTATTCTTATCGCCGTTTCGCTTGTTCACATCTATTTGGGCACAATTGGAGTCGAGGGAGCCCTAGAAGGGATGACACAAGGTTACGTTGATGAAAAATGGGCAAAGGAACATCACGGCTGGTGGGCTGAGGAGGCAATGGCCGAAGGCGAGGACGTCGTTGAAGGTGCCGTGCAGACTGGTCAGCCCGATAACATGCCAGCGGAATGATCGCATAAAGCAAAACGGTCACGAGAAGAAGGACGAGGCGAATGACATTTCTTGAAATCACAGAAGGTCCGCTGTGGGTATTGGCATCGAGCGTTTTTGTCCTCGGCGCACTGTGGCGGATCGTCGGTATTATCCGGTTTGGCCGAAAACCGGATATTTCAATTCCCCGTGCATCGGCCCTGATGGGCGCGATAAAGGGGCAGTTTCTCCATTTCGTCCCGCACGGCGGCTTTTCTTTCCGCACCCTCTATCACCTGGTTGCGGGTTACATGTTCCATCTGGGGCTCTTCGGGCTGTTGATTTATGCCGCCCCGCACGTGTTATTCCTGAAAGAAAATGTTGTTGGTTTCGATTGGGTGACAATGCCGCGCTGGGGCTTTATCCTGACGGCTGAAATTGCCTTTGCCGGTTTGATCCTGTTGTGGATCAGGCGTATCTCCGATCCGGTGATGATCAAGATTTCCGATGCCGACGATCATATTGCATCCTGGCTGACGTTTTTGGCCATGCTGACCGGCTGCCTTGCCTTGGAGGAAAGTCACGACAGTCTGCGTGCCCTTCATATGCTGGTTGTCGAAATCTGGTTGATGTACTTCCCCTTTAGCCGCCTGATGCATGCGGTGACGTTTATGTTCAGCCGTGGTTATACGGGCGCCTTCTTCGGCCGCCGGGGAGTCGTGCCATGAGTGCTTCAGCCGCTATCGAAACCTTCGTTAATAATATTGATGCCTCCGCCGCGGCCTATCTGGATGCCTGCGTCCATTGTGGACAGTGTGCCCAGGCTTGTCATTTTTATGAGGCAACAGGCGATGTGCGCTACACGCCTGTGTGGAAGCTGGAACCCATGCGGCGTGTTTACAAACGCCATAAAGCACCGCTGTCCGGCATCAAGAAAATGTTTGGTCTGGTTCCCGATGAAGTCGACGAAGACATGCTCAAGGAGTGGGAAGTGCTGCTTTATGATTCCTGCACCCTGTGCGGTCGCTGCACCATTGTTTGTCCAATGGGCATCGATATTGCAGGACTTGTCCGCAAATCCCGCGAAGCCATGGTCGCCGCCGGATTGGTTCCCGAGGGGCTTGTCGGTGCTGCCGAACGGGCGATAGAAATTGGCAGCCCGCTTGGCATCAAGCCTGAAACCCTGGCCAAGATTGTCGCCGAGCAAGCCGAAGAGGTCGGTATCCCTATTGAACTTGACAAGGTCGGTGCCGACTACATGATTATTCTGTCGGCCATGGAAATACTGAATTTCTACGAAGTGATCGGTGCACTGGCGCGTATCTTCAAGCAGGCTGGTATTTCCTGGACCATTTCGACGGAAGCCTATGAGGCGACCAATATCGGCGTTCAGATGGGCAACAAGGATATAGCCAGAACCCTGGTCCAGCGCATCGTCGATGCCGCCGAGAAGCTGCAAGTCAAATATGTCGTCAGCCCGGAATGTGGTCATGCCTATTCGGCGCTGAATTGGGAAGGCCCCAACCTGGTTGGAAAAAGTTATAATTTCCAGGTTATCCATATTCTCGAACTGCTCGACCAGCTTGTCCACGAAGGCCGGATCAAGACCAAGGCGGAACTGGACCAGCGCCGGGTAACTTTCCATGACCCGTGCCAGATCGTTCGTCGCGGCGGTGTCGTTCAGCAACCGAGAAATCTTCTCAATCTGGTCAGTGGCAATTTTATTGAAATGGAGAACGCCGGGGTCGCCAACATCTGTTGCGGTGGTGGCGGCGGCGTCAGCGCCAATGCCAGGGCAGAAGAATTGCGGATCAAATCATTCGCGGCCAAGAAAAAGCAACTTGATGCGGTCGGGCCTGAAGCCCTGGTAACAGCGTGCGGTAACTGTCGAAATGTGCTGGAAGAAGCCATCGACGAATACGGGATGGTTCTTCCCGTTCTGGGACTTACCGAACTGGTGGCCGAATACCTTGATGACTAAGTTATAGCCTTTGATCGACGTCTTCCCTTTTGCCGGCTACCCCGTAGCCTTGTACGGCCTTGATCCGGCCGGGCTTTATACTGCGCGCGCCCTGCACGCGGGGCAGGCCGAACTTTCGGCATGGGATAGCGACCCGCAAATAAGGGCAAGTGCCATAGCTGCAGACATTCCGGTAAAAGATTTCACAGCTGATGATTTTCGTGAATTCACAACCCTGGTGGTTTCGGCCCACGCCTGGGAAACCGACTCTGCGGCAAGAACCCTGGCAACCCGTGCCCTTGAGCAAAATTTGGAAGTGATATGCGATGTTGAACTGTTGGCCCGAACCCAGCGCGAGGCGGCTTATGTTGGAATATCGGGTGCTTATGGCAAATCATTAACGGCGGCGATTGTCACTTACCTGCTGCAGGTTACAGGCCGTGAAGGGGAAATGGCGGGGTTGTCGGGAACGTCCGCCCTGAACACCGACCCACTGGGGAGCGAGGGGGTTTATGTTGTCGAGATGACGCCCTTCAGGATTGCCCATACGGTTTCCATCACGTTTGATGTTGCTGTGCTCTTGAATATGGACAGCGCAATGAAGCGTGCTGAGGCGTTGCAGATTTTTCATCGTCAGACCGAGCCCCGCGCCGCTGTCATCAGCATTGATGATAAGGCGTCGCAGGCGATTTTTAAGAAATTGGCAAAAGCCGGTGAACAACGGGTGTTTCCAATCTCGATAAAACAAATCATTAGGGGTGGCGCATTCGTTAAGGATGGGACCCTCTATGACAGCTTTGACGGTGGTGAGCCGGTGGTGGTGATGGATTTGTCGATAATTCCCCAATTCGCAGGGCCTCATGCCCAGTCGAACGTCGTCGCGGCCTTCGCCACCGTGCGCGCCCTTGGTGTTGAACCGCACGCGGCAATGGCGGCGATTAACAGTTTTCCGGGCCTTGTCGATCACCGCGAGGAGGTAGAGAAAATTGACGGCGTTCTCTACATCAACGATGCCGCTTCAACATCCCTTGATTGTGTAGCCAGCAGTTTCCAGGGTTATGAAAACATCCATTGGATTGGCGGCGGGGATGAAATTTGCAATGGTGTAGAGGCGATTAAAGATGTATCGCTACAAATCAAAGGGGCCTATCTTTTCGGCCCGGCTGGCGCGCAACTGGCCAGGACCATTTGTGGGAATTTTCCTGTCACCGTATGCGAAAATCTCGAGGCCGCCGTGCAGGCCGCCGCCCAGGGGGACGCAGACACTGTGATCTTCTCCCCTGGCTGTTTGTCTGCTAACGGTGATGACTTTCGGGATCTGGTCGTGACCTTGCCCGGGATAAGAGACGACGAGGAATAAATGAAAATTTTTGGCATCGTCGGTATGAGCGGCAGCGGAAAGACAGAATTGTTGGTGAAACTAATCCCCGAATTAACGGCACGGGGGGTCGGGGTTTCGACCATCAAACACACCCATCACAATGTCGAAGTCGATAAGCCGGGCAAGGATTCCTACCGCCATCGCAAGTCGGGCGCCAAGCAGGTGATGGTTGCCTCTGCCGGGCGCTGGTCGCTTATCCGTGAGTTGCGTGATGTCCCCGAACCAACGCTGGGGGAACTGATCGAGAAACTGGAACCGGTCGATTTGTTGTTGATTGAGGGTTTCAAGCGCGAAAGCCATGCCAAGCTGGAAGTGTTTCGCCACGATCACGAACAGGAATTATTGGCACCCGGCGATGACAAGATCATTGCTGTCGCCAGTGACGGCCCGATTGAAGGCTTAAGTGTGCCGTTGATTGATCTTAACGATGTCAGTGCCGTTGCTGATTTTATCCTGTCTTTTAACGAATTGGATAAAACTTAAACATCTTCGGGTTTGTCTTTTTCCATGGCTTCGGCGGCCTGTTTGCGCAGATCCTCGCGCTCTTTCAGGTAATCTTCCGTGGTTTTCGTGCCACGTTGTTTTGATGCCCAGGGATGTCCTTCACCTTCGGTCATATCAATGACACGGCAGTCG
>JACNJU010000141.1 GCA_014382375.1 Rhodospirillaceae bacterium
CATTCCTTCAAGCGTAACATCCTTGTCGCCAAGACCCATTTCGCGACGATCCATGATGGCGCGCGCCAGTTCAGACAACACATCCGACGACATTTGCACCGTCTGCCCTGAAAGCAGGGTATCGGCCGGGGCGATCATCGCCTCAGTCAGTTCCAGAACATCATCGCCGGTATGTTGCGGTGGCGGCGGCGGAGGTGGTGGGGGCGGTGGAGGTGGTGGGGGCGGAGGCTCAAGAACATCCGTCGGTTCGGGCATTGCCATCGGCTCGGGCTCGGGCTCGGGCTCCGATTCGGGCTCTGCCAACTCGATTTCGGGTTCTGGTTCTTCCATGGCGGCGGCCATATCCATTTCCTCTGGTTCCGCCTCTTCGATAGCGGCGGCCATATCCATTTCTTCTTCAGGCGCCTCCTCTTCCATGGCGGCGGCCATATCCATTTCTTCTTCCGGTTCGGGTTCTGGTGCAGGCTCGGGCGCGGCTTCCGGCGCAGCCTCAGCTTCCGGAGCGGCTGCTTCGCCTGCCTCTGCCTCTTCTTCCTCTTCAGACAATATCCGGCGAATAGACGCCAGAATGTCTTCCATCGAAGGCTCTTGGCCTGCTTCTTCCTGACCTTCTTCGCTCATCTCTTCATCACCCGACTGAAGACCCCTATTAGCCCCTTGGTATCCTTCACGAATCTTTACGAAGGATTCGTTTAAGACTAATTCAGAAGCGGCGCGAATGCCACCCGCAAAGGCATATCTATTTCCAACATATTATAGTGGGGAAAGTTCTTTATTTTTCGTTACTTTGCGTGAAGCTTATTTTGGCTCGTCATTTTTGATGCCGCCACCAAACCATTTTTGCCGCACCTCGTTGTAATGAGCCGCAGAATCGTAGGTCTGGACCGGTAGCGCCAAATGGCTGGCCGTTAATTCGCCAATGGCGCTTTTCAGCTCAAAAATGGCAATGGTCTCGTCGCGCTCTGCACTGACCACGTTGACCTTGGCGTCCAGCAACTCCTGTTCAGCATCAAGAACGTCTAGGACGGTGCGCGAACCGACGGATGCTTCGCGTTGCACACCCTCCAGAGCAACTTCACTGGCCGTGATCTGGGCATTGAGCGACTTGATTCGGGCTCGGCTGGTTTGCAGATTCTCCCAGGCCCGGGTTGCTGTTTCTGTGGCGTCGCGACGGTTAGTGTCAATTTCCCGGCGTCTTTGCGACGCGGTTTGACGAGCCGCACGCAGACGCGAATAAACCGACCCCGACTGATAAAGCGGTACGGTCAGTGTCAATTTGGCGCTGTAACTGTCCGTGCGGGTTCTTTCGGAAGCGGCATTGAGCGACCTGGACGCCGTCCCCGCAAGATCCAGCGACGGCAGCAATTCACCCCTGACTTCCTTGATGTCTTCCTGAGAGGAACGTTCGTCGAATTCCGCGCTAATAACATCTGGATTTTGCGCAACGGCAAGCCTGACCGCTTCATCAGCACTGGCAGGCAGGTTCAAATCCATGACCGGGCGGCTCAATTTTTCCGGTGCCGAACCTATAACATTTCGGAACGCTGCGCGATTTGACACCAAATCGCCTTCAGCCTGAATTCTGTCAGCCGTTGTTCTGGCTAACCGCGCTTCTGCCTGATGGACATCGGTGCGGGTAATTTCACCGACTTCAAAACGGTCGCTAGTTGCCTCTAACTGTCGGGTCAGCACCTGTTCGTTACTGACCCTGAGTTCCAATATGGCCTGGGCGCGGAAGACATTGACGTAAGCCTTGAGCGCATCAAGCAAGACCGTTTGCTCGATACCGGCAAGTTCTGCGCGACCGGCAAGCACCGCATTTTCAGCCGATGCAATGGCTGCCTGTGTCTGACCACCACTGTAAAGGGACTGGGATACGGTCAGGCTTGTTGAATGAGGGGTCGGCTGCTGGGTCTGATTGCTGGACCGGGTATTTATGAAGTTATTGGTAAATCCGCTCGCGGCCTCGGCAGAAAGGCTCGGACGCCAGTCTGACAGGGCCTGGGGCACGCCTTCATCGATCGCCCTGAGTTCGGCCCGTTTGGCCTGTAATGTCGGGTTACCGGCGTATGCCATAGCCAGAGCATCTTCGAGGCTCTGCGCCCGGGCCCCATGGACAGGAGCGAGGGAAACAATCATCCCTGCCAAAATCAATGAAAAACGCATCACTAAATCAACTCCGGACCGGCTTTAGCCGTCACATACAGAATTATAGATAAAGACCAGATAGCAGAACACAGGTCAACAGGACTCTGCTGGCATACAGAATACCTTGTATTCAAGGCTCTTTGGATTGGCGAGCCTAGAAGGAAAAAGCCGAATCCGTCTCGAATCCAGGAAGCGTCGGGGTACTGCCATCGAAGAAAGTCCGGCTGGTGACAACGTCGCCATAACGGGTCATCAGTGTTCCCTTGCCGAAAGCCCCCTGCCCGACGATACAAACCAGACGTCCGCCTTCGGCGAGTTGATCACCAAAGCGTTCAGGAATCGCCGAAACCGCGCCGTTGATGAAAATGACATCGTAAGGGGCCTGGCGGGCGTAGCCACGGGCCAGACCGCCGCCAACGACGGCGACCGTATCGATGGACAATTCAGCCAGGACCTCATTGGCCTGTTTGGCCAGGCCGTCATCTGATTCAAGGGCGACAACGGTGCTGGCCATGGTTGACAGAACGGCGGCCTCGTAGCCCGAACCACAGCCAACCACCAGGGCGACATCATCGGGCTGAACCTCGGCTGCTTGCAGAAGACGGGCCAAAACCCAGGCTTCCATCAAATGGCGACCTCCACCAATATCAATGGCTTCATCAATGTAGGCGATCCCCTGCATTGCCTTGGGGACGAATTGCTCCCGTGGCAATTGAGCCAGCGCATCCATAACAAGAGTATCGGTGACCCGGTTCGGTTTGATCTGGCTTTCCACCATATTATGGCGGGCGGTTGCGTAATCCATGTTGGCACCGTTTTACGTGGGTTAAATCATCGTTGATATATAATCCGATCAAGGCCGCAAACACAATGACCTAGACCGGAAAAGAAGCACTGCCGGGAGCATTTTTGCAGAACCGCTGAACTTCTCTTGACCGTCCCTGGTGATGAGTCTAAGTTCCCCAACCTTCGCAAACCGAACCGTGTTCGTGTAGCGAAGGTTGCCCGGAAAAACTATGCCACGTTTGACGGGTAAGGCGTGAAAAGGATCGGCGCGGTGGCGGAGTGGCTACGCAGCGGCCTGCAAAGCCGTGTACACCGGTTCGATTCCGGTCCGCGCCTCCAAGCACTGATCCGGCTTAGTTCAGTTGGTAGAACGGTGGACTGTTAATCCATATGTCGCAGGTTCGAGTCCTGCAGCCGGAGCCA
>JACNJU010000109.1 GCA_014382375.1 Rhodospirillaceae bacterium
GCCTGGCGGCGCTTTCCTGGCTAGATGATCTGCGTGGCCTGCCGCCTTTGGCGCGCTTGCTGGCACAAATAGTCGCCGTTGCCGCTATTTTAGCCTTAAGGCCTGAATCGACACCCTATTTTCAAGAACTGCTACCGGGTGTTCTTGACCCGGTCGCGGCGGCCATATTGTGGGTGTGGTTCATTAATCTTTTCAATTTTATGGATGGCATAGACGGCATCACCGCAATCGAAACTCTGGTTATTGGACTTGGCCTCGCCCTGCTCGGAAGTACTACTTCGGCTATTCTCGGGCTCATCATTGCCGGAGCTGCATTGGGCTTCCTGAAATGGAACTGGCATCCGGCGAAAATTTTCCTGGGTGATGTGGGCAGCGTTCCATTGGGCTTTTTGCTCGGCTGGCTATTGCTGGATTTGTCCGCCGCCGGGCACTGGGCGGCGGCGCTGATCCTGCCCGCCTCCTATCTGGCAGACGCCACGATCACCCTGATCCGCCGGGCTATTAAAGGAGAGAAGGTCTGGCAGGCCCATCGACAGCACTTTTACCAGCAGGCCGTCCAGCGCGGACTTTCTCACGCAACGGTCTCCTGTGCGGTCTTTGGTGTTGGCGTTGTTCTCGTCGGATTGGCGTGGGCGGCTGAAAATGGCTGGGCTCTGTACGCCCTAATCGCTGCTATCGTTTTTGTTCTCGGTTTTCTGCGCTTTCTCGCTGGTGCCAAGCGATGAAAATCCTCTTTCTCACTGAAAACTTCCCCCCCGAAAGCAATGCGGCGGCGACCCGGGTTTACGAGCGCGCCTGTTACTGGGCCGACTGGGGACATCAGGTAACGGTGATCACCTCGGCCCCTAATTTTCCCGAAGGGAAACTATTTCAGGGTTTTGAGAATAAATGGAAACAAACCGAAACCATGTCGGGGATCCGTGTCGTGCGGGTGAAAACCTACATCGCCGCCAACCGAGGCGTCCTCCATCGTACCCTGGATTTTCTGAGCTTTATGGCAACCGGGTTTTTCGCCGCCCTTAAGGAAGACCGCCCCGATGTGATCGCCGCCACCTCGCCGCAATTTTTCACCGCCGTTGCCGGATGGGCGGCAGGCGCCGCTCGCGGCGTCCCCTTCGTTTTCGAGCTGGGTGATCTTTGGCCTGCCTCCATCGCCGCCGTCGGGGCAATGAAAAAAAGCTTTGCCCTTGGTTTGATCGAGAAGCTGGAGTTGTTCCTTTACCGGCGTTCCACCGCCATCGCCGCACTGACCGGCTCGTTCAAAGACAACCTCGTCAGCCGTGGTATTGATGCTGATAAAATTTCTGTCGTCATCAACGGCGTTGATCTGTCCCGATACGCACCTCGGTCCCGGGATAAGGCGCTCGCGGATGAATGGGGGCTTGCGGGAAAATTTGTCGCAGGTTACATCGGCACCCACGGCATGGCCCACGCCCTGGGCAATGTTCTGGATGCCGCCGAGCGCCTGAAAGACGATGACGGCGTCCGCTTCCTGCTGGCCGGGGCCGGGGCAGAGCGCGACGCCCTGATTGCGGAGGCCGCAGGGCGCGGCCTGAATAATGTTGTTTTCATGCCGCGTCAACCGAAAGAGAGAATGCCCGCTGTTTGGAGCCTTTGTGACGTGGCCCTTGTTCACTTGAAAGATTCCCCGGTTTTCGCCGGTGTCATTCCGTCAAAAATATTTGAGGCCGAGGCCATGGGCCTGCCCCTGTTGCTTGCCGCCCCCGAGGGCGAGGCATCAGCCATCGTGTTGAACGACAAGGCGGGCCTTCATGTTGCCGCCGAAGATCCGGACGCCCTGGCCGCTGCGGTCACACACCTAAGTGGTGACAAGGCTCTCTGCCAAACATTTGCCACCGCCGCCCTGGCAGCGGCACCTGATCACAGCCGCGAGACCCAGGCCCGTGAGATGCTTGATGTCCTGCAAATGGCCGCAGGCGGCGAAGGCAGGAGAGCGCCCTCATGAAGGTTCTGGTCACCGGCGGCAGCGGTTTTATCGGCCGCGCCCTGATCCCCCAACTGAACATGGCCGGGCACGATGTTATTGTCAGCTCCCGTGATGAAGGGATGGTGCTGCCCGGTGCGGTGATCAGGCTCGTCGGCGAGCTTGGCCCTGAAACGGACTGGAGCGCGGCATTGGAAGACATTGAAGCCGTCATCCACCTGGCCGCACGAGTGCATGTGATGAATGAAACCGCAACCGACCCGGTCGCTGAAAACAGGCGCATCAACACAGAAGGCACAGTGCGTCTGGCAAGACAGGCGGCTGTGAGCGGCGTTAAGCATTTTATTTTCCTGAGCACCATCAAGGTTAACGGGGAGGCTACTGGTGATATGCCATTTCACGCCGCTGATAGGCCCGCGCCGCAAGACCCCTACGCCATCGCCAAGCTTGAGGCCGAGCAAGCACTGTTGGGCATTACCGATAAAAGCGCCATGCGGGCAGATATTATCCGCCCGCCACTGGTATACGGACCGGGGGTGCGTGGAAACTTCGCCTCACTTCTGGGTCTATGCGCCAAGGGATTGCCGTTACCATTGTCGAGCATCGATAACCGCCGCAGCTTGATTTACGTCGGCAATCTTGTCTCCCTTGTTGGCCATATTCTGGATCACCCCAAAGCAGACGGCGGAATCTATCTGGTCCGGGATGGCGAGGATGTATCGACGCCGGAACTGATTAAGCGTGTCTCCGCAGCACTTGGCATTACGCCACGGATTTTCCCGTTTCCTCAATTTTTGCTCGCTATTGCGGGCGCTCTTGGCGGCAAATCCGCCGCCGTTTCCAGATTAATCGAATCGCTTGTTGCTGATGACAGCCTGACCCGAAGCGATCTCGACTGGACGCCACCGTTCAGCATGGTACAAGGACTGCAGGAAACCGCAGACTGGTTCAAGAACAAGCGGTAATACGAGAGAAAATATATGCCCGTGCGCATACCCCATCGCGGCTACCTTGTTTACGCCCACGACATCTCCATGACGGTGATATCGTTTTATGCTTCCATCTACCTGCGCCTAGGCGAAAGATTCGACACCTTCTTCCCCGCCGATACCCTGCTTATGGCCGGGGCCCTGTTCGGTGCCATCGCCGCCGGGGTTTACATGTATCTCGACCTGTACAGGGGCGTCTGGCGTTACGCCTCGATCAATGACCTTTTCGCCATCACCCGGGCTGTAACCCTGGTCATCCTGATTTTCCTGCTCGCCATGTTCTTGTGGTCAAGGCTTCACAATTTGCCCAGATCCTATCTGGCCATCAACTGGTTCGTACTGATGGCCTTGCTTGGGGGGCCGCGGTTTCTGTACCGGCTGGTCAAGGACCGCCGCCTTGACTTACGCCTGGAAGATGTAGGAGCGCCGCGCATTCCGGTGTTGCTGGTTGGCGCCGGTGACGCCGCCGAAGAATTCATCCGTTCATTAGGCCGCGCTGCGGACGCCAACTACCGGATTGTCGGTATTCTATCGGAATCTGCGGGTCGGGTCGGACGTAATATTCACGGCATCCCCGTACTGGGAACACTGGATAATGCCAGCGATGTCATCGCCGCCCTGGATAAGAGAGGTGAGCAACCGCAGCGCTTGATCTTGTCGAAGGAAAATCTTGATGGCGCAAAGGTCAGGGCCTTGCTTGACGCCGCCACCGAAGCTGGTATGACCCTCGCCCGGCTACCCCGCCTGACCGAATTCAAAAGCGGTCCGGTTGATGCCACCAAAGTCCAACCGGTCGCCATTGAAGACTTGCTGGGCCGTCCGCAACATCCCCTGGACCGGCCCGCCATGGCGGGCCTTATCAAGGGCAAGCGCGTATTAATTACAGGGTCAGGCGGTTCTATCGGTTCTGAGCTTGTGCGTCAGGTTTCAAACCTGGAGCCGCAAGAACTAACCCTTGTCGATCATTCGGAATTCAATCTTTACACCATCGACATGGAAACCGGGGACCGCCACCCAGGCCTTACCTGCCGCGCCGTCATTACTGATGTTCGCGACGCCGGGGCGATCAAGCGCTTGTTTGAGGCGACCAGACCGGAACTGGTTTTCCACGCCGCCGCCCTTAAACATGTACCGCTGGTCGAGGCCAATCCATGCGAAGGCGTTCTGACAAACGTCATTGGCACCGCCAACGTTGCCGATGCCTGTGAGCAAGCGGGCGTCGCCACCATGGTCATGATTTCCACCGACAAGGCCGTCAACCCGACCAACGTCATGGGTGCCTCCAAGCGCATCGCCGAGCGCTATTGTCAGGGTCTTGATTTAAAGCGCGGCAAGAGTGCCGGAACACGTTTCGTTACGGTCCGCTTTGGCAATGTTCTGGGATCGACCGGGTCGGTGGTGCCATTGTTCCAGAAACAACTTGCCCAAGGTGGGCCGCTAACAGTTACCGACGCGCAGATGAAGCGTTATTTCATGACCGTTGGCGAGGCCGTCGAGCTGATCTTGCAAGCCTCCGCCATGGATGATGACGAGCATCTGCACGCCGGAAAGATTTTCGTCCTCGATATGGGCGAGCCGGTCCTGATTATGGATTTGGCCCGACAAATGGTCCGTCTGGCCGGCCTTGTTCCGGATGAAGATGTTGAAATCAAAATTACAGGACTTCGTCCCGGCGAAAAATTGTTCGAGGAAATGTTCCACGGCGGTGAGCCATTGGTCGAAACCGGACAGGCAGGCATTCTGCTGGCAGCACCGCGCGCCGCCGATGCCGCCATGATTTCCCTGGCCATCGAAAACCTGACTGTCGCCGCCCGTCAAAACGACACCCCGCGGGTGATGACACTGATTGGCGACCTTGTTCCCGAATATCAACCCGCACCCCCAGACCCTTAAATAATTGGAGAGACACTCGATGCAAGCCCAGATCCGCCGCGCCCTGATTTCCGTTTCCGATAAAACCGGACTCGTCGAATTCGGCAAATTTCTCAGCCAAAGCGGTGTTGAAATTCTTTCCACCGGTGGCTCGGCTGCCGCTTTACGTGACGCTGGTGTTGATGTCGTAGAAGTTTCCGAACACACCGGTTTTCCTGAAATCATGGACGGCCGGGTTAAAACCCTGCAACCGACAATTCACGGTGGCCTGCTTGCCGTGCGCGGTAATCCAGAGCACGAAGCGGCGATGGAAAAACACAAGATCGCCCCCATTGATTTACTGGTCGTCAATTTGTATCCGTTTGAGGAAACTGTGGCGGGGGGTGCCGCCTTTGATGGCTGCATTGAAAATATCGATATTGGTGGCCCGGCCCTGATCCGGGCGGCCGCCAAGAACCACGCCTTCGTCTCCGTCGTCGTCGACCCGGATGATTACGGCCGGGTGATGGAAGAAATGAAAGCCGGCGACAACGCCACCACACCCGCGTTTCGCAAGCAATTGGCGGCAACCGCCTACGCCCGCACCGGTGCTTATGACGCCGCCATAAGCGGCTGGTTTGCAGGCCAGCTTGGTGACACCCTGCCCCAGCGCATCGCCTTTGGCGGAACCCGCAAACAGATCATGCGTTACGGCGAGAACCCGCACCAGGAAGCTGCCTTTTATGGCAACGGTGACAACCGGCCAGGGGTCGCAACCGCCCGGCAACTGCAAGGCAAGGAGCTCAGCTTCAACAATTTAAACGACACCGATGCCGCTTTTGAACTGGTCGCCGAATTCACTGACACCGCCTGCGCCATCATTAAACACGCAAACCCCTGCGGTGTTGCCCATGGCGCAACACTGAAAGAGGCCTATCAAAAAGCCTTGGCTTGTGACACCGAAAGCGCCTTTGGAGGTATCATCGCCCTGAACCGGGCCCTTGACGGGGAGACCGCTGAACTGATCGCCGACCTGTTCGCCGAGGTCATCATCGCCCCTGAAATCGACGATGCCGCACGCCAGATTCTTGGCCAGAAAAAGAACCTGCGGGTACTCGCCACAGGGGCTATGCCGGACCCCGCCGCACCAGGTATGACCATACGTTCTTTATCCGGCGGCTACCTGTTGCAGAGTCGCGATAACCAGGTTCTTGAAAGCCTGACCGTGGTCACCAAGCGGCAGCCAAGCGAGCAAGAAATGATCGACCTGAAATTTGCCTTCACCGTTGCCAAGCATGTTAAGTCTAACGCCATAATCTACGCCAAGAACGGGGCCACTGTTGGCGTCGGCGCCGGGCAGATGAGCCGCGTCAATTCCTCGCGCATCGCCGCCTGGAAAGCCGCCGACGCGGCGAAAGTTGCGGGTGACGAGACAAGCTGGGCGATCGGTTCGGTCGTTGCCTCCGACGCTTTTTTCCCGTTCGCCGATGGCCTGCTGGCCGCCGCTGAAGCCGGCGCAACGGCGATAATCCAGCCGGGCGGCTCCATGCGCGACGATGAAGTCATCGCCGCCGCCGACGAGGCAGGGCTTGCCATGGTAATGACCGGTATGCGCCACTTTCGCCATTAATCACCAATCGAGAACGACGCATCAGGAGAAATCATGTTGCAACCATCGCCAAATAATTTTGCTTTCAAGACGATCCGGCTGAAGTTGGTTGTTTATGTTGGCCTTATTCTGTTTGGCGGATTTCTGGCCACAAATATTCTTAGTTACCAGATATCAAAAAACACCATCCGCAATACGGTTCTGGAAAATGAACTGCCCCTGTCCTCCAACACCATTTATTCGGAGATTCAGACCGACCTATTAAGACCGATCTTTATCTCCTCGTTGATGGCCAATGACACGTTCCTGCGCGATTGGGTGATTAATGGTGAACAGGATCCGGATTTGATGGTCCGTTATCTTGAATCCATTCGCGATAAGTACAATGCCTTCACCAGCTATTTCATTTCGGCCCAAACCCATAACTATTATCACTTTTCAGGCCTTGCCCGGACTCTCGTCGTTGGCGCCCCAAAGGACGAGTGGTTTTTCCGCGCCGCCAAGATGGACGAGGACTATGAAATCAATATCGACTTCAATGATGAACAAGATAACGCCTTGACCATCTATATCAATTACCGGGTCCTTGATTTCAAAAATAATTTTATTGGCATCGCTGGCGTCGGTCTTGGCCTTGAGTCCGTCGCCAAAATGATTAGCTCGTATCAGGAAAATTTCAGACGCACGATTTATTTCGTCGGCAAGGAAGGTGACATACATCTCGATTCAGGGGCCGCAGCGCACAGAGCCGGGAACATATACAAAATTTCGGGTCTTATGGATTTAGCCGCGAAAATTCTTTCTACCAATCGCGGTGCCTTTACCTACAAGCGTGGAAATGACACGATTCTGCTAACCACACGCTATATTCCCGAACTAAAGTGGCACTTGCTGGTTGAGTTGAGTGAATCCCAGGCGACGCAGGATTTATGGGAAAGTTTCCTCACCAACCTTGCCATAGGGCTGGCCGTCATCATCCTGACTATTGTGCTGATCAGCTATACGGTTAACTTGTTCCAGTCACGGCTGGAGGAAATGGCCAGCACCGACAAACTGACCGGGCTTGGCAATCGTCAGACATTCGAGATTGTTATCAATCAGGCGCTTTCCCAGTTCGCCCGCAGCCCAACGCCTTTTTCACTGATTTTATTCGATGTCGACAATTTCAAATTCATTAACGACACCTACGGCCATCTTGTCGGTGACCATGTCCTGCAGATGATGGCCGACCTTGCCCGCGAGAAAACCCGTCAGTCTGACATTATTTGCCGCTGGGGCGGCGAGGAATTCATTGTCCTGGCCCCCAACTGCGCCTTGGCCGATGCCAATCGCCTTGCTGAAAATATTCGCACGTCGATCATGGAAAGCCGCTTCGTTACCAAAAACCCGAACCAGCAAATCACCATCAGTGCCGGGGTCGCGGAAATTCTGGAAAATGAAATGGTCGATCAAATCGTTGGCCGCGCCGACAGGGCTCTCTACGCCGCCAAGCAGAATGGCCGCAACCGGGTCGAAAATGCCTAGAATTTGCGATTGGCGATCAAGCCCGCGGACATCTGTTTTAAGCGAATAAACTGAGCCAATAAATGCATCAATGACTGGTGGACATCCTCGATAACACCGTAATTATCGGCCTGCACATGCAGGTGCACGGTGGCGAGGTCGGCCGTGCGGCCACCTTCAAAGCCGGTAAAGGCAATCACTTCCATTTTGTTCTCGCGCGCCCAAGTTGCCGCCTTGACGACGTTTTCGGAATCGCCCGAGGCGCTGATCGTTAGCAGCACATCGCCGAAATTGGCCAGGGTTTGCAGCTGGTAGAGGAAAATGTCGTCATAGCTGAGATCATTGGCGATAGCGGTGATCATCGACATATTGTCGGCCAGGCTGACGACCCTGGCGGTCAGATTGGTGTCGGTTTGAACCAGTTTCGAGTGATCACAAACGAAGGTTCCAGAAATTGCCGCCGAACCACCGTTGCCACAAACGAACAGGGTTTTTTCTTCCCGGTAGGTTTGTTCAATAAGATCGGCAGCCTGAACAAGTTTGCCACGGTCAACCGACGCCGCTGCCTTTGAAACTTGTTCAAAATAGGCATCGGAAAAGGTGCCGATGTCTTGATATTTTTCATCTGGAAACGTCATTTTTCGGATATCCCTGAAGCCTGCCGTAATGTGGGGGATTCTTCGCCCAATCGCAACGCTTTAAGATTCTGGCACCCTGAGAAGCAAAATCATACCGACGGCGAAAAAAACCAGAATGGTCGCCATACCTGCGCGTTGACTATCAAAGGCCGCAGCCACCGCGCCAAGCAGGGCCGGGCCCAAAAACGCCGTCGCCTTGCCCGAAAAGGCGAACAGGCCGAACATTTCCGTTCTTAAGTGCTCAGGCGCGAGGCGCGCCATCATCGAGCGGCTGGCCGCCTGGGCCGGGCCAACAAACAGCCCCAATGGCAATCCAAAAATCCAGAACAAGGTTTTGCCTTCAACAATCAACAACGCCGTGCTGAGTGCCGTTAACCCAATGAGGGCGATCATGATCGTCTTTTTTGGCCCGATCGCATCATCGACCCAACCGAAAGCGGCGGCGCCGATGCCCGCCGTTACGTTCATGCCAATGGCGAAAATGATAATTTCATTTAATTCCATGCCGAAGGACCCGGCGGCATAAATGCCGCCAAAGGCAAAAAGCGTGTTCAGACCGTCCGTATAAATCATCCGGGCGATGAGAAACCTGACGATGTCGCCATAACCACGTACCTGTCGCAAGGTCGCCATCAGTTCATTCAATCCCGTTTTCACGGCATTCAGAAATGATCCGCCGCCCTTCGCCTTGTCCGGCGTGAAAAGAAACAACGGAATAGAGAAAACCGCGTACCACACGGCGACCAGTATCGCCGCCGCCCGCACATGTTCAGCCGTTTCCTTATCCAGCCCGAACAAGGGCGTTTCGGGTTGAACAAACCCGACCAGGGTTAAGGCGAGGCAGAGCAGGCCGCCAAAATAGCCCAGCCCCCAGCCCCAACCTGAAATCCGGCCGATATGACTTTGTGGACCCAGACCAGGCAACATGGCGTTGTAGAAAACCATGCCGGTTTCAAAAGCGAAATTGGCGAGGCCGGCAACAATCAGCGCCAACAAGGCGTAAGACGGGTTCGGCTCAACCATCCACAGCGCCGCACTGAGAATAACACAAAGGGCGGTGAAAAAACCGAGCCATGGCTTGCGCCCACTGCCTTTATCGGCAATCGCCCCGAAGACCGGCGCGGCAAAGGCCACAGTCAGGGCCGACAGACTCATGGCGTAACCCCAGTGGGCGGTGCCGATGACTTTGTCGGCGGCGACCGAACTTGTGTAATAGGTGGCGAAAACGAAGGTGATGATCACCGTCGGAAAAGCCGAGTTAGCCCAGTCGTACAGGCACCATGAAATCAGGGCACGGCGGCTAACCACTAGCCGCCGGCTGGCATTTCAGCCAAGGTCCTGAGCTGACGACTGGCAACGGCGATCATTGACAGGTCATTGATTTCCGTTGCCGACAACTCCGCGATCAACTGCTCGGTACGCTCAACGGCAATCCTGGTTTTACTTGCCCAGTCCGAAATTATTTCAGCCGTATCGAAATTCTTTTTCCGCCGCTTGCTGGCATCCATAACCTGCGAGGCCAGGGCCAGTTGATGGCTATAAATTTCCTCGATCAAGGCAGCGACCGCCAGTTTTTGCCAATGGCTCCTGGTTTCCAGTTTGTCAGCTGCGGCCCTGAGCGACCCCAGATGAAAGCGGGTGCCAATGGCAAAGTAAATCTGCGCAGCATCACTGACGCTGACGTTTCTACTGCTCGCCAGACGAATGATATCGCAGCCCGAGAACATGTTGACCAGACCGGCAACCCGCTTGGCCAGTGCCTTTGGCACCCCGGCTTCGACGTAGGGTTTGCCGCGATTAATAATATCTTTCTGATAGTGTTTGGGCAGGCAGCTTCCGAGACAGTCATAAAGGGCACCGAATCCATCGGCAAATTCCACAACGTGACTGGCGATATCAAGCGGTCTGCGGCCATTGCGCAAGAACCAGAGTGTCACCCATTCGATCAGGCGGTTGGTATCAAGACGCATGCGTGTCTGAATGGCCGCAGGTACTTTGTTGTCCAGCGCGTCAATTTCATTCCAGATCGTCCGCATCCCCAAACAACGTCTGGCAATGATGTAAGACTTGACCACATCGCTTGGCGGCATGCCGGTACGTTCAACAAGCTGATGAATAAACGAACCGCCAGCCCGGTTAATGATCGAGTTGGTTGCCTGGGTAGCAATAATTTCACGATTTAGCCGGTGATTTATAATTTCTTTTTTGTAGGTCTCGCGAAGCGGGGTTGGAAAATAGGTAATCAGGTCATCCAGCAACGCCTTGTCATCGGGTAGGTCTGACGCCAAAAGCTCCTCATTAACCCAGATTTTCGCGTAAGACATCAAGACCGCAATCTCCGGCCCGGTCAGGCCGGTTTTTGTCGCCCCGCGCTCAATCAGGGTTTCATCATCAGGCAGGAATTCAACCTCGCGGTTTAGCCGTCCGCTTCTTTCCAACATCCGCATCAAACGCACCTGGTTGTCGAAAACGCCCATACCCTCAAACAGGATCATATTGATCGCCTGGGTCTGGCCGTAGTTATCGACAAGCACCTGCAGACCGATCTCGTTGGTCATTCTGGCAAGCAGGGGATTACGTTGTTTAACCGGCAAATCACCACGAGCCACCACCTTGTCGATCAGGATCTTGATGTTGACCTCGTGATCCGAACAATCAACACCTGCCGAATTATCAATGGAATCCGCGTACAGTCTGACCCCTCCTAATGCCGCCTCGATCCGGGCCCGCTGGGTAACACCCAGATTTGCGCCCTCGCCAATGATCTTGCAATTCAACTCAGACGCGTTGATGCGGATGGCATCGTTGGCCCTATCTCCAACATCAAGATGGGATTCACCGCTTTCCTTGATGTAAGTGCCAATACCGCCGAACCACAACAGGTCTGTTTTGGCGGTCAGCAAAATGCGGATCAACTCATTGGGCGTAACGCTGGTTTTGACAATGTCAAAACGTTTCCTGATTTCATCAGAAAGCGCGATGGATTTGGCCGAGCGGTCAAAAATTCCGCCGCCCTTCGATATCAGTTTGGCGTCGAAATCTGTCCAGGACGAGCGCGGCAGTTTGAACATGCGCTTGCGCTCGACAATAGTCTTCGCCGCATCGGGATCGGGGTCGACAAATATATGCATGTGGTTGAAAGCGCCAATCAACCTGATGTGTGGTGAGAGCAACATGCCGTTGCCAAAAACATCACCGGACATATCGCCGACACCAATGACGTTGAAATCCTGCTTCTGGCAGTCGAAGTCCATCTCGCGGAAATGCCGTTTCACTGATTCCCAGCCACCGCGCGCGGTTATACCCATTTTCTTGTGGTCGTAGCCCGCCGAACCGCCAGAGGCAAAGGCATCACCGAGCCAGAAGCCATATTCGATAGAAACCGAATTGGCGATATCAGAAAACGTCGCCGTCCCCTTGTCGGCGGCAACCACAAGATAAGGATCGTCACCATCGATACGCACCGTATTTTCCGGCGGCACGACCTTGTTACCGTCCAGATTATCGGTGATATCGAGAAGACCCGAAATAAATGCCTTGTAGCAAGCAATGCCTTCGGCCTGGAAGGCCTCCCGGTCGGACATGTCCGGCGCCTTTTTGAGCACAAAACCGCCTTTCGAGCCAACCGGAATAATGACCGTATTCTTGACTTGCTGGGCCTTGACCAGGCCGAGAATCTCAGTCCTGAAATCCTCACGCCGGTCTGACCAGCGCAGGCCGCCACGGGCGACCATACCGAAGCGCAGGTGGATGCCTTCTACCCTGGGGCTATAAACAAAAATTTCCCGAAATGGGCGGGGAAGCGGCAACTCGTCAACCATCTGGCTGTCAAGCTTGAACGACAGGGAGGGTTTGGGCGCACCGTCAACGGTTTGATAAAAATTGGTCCGCAGCATCGCCATCACCAGATTGATGTAGCGTCTTAAAATCCGGTCTTCGTCGGCGCTTTGAACTTTTTCCAACTCCCCGTCCAGACGGTTTTGCAGGACTTTTACCTTGCCCTTGCTGGCTGGATCAAAACGAGCCTTGAACAGCTCAACAATCTGGCGCGCCATGTGCGGATTGTTAGCCAGGGTTTGCTCCATGTAATCTTGCGAGAACGCAATGCCCGCCTGACGCAGGTACTTGCAACACGCGCGCAGCACCATGACATCACGCCAGCCCAGACCGCCAAGCAGAACAAGGGCGTTAAAGCCGTCACTCTCAACCTCGCCGGCCCAAATACGGGCAAAGGCATCCTGAAATTTATTCCTGATCGCGGCCATGTTGACCTGCGAGCCATCACGTGTTTGAAGACCAAAGTCGTGGATCATCACCAGCCGCCCGCCATCCGTGTCGGGGCGCACTTCATAGGGAAGCTCGTTAAGAACCCTCAATCCCATATCCTCCAGCATCGGCAGGACATCGGACAGGGGAATGGCTTTATCAGGCTGATATACCTTGAACCAGACCCGGTCTTCTTCCGCCGCAACCGGGCGGTAAAGGCTCATGCTCAGGTTGCCGGTTTCCAAGGTCTCTTCAATACGCTCAATATCTTCAACAGCCTGGGTGGCGTTGAACTGATCCTGATAGGCCGACATAAATGCCTGCCGATAACGCATGTAATAATGCTGACCCTCCTCCTCGCTATAAGTCGTTGTCAGCTTTTGTTGCAATCTGTCGTTCCAGGAATGGGCAACTTCAACAAGCTTGGCTTCGATTTTCTCGGCGTTGTATTCGGGAATTTCACCTGGCGTTGTCTGGATATTGATATGCAACCGGGCCAGTGATGAATCGCCAAGCTGAATATAATAGGACAGTTGCGCGCCACCTAGGGCGCGCTCCAGGATTTGTTGAATTTGCAGGCGCAGTGCCGTGGAGAAACGATCCCGGGGGACATACACAAGGCACGAGATAAAGCGTTCAAAATCATCACGGCGCAGGAACAGGGCAACCCGCTGGCGTTCCTGTAAATGCAAAATACCCAGCGACGTTTCAAGCAATTGATCGTCAGAGACCTGAAACAGCTCATCGCGGGGATACGTCTCGATAATATTAAGCAGGGCTTTGCCATCGTGACTGGCTGGTGCGAAACCGGCGCGATCAAAGGTTTTTTGCAGCTTCAGTCGCAGCAGCGGAATATCTCGCGGGCTGCGATTGTAGGCGCTTGATGTAAACAGGCCGACAAAAACCCGCTGGCCAATAACTTTGCCTTTGGCGTTATAGCGTTTGACGGCGATGGAATCCATGTGCACCGGACGGTGAACAGTTGAAATGGCGTCGGCCTTGTTGACGATCAGAAGATCGCCCTTGCTGACAAAGGCGCGTACTTCGGGCGGCATGGAGGCAAGGTTTTGCAGTTCCCTGAACAACACAACTGACGATTTCCTGAGCACACCCTTGCCACTCTGACGGTTGACGATGACCGAGGCTGCCTTGCCATTGCCAATGAAATCATATTCGCGGTAGCCGAGAAACGTGAAGTGGTCGTCGTGCGCCCAACGCAGAAAATCCTGCGCTTCGGAAACATCTTCGCAGGCAACACCCTTGGGAGCCGTATCCAGCTCGTCAATAAGCGCCCACATAACCTGGCGCATGTCCATCCAGTCTTCGACCGCGGCGCGAACATCATTAATGACCTTATCAAGGCCCTTTTGAATTTCCTTCAACCGCTTGCCCGATTGTTGCGTAACCTGCAAGTGCATGTATGACTCGCTGAGCGCGCCCTTTGATGGTTTATCCAGGGAAACCAGCCCCGTCGCCTTGTCGTTTTTGGCACGCGTAACACCGATCACCGGATGGACAACCAGATGCACAGTCAGTTCCTGACGGTTTAATTCGGATGTTACGGAATCAACCAGGAACGGCATGTCGTCGTTGACGATTTCAATAACCGTGTGCTCACAATCCCAGCCGTCGCTTTTCTTGCTGGGGTTATAAACGCGCAACAGCGTCTTGCCGGGCTTGCGAACCGCCGCCAGTTTCCAATGCGCCAATGCGGCGTAGAACAGGCTGTCGGGGGGCGTGTCGGCCAGATCGCTCAGCGACACATTGTCATAGTAGTTGTGAATAAATTTGCTAACGGTTTTGGCGTTCGTCGCAGACAATCGAGACTTGGCTGCCTTAACCACTTGCGCAATCAACTGGCTTTTATGTTTTTCAGTCGCGTCTAGCATAGAACAAGCACTCCCCATCGGACGGATTTTATCCTGTTACTTTAGTATCGCCATCCTTACTAAAACATTACAACCAAAAAGAACCTTGCGGCTCGCGCCCTATCCCTTTTGTGCTGAAAGAATACAGTAAAGGTTTGCTCCCCAATGGGGCGGCGGGGTGAGCAGGGCCCAACTTAGAAACCGGTGAACTATGGCGTCTGTTATCATCCTTCTGGAAGAACCGCGGCGCTGATCGTAAAGAGCCTCAATCTGCAATCCGCAAGCGCTCGCCAGTTGCCGTAGACTCTCCCCGTTGTACGCGGTTTTATGGGTCAGGTCGCCGAACTGATAATTAATCCCCCAGGGTGAAGACCCGTTGGGAACCTTAAGGACGATCTTGCCTTCACTGGCGAGCACTCCCTTGATCTGCGATAACAGATGAAACCCTTCCTCCGGGGTGAAGTGTTCCAGCACATCGAGCAGAACGACCCGGTCAAATGAAGGCGGGCCAGGGCTTTGCAAATACTCCCAAACGTCGGCGCACTCGAAGTGCGCCGCCACCTGCGACGGCTGCACTGCCTTTAAGGCCGGGTCATGATCAATGCCCTGAAAAGTGATCATGTCTTTGCTCGCCAGATAAGCCAGAAAGGCGCCCTCGCCTGAACCGATTTCAAGGCAACTCATGGAACTGCTAAAGCTGGCCGGGTTCCAGATTTCGGCATCGAAGCGAGCACTATCCTTGGCCGCCAGCCTTGGCGTTTGATAGTTCTTGTAAGCGCGGTAGCTGGAGTAGAAATCTATCGACATAAATGCTTCTTCCGTTGCCATCGGTGCAAACCTTATCCTTTCTTTATGTACAATAACCTGAAGGCTGGCAAAAGGGGTTAGCGATTTCTTCAATCGTCCTTATGGCCGCTCGTTTCAGCCATCAGAAAGTCGATCAGCATTTCGAGATCCCGGGGGTCGTTGACTTTCTGGATCGGCATTTTGGTTCCCGGTACGAATTTATCGGGACCCCGGGAAAACAGCTGGCGTACGGTTTCTGGCGTCCAGGTGATGTTCAGGGAACGAAGCGCCCTGGAATAATTGTAGGTAACAACCGATCCGGAGGGCCGCCCGAAAAGGCCCTCAAGATGGGGGCCGGAACGATATTTGCCCTTCGAGGTAAGGGCGTGACAAATGGCGCACTTTCGAAATAATCGGGCTCCCGGATGGTCACTCTGCAGCCACGGCTCTGGTTCTTTCATGGCAATCTCATCCGTCGTTGGTCCAATTCTGTCTCCGGTTTCCAGGTGCCAGATACGCACCGTTTCGTCCGAACCCGATGAAATGGCAAAACGCCCGTCGGCAGAGAACGCCACCGCCCAGACCGGCCCGTCATGGGCCTTAATGGATCTCAGCAATTTGCCGGTGCGTAAGTCCCATACATTGAGCAAGCCATCACGGCCACCAGAGAGAGCCTGCTGGCCATCGGCGGCGAAGGCGGTCGAAAAGACAGGCCCGTCGTGACCGTTGAGGGTTAACATGGTATTTCTGTCCGGCGGGAACCACAGCCGAACGCTACCGTCGATACCTGCCGATAGCAGGCGTGATCCGTCGCTTGAGACGACAAGGCGGGTCACCGCCATTTCGTGGCCGATAAACTCATCAATATAGTCACCGGTGTCGGCCACCCACATGCGCACCCTGCCGTCCTTGTGGCCGGTAAAAAGCACATCGCCGTCAAGCCCGTAAGCCAGGGTGTTGACGTCCGACTGCGATTTCAGGCGCGAACGCTCACGACCGTCAGCAAGGCTCCACTGCCTGACGGTTCCGTCCCAACTGGCCGATGCGAAGGTCTTGCCGTCCGGGCGCAGGGCCAAAGCCATGACATGCATGGTGTGGCCAGTGAACGTGCGCACGACCCGGGCTGTCTTAAGGTCCCACATCAATACCGCGCCGTCCTTGCCAGCGCTTAAGGCCTTATCGTCACCAGGCATGAAAACAACGACATTGACCGGGCCGATATGGGCATCGAGGCGTTTGAGACTTTCCTGGGTTCCGAAATTCCACAGCCGGACAGTGTAATCGAAGCTCGCTGTCAGCACGCGTGCACCATCGGCGGAAACAGAAATGTCACGGACCATGCCGCCGTGACCAATCAGGTCGGCTTTTGCGGGGCTTGATAAAAATAGACAAACGGCGATCAAGGCGAGGCGGAGGCGGGGACATGTTGCCATGGTCTGTTCCCTGTTGATTATCCCGGAAGCAGAAAGTAATAATCATTCTAAACAGGATGTAACGGTCGCCTCAACCTTGAAACCCAAAAACAATGCCCCCGGAGGATGTCTCCCGAGGGCTTTGATTGGAGCGGGCACTGGGATCGTGCCATTTTCCGTTATTTGGCACTTAGCGGGCCGAGTTTAAGTGAAGAAATTTGGACCGCATTCGACCCTGAGCGGACTTCGGGCCTGACCCGATTTTCCAACTCTCAACTACCACCCCTGGCGCT
>JACNJU010000172.1:0-1099 GCA_014382375.1 Rhodospirillaceae bacterium
TCTGCATTCGGAACAACAGTGATTCCAATGCGCGAGCCGCAAGGCTGCGGGGTTTGGGTAACGGTTTTCGTTTCATGGTTCCTTCCTCGTTTTGATGGGCGCGGACTATAGGCGACAGTCGGCGCTCCTGTCGACAATTCAATAATCAAGGGCGGCCCGAACATGGGAACGTATGACGCAAATGCTTGTCAGTCAGGCCGAATACGCGCGCCAGCGTGGGGTCTCGCGCCAATACGTGGGCCAAATGGTGGCCAAGGGCGTGATCACATTGCAGGATCGCAAAGTCGATCCGGCGCAAGCCGATGCTGCCCTCGCAGCGGTTCGCGAACCCGCCCGGCCAGCGAGGAGAGCTGAACCGCAGACCGCGCCCGTGATAAAACCGACGGCTCCGGCAATTGACTTTCCTGTCTCATCGCCGGTCGGCGGTGACCTGCCGACCCTGTTGCTTAAGACACGGATCAAGAGCGAGGTGGAAAAAGCCAAGCTCCTTGAGATTAAGGCCAGGGTTGAAGCTGGCAAATATGTGGACGCCGACGAAGTGAAAGTTGCCGCTTTCAACCGGGCACGGGTTGTTCGCGATGGCCTGCTGAATATCCCGGAGAGATTGTCAGCGGTTCTGGCAGCTGAAATCGATGCGACCCGCGTGCACACGCTGCTTTACACGGAGATCCGAGCTGCGCTCGAGGAACTAGCGGATGCTTCCTGACGCCGACAAAATATACAACAAAGCATTTGATCGCGGACTGCGGCCAGACCCATTGCTGAAGGTGTCGGAATGGGCGGATCAACATCGAAGGTTATCCGGCAAAGGTGCTTCAGAGCCTGGACCATGGCGAACATCGCGCACGCCCTATCTGCGCGAGATCATGGACTGCCTGTCCCCTTCGTCGCCGTACGAGCGGGTGGTGTTTATGAAGGGCGCGCAGATTGGCGCGACCGAATGTGGAAACAATTGGATTGGCTATGTCATCCACCATGCACCCGGCCCCATGTTGGCAGTGCTGCCCACCGTGGAGATGGCCAAACGGAACTCGCGACAACGCATTGATCCGCTGATTGAAGAAAGTGAGGTGCTCTCAAGCCTCGTTAAACCAGCGCG
>JACNJU010000172.1:1272-3302 GCA_014382375.1 Rhodospirillaceae bacterium
GATGAGGTCGACGGATACCCAGGAGACATCGATGGTGAAGGTGATCCCGTTGCGCTGGCTGAGGCCCGCACACGAACCTTTGCGCGGCGGAAGGTCTTTATTGTTTCGACACCAACGGTCAAAGGCGTGTCGCGGATTGAGCGGGAATTTGAAGCATCAGACCAACGCCGGTTCTTCGTGCCTTGCCCACACTGTGGTCATTTCCAATGGCTGGAGTTTGAGCGGTTGCGTTGGGAAAAAGGGCAACCTGGAACGGCCCATTATCTCTGCGAAGACTGTGATGTGTCTATTCATGAGCATCATAAGACGCGGATGTTGGAGCAAGGCGAATGGCGCTCAACGGCCAAGTCCAACAAAGGCAATGAGAAGACTGCAGGATTTCACATCTCCAGTCTTTATAGCCCGATCGGCTGGCGAAGCTGGGCTGAGATTGCAACGGCCTGGGAAATGGCCCAAGGTAATGACGCCGCGGTCAAATCCGTGAAGAACACCGACCTCGGCGAGACCTGGGTCGAAACCGGCGAAGCACCAGATTGGCAGCGGCTTTATGATCAAAGAGAGATTGGCCCCGCAGGCATTGTTTCTTCCAAAGGTTTGTTTCTGACGGCTGGCGTCGACGTTCAAAAGGATAGACTCGAGGTTGATGTATGGGCTTGGGGCCGTGGACTAGAAAGCTGGCTCGTTGATCACATCGTTATTGATGGCGGTCCTCAAAGACCGGAAGCCTGGTTGGAGCTGGATGGCTTGTTGGGTCAAACCTGGGCCCACGAAGGGGGTGCGCATTTGCGTATTGCCAAGATGGCCATCGACACCGGTTACGAGGCACCGGCGGTTTATGCGTGGGCGCGTAAGGCCGGATTTGGACAAGTCGCCCCCATCAAGGGTGTCGAGGGGTTCAATCGGTCCAGCCCGGTATCCGGCCCAACCCTTGTGGATGCGACCGACGGCGGCAAGAAACTCCGTCGCGGTGCGCGCCTCTGGACGGTTGCGGTCTCCACATTTAAGTCTGAGACCTACCGGTTTCTGAGGGCTGAACGCCCAACGGACGAAGAACGTGCCGAAGGTGCCGACTATCTACCAGGCACCGTTCATTTGCCAAATTGGGTGGATGCCGAATGGCTCAAGCAGTTGGTTGCCGAGCAGCTTATTACAGTCAAAAACAAGCGTGGGTTCACCCGCCTCGAATGGCAAAAGCTGCGAGAACGGAATGAAGCATTGGATTGCCGGGTCTATGCCCGCGCTGCAGCTTGGATCGTCGGCATTGATCGCTGGCCCGAGGCCCGCTGGCGTGACCTTGAAGAGCAGCTGCACCTGGCACCGGAAACCTTGAACACGGAATTGGCGACGGCTCCTCAAGCCGGGCGTGTCAAACGCACCAAACCTGTAGAGCGACGGGTGATCTCCAGCGGCTACATGACGAGATAGAGGCTCCATTGGCAACGATAGAAGAAATTACAGCGCAGCTGGATGCTCTGCGAGCCCAGCGTGCCAGTGGCGTTGCGCGTGTCAGTTATGACGGCAAGACAGTCGAATACCGAGGCGATAACGAGATTGTCGCGGCTATTCGCGCGCTGGAGAGCGAGCGGAAACAGCTCTCTGGCGAAAGACAAATTCGACAAATTCGCGTGACGACTTCCAAGGGATATTGAGATGGCATTTTGGCAACGATTTGGCTGGGGTAAGGCAAAGATAGCCCGAGCCCAGGCCTTTGAAGGTGCCCGGATGGCCCGTCGCTTGTCGTCCTGGCGCGTTGGCAGCGAGGGGATTAATGCAGCCATTCGCCAAGGGGGTGATGTGTTACGTGCCCGGTCGCGAGATCTGGTACGCAACAACCCTTACGCCAACAATGCGACCACAAGCTTTGCGGCTCACGCCATTGGCGCGGGCATCAAGCCATCAAGCTTGATCGAAGATGCTGCGTTGAAAGACAAGATCCAGCGGCTTTGGCTTGCCTGGACTGAGGAGGCCGATGCCGATGGCCTGCCGGATTTTTATGGTCTTCAGTCCATTGCCGCCCGGGCCGCGTTTGA
>JACNJU010000189.1 GCA_014382375.1 Rhodospirillaceae bacterium
ATGGCCGGTCCCCTTCTTCAGATCCGCAAGGGGAAGCCTACCGACTTCTCTTGGTTGCAAGTTGCAATCAGTGGCATGGGCCCATGCCCTTTCTGTTTGAGAAGATTGATGACTACACAGAGCTTCTCATGCCTGAAGACCTGCTGTCCCAGACCTCTATCCTGGCAGAGCTACGCGATGTGATGACCGAAGAAGCATGCCAGGACGTCGAGATCATCGGCTGGCTTTATCAATTCTATATTTCTGAGAAGAAGGACGAAGTTTTTGCAGGGCTGAAGAAGAACAAAAAAATAACAGCTGAAAACATCCCCGCCGCGACGCAGCTGTTCACACCACACTGGATTGTGCGTTACCTCGTCGAAAATTCGCTAGGGCGGCTTTGGCTCCTGAACAAGCCACAGTCAAAGCTGGCTAAAAAGATGGACTATTACATCGCACCAGAAGAGCCGGAGACGGATTTCTTGAAGGTTTCTAAGCCTGAGGACATTCGCATCTGCGATCCTGCAGCTGGATCGGGGCACATGCTGACCTGCGCCTTCGACCTGCTATACGCGATCTATGAGGAGGAAGGCTATGACGCAACCGATATCCCCGCTCTGATCCTGAGACACAATCTAACGGGGATCGAGATTGATGATCGTGCAGGGGCGCTGGCAGCTTTCGCACTAACAATGAAAGCGGCAGCAAAACTTGGACGGCGGCGGTTCCTGCGGATGGCAGTGAAGCCCGACATCTGCGTATTGCAGAATGTGGCGTTTACAGATGCCGAGATTCAGGACGTTATGGCGGTGGTGGGCAAGGATCTGTTCACCGATGATTTCCTGGAGACGCTAGGGCAATTCGAGCAGGCGAAGAATTTTGGTTCACTGATTGTGCCGAAGCTGCGCGACCCGGCCGAGACGCTGCAGGTGGTTGGGGCGCGGGATTTCGGCACCGACCTGTTGCTGAAGGAGGTACAAGAGCGCGTCATCGCCGTGCTGCGCATGGCCGAGGCGCTGTCGCCGAAGTATCACGTGGTTGTGGCCAACCCACCGTATATGGGCGGGAAGAGCATGGATGTGGCTTTGTCCGAATTCGCACGTGTGCAGTACCCCGACAGCCGCTTTGATTTATTCGCAATGTTCATGGAACGTGCATTGTCGGTTAGCCGAAAATACGCCTCCGTTGGGATGGTCAACATGCAGGGATGGATGTTTGCGTCATCACTTGAAGGTTTGCGCTCTAAACTATTGTCAGATGCAAGCATCTCGACGATGGCTCACATTGGGACACGGGGATTTGATACAATTAGCGGCGAAGTGGTTTCCACTACAGCCTTTACCCTGCTGTCCGGTGGGAGACGCGATTTAAAAGGGACCTATCTCAGATTGGTGGACGGACGTTCGGAATCCGAAAAGGCAAGCTTGGCTAAGAACGCCATCTCAACTGGCAACAATAGATTCAGCTTTTCAACCGCTGAGATTGAGAAAATTCCAGGCCAACCAATAGCGTATTGGCTATCAGAAGCCATGACTTCAGCCTTTCGCATGGGTGATCCCGTATCGGAAACGGTGGGGCTAAAAGCAGGCCTATCGACTGGAGACAATACGGTTTTCCAGCGCCAATGGCATGAGGTAACATCCAATTCGAGCTCGATCAATTCGCCGCCATCGGACGATGAAAAGTGGTTCCCTTGTCATAGCGGCGGCGCTTACAGGAAATGGTACGGCAATCATGAAGTCGTAGTGAATTGGGCAGACAATGGCCATGAAGTCAGACGCTTCGGCGCGGATAAAGGCCGCATCCGATCTGCTATCCGTAACGAAAGCTTTTATTTCAAGCCTGGAATCACTTGGTCAAAGATAAGCTCCGGTCGCTTTGATGCTCGCTTCAGACCATCGGGTTTTCTTTTCGACGATACAGGGCGCTCGGGTTTTGCAGCATCGCGCGATGTCGAAAAGGCGTGCCTGGGCATGTTTTGCTCTTCTGTAGCGAACGAGTTCCTGACAGTCCTTTGCCCAAGCATGAGCTTTACGAGTACAGAACTTGGGATGCTGCCATTCGACATACAGACGGCGCATCCATGCCTGGACGGAGTTGAGCGCCTCATCAAGATCGCTCAATCCGACTGGGACGCCTACGAAACCTCCTGGGATTTCACCACGCTCCCGCTGCTCTCTCCCGATCATCGCAGCGAAACGCTGGAGGGCAGCTACGACAACCTCCGCGCCCATTGGCTGTCCACGGCGGACGAGATGAAGGAGCTGGAGGAAGAGAACAACCGCATCTTCATCGACGCCTACGGCCTGCAGGACGAGCTGACTTCTGTAGTGCCGATCGAAGAAATCACCCTCACCTGCAACCCCGCTTATCGCTACGGCGTGAAGGGCACAGTGGACGACCGTGAAACCCGCCTACGCGCCGATACCATGGCCGAGTTCCTCAGCTATGCCGTCGGCTGCATGTTCGGGCGTTACAGCCTCGACACACCGGGCCTGATACTCGCCAACCAAGGCGAATGGTTGGAGGACTACCTTGCCCGTGTGGCTGAACCGAGTTTCATGCCGGACGATGACAACGTCATCCCCATACTAAATAGCGACTGGTTCCCCGATGACATTACCGAGCGTTTCCGCCTGTTCCTGCGCACCACCTTCGGCGAAGCATATTTCCGCGAAAATCTCAAATATATCGAGGACAGCCTAGGTAAGGACATTCGTAAATACTTCACCAAGGACTTTTATGCCGACCATGTTAAGCGCTACAAAAAACGCCCAATTTACTGGATGTTCTCCAGCCCCAAGGGGACATTCAGCGCACTGATTTACATGCACCTCTATCGCGCTGATACAGTGTCGGTGTTGCTCAACGACTACCTGCGCGAGTTCATTAACAAGCTGGAAGCTGAACGTTCTCGCCTTGAAAAGCTGGCGGACGACGAAAGCGCCACCCAGTCCCAACGCACTAAAGCGCTCAAAGACGCGGCCAAAATCGCTACTCACCTCGATGAGCTGCGTGACTGGGAACGCGATGTCATCTTCCCACTGGCACAGCAAAAAATTGAGATCAACCTCGATGACGGTGTCAAAGCCAACTATCCCAAGTTTGGCTCGGCCTTAAAAAAGATTCCGGGGGTGAGCGAATGACGGATCGCATCACCTCAACACTTAATCGCCTATTTGAAGAGCACAGGATCGTCTTCTGGTACGATCCCGATGCCGAGATGCGTGGAGATTACGACGCCGTCGAAATTCCCGGGGTGATCAAAACCGAAATCAACAACAATGAGTTCGGCCTAAAACACCG
>JACNJU010000039.1 GCA_014382375.1 Rhodospirillaceae bacterium
TGACCACCACTTTCAGGTCGGGTCTGCTTAAAGCCAGGCCGGTGGCGAAAGCCAGTGGACGACCGTGGGTGACATGGAATGTATTGGCGTCTACATAAGCACCGATGCGCCCCGAACAGCCAATCCCGGAAACGATAGCCAGTTTATCGTTGCTGATCTCCAGTTCATGAACCGCCCACAACAGAGCCCGCAAGGCAATACCGTGCCCGCACCCAGGACACAGAAAATGCGGGAACATATCCTCACGCAAATAGTCACGGATGTTGAAGGATTCCAATGCTTGTTCACTCATGCTCTGGATATCTCCTCTATTTTTTCGAGGATGGCCACCGGATCAATGACCTCGCCATCGATCCGGTTGATGCCGACGGCAGTCTGTTTAGCGCTCATCAGGCGTTCGATTTCCAGGATCAGCTGACCGGCATTCATTTCAGGCACAATGATGTGCGTAGCCTTTTTTGATGCCGCCCGGAACGCCACCACAGGAAACGGCCAAAGTGTGATGGGACGGAACAGACCAACTTTCAGACCCTTGTCGCGCGCCTGTTGCTGGGCCCGAGCGGCTGCGCGGGCGCTGATGCCAACTGTGACGAGGATGATCTTGGCGTCCTTGCAGTCAATTTCTTCATAGGAGGCGATATCCGCCGCATGATGTTCCAGCTTGCCAAGACGGCGTGTGACCATGGCCTCAACCTGCCCTGGATCCTGGGTCGGGAAGCCGCTTTCTGACGTGGTCAACCCGGTGGTATGGGCCCGGTACCCATCGCCGGGACGGGCCATCGCCGGGACCATGTCCTTGGTTTTTTGATAAGGCAAGAATTCAGCGCTGGGGCCGCTCGCCCATTTCCGTTCGGCCTGTTCAATGGATTGGGGGCTTGGCAGTTCTACGGTTTCGACCAAATGGCCGATAACCTCGTCATAGATCACCACAACCGGCACCCGCAGGGTTTCTGTGAGCCAGAAGGCGCGAATCATTTCCTGATAGATTTCCTTTACCGAGCACGGCGCCAGCACGATCACCCCATGGTCGCCGTGGGTGCCCCATCTGGCCTGCATGATGTCGCCTTGTGCGGGGCGGGTCGGAAGACCGGTGCTGGGACCACCACGCATGACGTTGACCACAACACAGGGAATTTCGGCACCAGCGGCATAGCCAAGATTTTCCTGCTTTAGGGAAAAACCCGGACCACTGGTTGCCGTCATTGCCTTGGAGCCACCCATGGAAGCGCCCAAAATCGCACCCATAGAGGCGATTTCGTCTTCCATCTGAATGAAAATTCCATCGACCTTTGGCAATTCAAGCGACATCTTTTCGGCAATTTCCGAAGACGGCGTGATCGGGTAGCCGGCAAAAAAGCGGCAACCGGCGGCGATCGCACCCATGGCGCAGGCGTGGTTGCCTTGTAAATTCTGAAGTTGGCCGGTTGCTCTCATAGTTATGCACTCATTTTCTGTACTGAAGGTCTGATCACGTCGATGGCGAAATCCGGGCACAACCATTCACAGACCCGACATCCCGTACAGCGTTCCGGATGAATTAATTCAACAAGTTGTTCCGCGTCCAGTGCAAGACAGCGTTCCGGGCACATCTTGACGCAAATATCGCAGCCCTTGCACCACTCGCGGGTCAGGCGAAGCTCAAAATCATCATTGGCCTGAATTTCCGGAATAACCGTTTTAAGTTGCGGGGCAAGCGGCTCGGAAATGGTTTCATCTTTCGCCTGTTCGGCCCAGGCCCGGCCTTTAAGAAAAGCCTGGCGATTAATGTCGATGGTTTTTGGCGGCACGAAATCAGAAATCACCTGCAGCCATTCATCGACGTCAAAATCCAGCGCCGTTGACAGAGTTCCAAGCAGCACCGTGTTCGAGGCCCGCAAATTACCAAGGTCTGAAGCCATGGTCGTTGCGTCCAGGGCTAGTCCATTGGCAACTTCGGCGACGATTTGCTCAGGCGTTTCCTTTGAATAAACCTTGTCCGCTCCACGCTTGCGGTTAAGACAGGCAAAGGGTGGCACAATATGTTGGGTATCGGTGATGTAGGTGCCGTTGGTCGGCTCAAGGTAATTCAGCCAGCGCAAGCCTTCGGCCCACTCAAGGGACAACAGCACATCGGCTTCCCCGGCCGGGATTGTCGGTGACCAGACCTGCTCGCCAAAACGAACATGACTGAAGACAGAACCGCCCCGTTTGGCCATTCCGTGAACTTCGCTTTGCTTGACCTGATAGCCATGCATCTGACACAACGTCGCCAGCACCTTAGAGACCATAATGACACCCTGACCGCCGACCCCAACGATCAACACGTTCATCGTTTTCACTTCAGATGCCTGATTTCTCATGGAGTTCTCTACTTTACGGACTTAATGAACTTCGGCTTCAAGCGGACGGATGCTGTCAGCGGGACAAACCTGCGCGCAAAGAGAGCAGCCGATACAGGCGTCCTGATCGATTTTGACCTTGTGATGACCATCGTACCATTCATCAGACCAAGACAGAGCCGGACAGCCTAGGTTCATGCATGATTGACAGGCGACACAGTTTTCAGAAATGACCGTAAGAGACGGCCCCTTGACCTTGACCGGGTCAAGTACGCAAGGCCTGTCAGAAATAACCACGGAAACGCCCTTGAATTCGGCGGCCTCACGGAATGTCTGGTACATGGTGGCGACGTCATAGCTGTCGATTTTCTTAACCCAGGTCACACCAATGGCGTTGATCAGTTTCTCAAAATCAATACGATGGGTTTCTTCCCCCCGAAGCGTCTTACCCGTCGCCGCGTGGTTCTGGCCGCCGGTCATGGCAGTGATGTGGTTGTCGAGCAGGATCACCGTAATATCGACTTCGTTATAGACGGCATCGATCAAGGCCGGAATTCCCGAATGCAGGAAGGTCGAATCGCCGATGGTGGCAATGATCGGCTTGCTTTCCAAACCCGCCTTGGCGACGCCGATGGCATTGCCAATACTGGAACCCATGGAGACACAGGTATCGATGGATCTCAGCGGTTCAACAGCGGCCAGGGTATAACAGCCGATATCGCCCATGACACGGCCATTCATGGCCCTGATCGCCATGTAACCCGACGTATGGGGACAGCCAGCACAAAGCACCGGCGGCCTGGGGGTAATCCGCTGATCATGGGCCGGGGCAAGATCACGTTTTTCCAAAACACCGGCCGCCTCTAGACCCTGACGAACAATTTCAGGAGAAAATTCACCGACCCGGGAGAAATATTTTTTGCCTTCCACGGCAAAACCCATAACCTTGATTTCGTCTTCAACAACCGGCTCCAGCTCTTCAACAACCAGAACCCGGTCAACGGATTTGCAGAAATCGGCAATCAGTTTATCGGGCAAGGGATAGGACGCGCCCAACTTTAAAATGCTTGCGTCGCTGATGGATTCCTTAACGTAGGCATAGGACGTGGCCATGGTGATGATGCCAATGTCCTTGCGGCCCTTTTCCCATTTATTGATGCCCGAGGTAGCAAAATGTTCCTTCAGCTTTTCCTCGCGTTCGATCAATTGCGGATGACGGACGCGGGCATTGTTGGGCATCATGACGTTCTTGGAAGGATTGTCGACAAAGCCCTTTGATGGTTTTTCAACGCGCTTGCCGACTTTGACGGTACTGCGGGTATGAGACAGGCGGGTTGTTGAGCGGACGATAACCGGGGTGTCAAAATCTTCACTCAGGTCAAAGGCAAGTTTTGTATAATCGAGCGCTTCCTGGGCATCGGAAGGGTCTAGGCACGGAACCATGGCGAATTTTGCAAAGACCCGTGAATCCTGTTCGTTCTTGGAAGAATGAATGCCCGAATCACCACAAACAATTAGAACCAGCCCGCCGTTAACGCCGATGTAAGTGACTGACATCAGGGCGTCCGAAGCCACATTCAGGCCCACATGCTTCATGGATGTCATCGCCCGCACTCCTGCGAAGGACGCGCCAATGGCAACATCACAGGCAACTTTTTCATTGGTTGCCCATTGCGCCGCAACATCCTCGCTGGGGTACTTGGACAAGTTTTCCATAATTTCAGTGCTTGGCGTTCCAGGGTACGCAGAGCCCACTCTGACACCGGCTTCCCACGCGCCACGCGCAAGCGCCTCGTTACCCGTCATCGGGCGCTGACTGTCTTTTTTACTGTTTTTTTTCGTCGTCGTCTTCTTCACAAGATCATCCATTGCGCCTCGCCACTGGCAAAACCAAATTACCAAAATCGATATTGGAGATGTCTAAAGAAACCCAACGGCAACCCCCAGCATTGCCGACAGACTTATTGTTTAACCGAGCCTACGAAACAGAGGCTTGATTTGGATCAATCTAAAATTAATAACGTCTCAGTTTAACTGAGTGAGCGGGGCGTTGTCAGGCAAAATCATACAGGGCTTTTTAATTTACCCTGGGTTATAATATCGTCTTTACAACAGGAGATCAGAACCTTGCAGCAGCCTCAATTAGTGGAAGACCCACTTAGCGAACATCGCGTCGACATGGCAGCAGCTTTTCGCTGGACAGCGCGCCTGAACATGCACGAAGGCATCGCCAATCATTTCAGCCTCGCTGTTTCAGACGATGGATCTAAATTTCTGCTCAACCCATACGGTCGACATTTCTCGAAAATGCGGGCTTCTGACCTTTTGCTTATCAACGCCAATGATCCGGCTATGGGCGAGCGAGACGACATCGACCCCACGGCCTGGTGCATTCACGGTGCCATGCACAGGAACAACCCCGGTGCCCGTTGCATCATGCATGTGCATTCGAAATTCGTCACCGCGCTGGCCAGCCTCAAGGACAGCTCGATGCCGCCCATCGACCAGAACACCATGCGTTTCTATAACCGCATCGCCGTTGATGACGGGTTTGACGGTATGGGCATGGGCGATGAAGCCGAACGCCTGAGTACGGTCATGGGCAACAAGCGCCTGGCGATCATGGGTAATCACGGGGTTATGGTTATCGGCAATTCGGTAGCCGAAGTTTTCGACGACATGTATTACTTCGAGCGGGCCTGTGAAACCCTGATTACGGCCCTGTCCACGGGCCGGGAATTGCGTATCGCTTCGCCCGAAGTGGCGGAGAAAACGGCCCAGCAATTCGAGAACTATCCCGGCTTCGCCGAACGCCATCTGGCCGCCCTGAAAGATATCCTCGACAGTGAAGAGCCAGATTACCGGGACTAGGCCTGCTCGACTTTTCGTGGCCTGACCAATGCCAACGCGACAAGCATGATCGCCAGCGAGACCCATATAAAGTACGAGTGCTTTTCGTCAAAAATCAAGACGCCCCAGAAAACGCCCGAAAAAGTCACCACATAGGCGGTCTGGCTGGCGAAAACCGGTCCTGCGTGGGTGATTAAAAATATAAACATACTGTAGGCGGCAACGCTGATGATCGCCATCCCGATGATCGCCCACTCAACAGGTCCCCATGGCCAGATCAACGGAACGAAGGTGCCCGTTGCAATGACAAACGGGATCATGATGGCGGTTGCGGCAATAAACAGGCCGCCAGTAATCGTCGTCGCATTGACATTGCTGGGCATGTGCAAGGCGACAACCATATTCTCGCCCGCATAACAGACCGAAGCAATCAATGCCACCAACACCCACGGCACGGCACTTCGGTCAGGCAAGCTTTCTTCGGGCCCGACCAGCAACAGAATTGAAAGCCCGCCAAAAATAACGCCCAGAATTCGGCCAAGCTGGAACTTTTCAATGCCCAAAAAGGCCGCAGCGACAAATGTCAAAAGCGGCACGGTGGCCACCGTGATCGACAGAATTCCTGGTGAAACCCTTGAAGCGGCATAAAAAAACAAAATGCCCGGGATTATCGATCCCAGCATACCGCAGGCCATATAAAACAGAATATTTTCCCGTTTCATGGGCAACCTGCGACCGGTCACCAACATCACCGTGATCAAAGCAATAGCGCCAATCATCGACTGCCAGAAATTAATCCCCAACGGATGGCCACCGCCTTCGGCGGCAATTTTGGCAAGCGAAAATGTCGCCCCCCATAGCACCCCCATAACCAGCAGCAGTATCCACGCACGGGCGCGGCCAAGGGTGCTTTTGCCTAAATCCGGTTCAATAATTTCTTCTGGCGAAAGAAAAGCGGCGCTAACCGCTTGTTCCGCGACTTCGGGGCCGTAGGCCTGTGATGTATCTGGCTTCTCTTCCACGGCCCACTGTCCTGAAACGTATATATGTGAAACTTCAGATTTGACCAATGCCCAATTTTTCGTTCGGTCAAGAATTCCCGAGACGGAATTTATTTCATTATCCGTACATATTGCGACAACGGCACAAAATCGAAATCGATGAGCCTGAGGGTCTGGCGGGCATCGGCCAGTTCGGGGTTAATAAAGGCATCCTCAACGGCCTTAGTCATTGCCCGTATGTCCTGAGCATCCATATTTGCCCTGGTGATGTAGGGGAGCCCCGGTGCCAAAGGCCCTTGTTCGACGATGCGCGTGCCTTCAAGGCGTCCAGGTTCGACATCGCCGATTAAAGCATGGGTGACACAGTCAATGGCGGCGATATCAGCCTTTCCTTCGCGCACAAGATCAATGCTTTTTGCGTGGCTGCCACTGATTACAACTTCGCTGAAAGGCTCGCCGTCCATATCGATATTGTCGACCACACTGCACACTGTCCGCCAGCCCGAAAATGAATCTTTGGCGTTGATCGCGATCCGGGCAGGCAGCATGGATGCAAGATTTTCGATGGCGGAGTCCGGCCCGGCAATGAACAGACTTCTATACTGCGGCCCCTGGCAACCCGGTGCGTCGTAACACGGCGTGCCGATAAGCTGGACTTTACCAGCAAGCCTGTGAGTCAACGGATAACCACAGGTCTGGGCAAAGAACAAATTGGAAGCCTGCCAAAGATCGTAAGGATCGCTCACGGACCTGTTCAGGTCATTCGGCACTTTTGACAAACCACGCGCCCGAAAATGACCCGCAAGGCCCTTCCACCACGTGTTTTGGGCTGGCCGCAGGGTCGGAAAATCGTACATGCCAAGATAGGCATATTGGATATCAGAAACCATTCACAACTTTCCTCTGGTCACAGCGATTATTTGAGCACATTATTTTTTCTGTTGATACGAATGTTACATTCAGGGGGTGAGGATCATGCCAGAGTACGTAAGCTGGACACGCATGGAAGACGGCATTCAGGAAGACTGGGACCTTCTTTTTAAACTTGAAGAGCAGGCCAACGCCGATCTTGTTAAACGGATCCTAACTCACCTGAAGTTGCTTGACGTTGATTGGGGCGGCTATCGCATCAATCGCTATCAACATTCCCTGCAATCAGCGACCCTGGCCGAACGCGATGGTTGTGATGAGGAAATGGTCGTGGCCGCCCTGCTGCACGATATAGGCGACATTATCTCACCCTATAATCACAGCGAATTTGCCGCCGCCGTCTTGCGCCCTTATGTGTCGGAAAAGACCTACTGGATCATCAAGCATCACGGTCTTTTCCAAAGCTACTACTACAATGAATACATCGGCGGTGATCATAACGCCCGTGATCGCTTCATAGACCACCCCCATTATCAAGCCTGTGTGGATTTCTGTCATAAATATGATCAGAACGCCTTCGACCCCGATTACGATACCTTACCGCTGGAACATTTCATTCCGGCGCTCAAAAGGGTCCTTGAAAAACAACAAGACGGTCATCTGGAATTGGCTCCAGCAATGTAAAAAAAGTGGGAGGCAAGTCTGTGGCAAAACGAACCCGAGCACGCGCGAGAACCGGAAGCCGAAGAGAAGGCGGCAAGAGCTTTCAGCAGCTCCCCTTCAGGCAACCGCAAAATCCCTATCAGCCATTCAATATTATTTCTGACGATGAAGTTGAAGCGCTACATAACACATCCCTTGATGTTCTCGAAGAACTCGGCATCAATTTCCTACTTGAAGAAGCGCGCGAAATTCTAAAGAACGCCGGTGCCGATGTGCGCCCCGGCGATCCCTGCGTGCGCTTTGATCGGGGGTTGATTGAGCAATCAATCAAGACGGCGCCCAAACAATTCACCGGATACGCCCGCAACCCGGCCCACAATCTGGAATACGGCGGAAATCATACAGTTTTCTGTATGGTCTCCAGCCCGCCCAATGCCACAGATATGGATAAAGGGCGCAGGCAGGGGAGTATGGAAGACTACAGTAATTTTGTCCGCCTCGGCCAAAGCCTCAACATCGTCCACCAGCTTTCGGGTTATCCGGTCGAACCGACCGACATCGAAACCCCGATCCGCCATCTCGTGGCCGAGCAGGCGATGATCAAGTTGTGCGACAAAATTGGTTACGGCTACTGCCTGAATCGCCAAAGAATCAGAGATTCCATCGAAATGGTGCGTATTGGACGTGGCATCAGCAACGAACAAATGCTGAGCGAGCCTTCGATCTTCACTGTCGTCAACGCCAATTCACCGCGCCAGTACGATGTCGCCATGTTGGGCGGTATCATTGAAATGGCGCGCATGAACCAGCCGGTCGTCATCACCCCATTTACGTTGGCCGGTGCCATGGCTCCGGTAACGGTGGCTGGTGCTATTGTCCAGCAAAATGCCGAAGCGTTGGCTGGCATCGCCTTTTTGCAGATGGTTAATCCCGGGGCCCCGGTGCTGTACGGCGGCTTTACCTCCAACGTCGATATGCGCACCGGCTCGCCAGCATTCGGTACTCCTGAATATGCCAAGGCAGTGCTGATTGGTGGCCAATTGTCACGACGCTATGGCATTCCGTATCGTTCTTCAAACGTCAACGCATCCAACGCACCGGACGTACAGGCGGCCTACGAGTCGCAAATGTCGATCTGGCCGTGCATTTTGAGCCACTGCAATATGATCAAACATGCACTGGGATGGCTTGAAGGTGGGCTTTCGGCATCTTTCGAAAAGGTCATCATTGATGCCGAAATGTTACAAATGATGTCCGAGTTTATGCAACCGCTGACCATCAACATGAATGAAATGGCCATGGAAGCCATCCGCGAAGTCGAGCCCGGCGGTCATTACTTTGGCTGCGCCCACACCATGGAACGATTTGAAAACGCCTTTTACAGCCCGATCCTGTCTGACTGGAGCAATTTTGAGAACTGGCGAGATAATGGTTCCATCGATGCCACAACGCGGGCCAATACAATTTATAAGAAATTGCTCGAGAACTACCAGCAACCCCCCTTTGATAAATCTATTGAAGAGGAACTGGATGCTTTCGTTGAACGCCGTATCGCTGAAGGTGGAGCAAGGGAAAACTAGGGATGAGAAATCTTAGCAGCATACTGGAGCGCTTCCAGCCATCAGCAATCAGCGTTATTTTTTCGCTGACCAGCCGCCTCAAGGAAGAGGGCCGCGACATCATCGATTTGAGTATCGGCGAGCCGGATTTCCCGACCCCCGAGCACATAAAGCAAGCCGCCATTGACGCCATTCATGAGAACTTTACCCGCTACACGCCGGTCGATGGCATTAGCGCCCTGAAATCTGCGATCAGCAACAAATTTCGTCGCGACAACGATCTTGACTACCCTTCTGACCAAATCATCGTGGAGGCGGGGGCCAAGCCGCTTCTGTTCCACGCCATGCAAGCCATCGTCAACCCGGGCGACGAGGTTATTCTGCCGGTGCCGTGCTGGACATCCTACACGGGCATGGCCCTGCTTGCCGGTGCCAACCCGGTCACTGTTTCGTGCCACCAGGACAACGGGTTCAAGTTGCGGGCCGATGATCTGGAAAAGGCGATCACAGACCGGACCCGGCTAATTTTGCTTAACTCACCAAGCAATCCGACCGGTGCGGCTTATAGTGCCGATGAAATGAAAGCCCTGGCCGACGTTTTGATGCGCCACCCCCAAGTATGGATTATTGCCGATGATATCTACGAGCATATCGTCTTTGACAATTTCGTCTTCGCCACCCCGGCACAGGTTGAACCCGGTCTTTATGATCGTACATTGACCATCAACGGTGCCTCGAAAGCCTATTCAATGACCGGCTGGCGCATTGGCTACGCGGGAGGCCCAAAAGATTTAATCGGCGGCATTACCAAGGTGCTGTCGCAAAGTGTCGGCAACCCCTGCTCTATCAGCCAGGCTGCTGCAGTTGCCGCACTCGAAGGTCCGCAAGATTACCTTGCTGCACGAGCGGCTGAATTCAAGGATCGCCGCGATTTTCTTGTTGAACGCCTGAATACCATTGACGGCCTTTCGTGCCACGCGCCCGAAGGGGCCTTTTACCTGTTTCCATCCTGCGCCGATTTGATCGGCAAAACTTCACCCGATGGCAAGACAATTAATTCCAGTACCGTTTTAGCCAGCTACCTTCTGGAAAGCGCTGGCGTTTCTGTTGTTCCCGGTGCGGCATTTGAATACGACCCGAATATCCGTCTTTCCTACGCCACCTCAATGGAAAATTTAAAAATCGCCTGCGACAGGTTGGAAGAAGCCTGCAAGGAGATAATCTGAAGCAAGGGGAACACGATGATGCCCATCAATGCCGCCAATGCCGTCTACAGCAAGGGGGCGCCCCGCCAGCATGGCGCTATGGAATTCAGTGACGCCCCGGTCGATTTGGACAGTGTTCGCCTGTACCGACTTGGCCGGATCCGCGATGAGTTAAAGAAAAAGGATTGCGCCGCAGCCTTGCTGTTTGACCAGGTCAACACCCGTTACGCCACTGATTCCACTAACATGCAAATCTGGTGTTCCCATTATGAAACGCGCTGCGCCTTCATCGCCGCCGACGGCCCGGTCGTTCTGTTTGATTATTCCAACCTGCCCCACCTGGCCGAAGAATTGCCGACTATTGATGAATATCGGGTGATGCCGTCGTTCTACTATTTTGCCGCAGCCTACAAGGGCCACGAACAGGCCGCAGAATTTGGCAACCAGATCGCCGATTTAATGAAGCAACACGGCCATGGCAACAAGCGTCTGGCTGTCGATCGATTGTCACACATGGGAACCGATGCCATTCGCTCCCACGGTATTGATCTTTTTGACGGCCTGGAAATCACCGAGCAGGCCCGCCTGATCAAAAGCAACGAAGAACTTGTCCTGATGCAAAAGGCCATCGATGTTTGTGAAACCGGCATGAAGGCCATGCACGAGGTGCTGGCCCCCGGCATTACAGAAAACGCCCTGTGGGCAAAACTTCATGAAACAAATATTGCCCTTGGCGGTGAATGGATAGAAACCCGGCTGTTGTCGTCGGGACCGCGCACCAATCCATGGTTTCGCGAATGCTCCATGCGCCCTATTGAACCCGGTGACATGGTCAGTTTTGATACAGACCTGATCGGCCCGTATGGCTATTGCGCCGATATTTCACGTTCCTGGCGCTGCGGCAAGGGCAAACCCGACGATGAGCAACGACGCCTGTACGCCGCTGCCCATGAGCAAATTCATCATAATATAGCCCTGCTTAAAGCGGGCATAAGCTTCCGTGAGGTCGTTGAAAAGGCCTGGCCGATCCCTGATGAATTCATGTCCAACCGCTACACATGTTTGATGCACGGCGTTGGGCTTGCCGACGAATACCCGTCGCTTAAACACCGCATTGATCATAATATAAAAGGCTACGACGGATACCTTGAAGAAGGCATGACGATCTGCGTTGAATCGATGATCGCATCAGATGGTGGCCGCGAAGGCGTCAAGTTGGAAGAACAGGTACTGATTACCAAAGACGGCACCAAAACCCTGTCATCATACGACTTCGAAGAAGACTGGCTTTAACGCACGATGACAACCGTACAAGGGGCCATCGCGCTGACCTTGTGCGAAACACTACCCAGCAGCATGTTTTCGATGTCGCTGCCGACGCCGCGGCTGCCGATGACGATCAGATCGATATCGTTGTCATCGGCGAAGGCGACGATGGAGCGTGCTGGCTTTCCCTCCTTGACATGGGTCACGAGCTTCTTGACGCCGGATTTTTCGGCATGTTTGCGGGCCTCAGCCAGGATGTCCTTGACCATTTCGTCGAGCACGTACTTGGGTTCACCCATCAGGTTTTCCACCTCGAGGAATTGCTGCAGCTTGGGCGTCGCCTTGAACGGTCGGACGACTGTCAACATGTGCAATTCGGCATCGAACTTCAAGGCGATCTCGGCTCCGGCCTTGGCCGCCCTGCGGGCGTTCTTCGAACCGTCGATGCAAACGAGAATCTTGGAATACATGAGCGTTTTTCCCTAAAATCTGCTTTATCCGGGTTCCTTGTCGACCGGCACGGCATCGACCCGAGCCTCGGCCACTGCGGCGGCGGCGGCGGCGGCCTTGGCCTTGGCCTCGGCGGCGGCGGCCTCGGCGGCGGCAGCCTCGGCGGCCATGACCTTGGCGCGGGCTTCCTTGGCCAGCAACGAGCGTTTCTTTTGAAGATCACTCGGCACCTTGACCACCGGTTCGGCCTTTCTCAGTTCCTCAAGCGGAATATGACACGCGATGGCGTGGGACTCGCCGTCAATCTGCACCGCCGGCGGCACGTCGTCGCATATCTCGCCGATACGGCTGGGACACCGTGTGCAGAACGGACAGCCCCGGGGCGGATCGAGCACGCTGGGCAGGTTCCCTTCGAGCACGATATGGCGCTTTTCGATCTCTGGGTCGGCGATCGGAACGGCCGACAGCAGCGCCTCTGTATAGGGATGATAGGGCGGACTGAACACTTCATCGGTGGTGCCGCGTTCCATGATCTGACCCAGATACATGACGACAATGCGGTCGGCCAGGTACCTGACGGCGCTCAGGTCGTGGCTGATAAACAGCAGGGTCGTCTTATGTTCGCGCTGGATGTCCATCAAAAGTTCAGTGACCGCGGCGGCGACCGACACGTCGAGCGCCGAAATCGGCTCGTCGGCGATGACCATCGCCGGATTACCGGCAAATGCCCGGGCGATACCGACCCGTTGCTTCTGGCCGCCGGAAAGCTGGCGCGGGCGGCGGATGTAGAAGTCGCGCGGCAGCTTGACGATATCGAGAAGCTGCATGACCCGCTCGTAGACCTTCTCGGGGTCGCTCTCGACGCCGAATTTGGTGATCACCCGGCTGATCGCCGAACCGATGGTGATCGACGGGTTAAGCGTGTCGTTGGGATTCTGGAAGACCATCTGCAACGAGCCCAGTTGTTTCGGCGTACGGGTCTTGACCGGCAGATCGCCGATGTTGGTGCCGGCCAACCTGACCTCGCCGCTGGTCGCCGTTTCCAGGCCCATCAGGACCTTGGCGAAGGTCGACTTGCCACAACCCGATTCGCCGACGATGCCGACGGTCTGGCCGCGCTTGGCAGTAAAATTGATGGACTCGTTGGCCTTCACGTATTTCGTCATGCCGCCCGAGAACAAGGCGCCCATTGAGGTGTCCTGTACTTCGTAATATTTTTTCATATTGTCGATTTCGAGCACGGTTTCGCCAATTTCGGCGGCGTCCTTGCCGATGCCGGCGGACATGGCGACCGATGTGTCGACCTCATTCCAGCGGTAGCAGCGGACCCGGTGGACAGGATCGTTATCGGTAGTGACTTCCTCCATGTGCGGGTCGTCCCCGTCGCAAAGGCCCTCCTTGAAAAACGAGCAGCGCGGCCCGAAGTTGCAGCCCGGCGGGCGTTCGTGGGGCAACGGCAACTGGCCCGTGATGGCGGTCAACGGCCGCGCGTTCTTGTCGGCGTGGGGCAACGGAATGCAGCCGAACAGGCCGTGGGTGTAGGGATGCTTGGGCCAGGTGAAGATGGAATCGATGCTTCCCTCCTCGACGACCTCGCCGGAATACATGACGCAGATGCGGTCGCAGACCTCGAGCATGAGGCCGAGATTGTGTGAAATATAGAGCAGTGCCGTGCCGTACTTTTTGCTCAACTCGGCGATCAGTTCGACAATGCCAGCCTCGACGGTGACGTCGAGCGCCGTCGTCGGTTCGTCGAGCAACAGCAGGGCCGGGCTCGACAGCAGCGCCATGGCGATGACGACGCGCTGCTGCTGACCGCCGGAAATCTGGTGCGGATAGGCGTTCATCACCCGTTCGGCGTCCGGCAGTTTGACATCGTCCAGCATCTGAATGGATCGCTTGCGAGCTTCTGCCTGGGAGACCCCCTCGTGTACGATCAGCACCTCCATCAACTGCGAGCCCAGGGTCAGAGACGGATTGAGCGCGACCATCGGTTCCTGGTAGATCATCGAGATTTCGGAGCCGCGAATATGGCGCAGTTCCTCTTCGTTCAGGGCCACCATATCGCGGCCCTTGAACTTGATGGAACCGCCGACGATGCCGCCGTTGTTGCCCATGTAGTTCATGATCCCCAACGCCACCGTCGACTTGCCGCAGCCGGACTCGCCGACCAGGCCGATGCTCTCGCCGGCCTTAAGCGTGCATGAAAAATCGACGACCGCCGGGATTTCACCGGCTCGGACGAAATATGACAGGCACAGGTTATTGATTTCGAGGACGTATTCGTCGTTGCTTTCTATCATTTATCCGTTCCTCAATCCCTGAGCGAAACTTCGCGCAAGCCGTCGGCCAGCAGGTTGAAACCCAGAATCAACGATGATATTGCGATGCAGGGGAAGATCGTCATGTGCGGAAAGATCATCGCCATCTTGCGTGTTTCGTTGATCATGCCACCCCAATCGGGATCTGGCGGCGGCAGGCCCAGGCCTAAGAACCCAAGCACGCCGATGGTGATAATGACGTAACCCAGGCGAAGACAGGCATCGACGATCAGCGGTCCGCGGGCGTTCGGCAGGATCTCGACCAGCATGATGTACAGTGACGATTCGCCCCGCGTCTGGGCGGCGGCGACGTATTCGCGGTTGCGCAGGTCTAGCACCAGGCCGCGGACGATACGCATGATGCCCGGCGCGCTGGCAAACGTGATGGCGATGATGATATTGATGCCGGAAGAACCGATGGTGGCAATGATGATGATGTAGAGCACCAGCACCGGGAACGACAGGATGATGTCACTGATCCGGGAAAGCACGATATCCCACCAGCCGAGGTGATAGCCCGCCGCCAGCCCCATCAGGATGCCCAGCGTATAGGCGAACACTGTCGCCAGCGGCGCATAGAACAAAACCGTCTGCGAGCCAAAGATAATGCGCGACAGGATATCGCGGCCAAGATGATCAGTTCCCAGCCAGAAAGTGCCGCCCTTGACAAATTCGGTGCCTGGCTTGGCCATTGGCTGCAAGGTGGCCAACGGATCGAAGGGTGCGATCAACGGTGCCAGAATGGCGACGATGACCCAGAACAGGACCAGTCCGGCGCCAACCATGCCGGGTGTACTCTCGCGCAGCAGCGCAAACGACTTGATCGCACGTATGAAGGCGAACCCCAGGGTTGGCGCGGGGGTGACGGTTTCAACGATATTGGACATCTGTCATCCTCCTCACGAGAACCTAATTCTGGGGTTGAGATACGTGTATCCGATATCGGCGATGGTCTGGGAGGCAACGGCGACAAACACGGCGACCATGGCGCAAGCCTCGATGACGAAGATATCCTGATTTAGCGATGCTTCCAGCAGCAGCGCCCCAAAGCCCTTGTAGGCAAAAAAGAATTCGACAACGATAACCCCCGACAGCAGCCAGTTAATTTGCAGCATAATCACCGTGAAGGGCGCGATCAGCGCATTCCTGAGCGCGTGCTTCAAGATTACCTGTTTGTACGGCAGGCCCTTGAGCACGGCGGTGCGAATATAATGGGTGGTCATCACTTCGGCCATGGAGGCCCGCGTCATCCGCGCCACATAGCCGAAATCATAAATAATCAGCACCATCACCGGCAGGATCATTTGCTTGACATCGAAGCCGCTGGTCATCGACGACGTGCCCGGCAACCATTTCAGACCGAACACGAAGATTGCCGACAGCAGCACGGTGCTGGCGAATTCGGGCACCGATGTGGTGATGATGGAACCGACCGAAATGACCCGATCCAGCCTGGAACCTTCCCGCATACCGGCCAGCACGCCAAGGATTAATGACAACGGGATCATGATGGCAAAGGTCCAGAACCCCAGAATCGCCGTGTTCCACAGACGCGGCCACAAGACTTCGGATACCGGCACCCTGAAGCGCACGGAATCGCCAAATTCACCGCTCACGAAATTTCCGAGCCAGGTGCCGTAGCGCCACCACAACGGCTCGAAGTAGCCGTGTCTTTCAAGCCACAACTGACGTGCTTCTTCAGATGAATAGGGCCCCAGAACCTTGGTCGCGACGTTGCCCGGCGAAAATTCGAGCAACATGAACAGCAACATCGACACCACCAGCATGGTCAGTATCATGAAGCCTATACGCTTGCTGATCATAATCAACATGGGTGTTGCTTCCCTTAATTTAATCGTAGCTATAAAGAATTCCGCATCCACCGGCATTCCCTTGGACGGGAAGCCGGTGGCGCGGTAGCTATTTTTAAGTTAAGTCAGGAATCAATCCAGACTTTGTTCCACTGGTGATAGTTGGTCGGGTGCACCCCGATACCCTTGACCTTGTCACTGGTCGCATTCATCACCGAACGGAAGTACGGCTGAATCATGATGGCGTCGTCCTGAAGGCGTTTTTCGACCTTCGCCATTATCTTGTGACGCTTGTCTATATCGACCGTCGACTCAGCCTGGGTCAGCAAGTCATCAAATTCCTTGCTGGAGTACTTGGCTTCGTTCCACGGCACGCCGGTGCGGTAGGCAACGCCGAGCAGCATGGTGCCGAGCGGACGGTGGGTCCACACTGTCAGACTGAAGTCGGCCTTGTCCCAGACATCCCAGTACTGGGCGGCGGGCATGACGTTGACGTTCAGGTTGATACCGGCTTCGGCAAGGTTTTGCTTGAGCACGACAACCTGATCGGTTTCCCACTGGCCGTTGGTGTTGCCAACGTTGCAGGTGATGTTCAGGCCACCGCCGTGTCCGGCATCGGCCAGAAGCTGCTTGGCCTTGCCGACGTTGCGCGCGATCTTGGGCAACGGCGCATAATCAGGCTGGCAGGCGCAAACATGATGGTTCTCGGCGACCTGACCGCGTCCCTGATGGGCGGTTTTCAGCATCTGCTCGTTATCGGCCGCCAGTTGCATGGCCTGACGGACGCGAATGTCGTTATAGGGCGCTCTTTCGCCCTGGATACGCATGCAGCCGGTTTGCGCCGTCGTCACTTCGTGGACTGTTACCCCCGGCATGTTCTGGGCTGCGCCGAGCAGCGTCAGGTCCAGGGTGTAGATGGCGTCAACCTGGCCGGAAGCAAGCGCCGCCAACCCGGCAGCGGCGTCCTGTCCGGTGTCGATATAATGGATCTCGTCGAGCAGCGGGTCATCCCCCCAGTACTTGAAGCCGCCGCCGCGGCGTTTCAGGATCGCTATTTCGCCGACCCTGTATTCGGTCAACGTGTAGGGGCCCGTGCCCAAGTCCGGGGTCTTGGTGATATTGGCGCCCTTTTCGGCGAAACTGCGATGCAGGATCGCGGCCGGGTAGTGGTACATTTTTTCGGGGATCGACAGATCCGGCGACTTCAGGTGAATGCGAACGGTGTGGTCATCGACCTTCTCGACGGAGCCTTCGATCATACGCTTGACCTTGATCGCCTTGCCGTCCTTGTCCTTGCCGTCGACCTCGTCGAGCATGGTGTTGAGCATGCCGACCATGGATGAGCCGACGTTGGGGTCGAGCCAGCGTTTGATGTTGACGACGACATCGTCGGCGGTCAACTCATCGCCGTTGCCGAACATGACGCCCTTGCGTATATGGAACGTCCATGTCTTCAGGTCGTCCGACGGCACCCATTTTTCGGCCAGCATCGGGCGGGTTACGTTATCGGGGCCGGTGATCGTCAGGTACTCACACATTTGACGCGTGACGTTGGATTTTTCAACCCAGTCATAGACCGCCGGGTCGGACATATCCTGAACCTGCATACCGCAGCGGAGGATGCCGCCTTTTTTCGGCGTCGCGGCTTCGGCGCTGGAAATCAGGCTCGGAAGCTCAACGTCAAAGGTGTCGGCGAATGTATAGGCGGCGGCGGCGCTAAGGCCCAATAGTGTGGTTGTGCGCAGGAATTCCCTGCGGTCCAGTTGGCCTTTTACAAACTGGTTCTTGAGGTCCGCTACTCTTGGGTGAACACGACCTTGTTTCTCGTGATCCATTTTAGTCTTCGTCATAACTCCCCCTCCCTGGGTTTGTTTTTATGCTTTCAATTAAGAAGCTCTTTTGACGTCGAACAGGTGATCGCAGTGTAATTTTTTTACTTAAGCGATCCAGATTTAAGAACTTCTCCCGTTTTTTTTATGATAATTAATTTATGCGCGATCCGTATGTTAACCGATCAAACTTGATAATTAAAGTTCCGTGTATTTTTATCGTGCCGTTAACTATCACACAGACATTTCAACAGGCCGGGCAAGATGCAATATCTTTCAAGCGACAATCCCTATCCCTTATCCGTCTTAGCGGGAAATAGACACCCGTCAAACCAGACAAGCACCCCGAAAAAATAAAAACTCAGCCGCGCATACGGTCTGCGCCAGGATCAAAAAGCGGTTCGCTGACAAGCCGTGCAGCACGCTTGACGCCAAGGATTTCGATCTCAAATCCATCACCGCCATCAGCAAGCATGGCGGGAATATACCCAAGCGCCACTGATTTATCGACATGGTGGCTATAGCCGCCCGATGTGATCCAGCCAACGACCTCATTACCATGCCAGATCGGTTCATCGCCCAGCACGTCGGCGTCATCGGCGTCGATGGTGAAGGTAACAAGCCGACGCTCGGGTCCTTTGGTCTTTTCTTCAGCGGCTGCTTCACGGCCAATAAAATCATTCTTGGTTAGATCAACAAAACGCCCCAACCCGGCCTCGAAAGGACCGTATATGGGCCTGAATTCCGTTGCCCATCCGCCGAAACCTTTTTCCAGGCGTAGCGAATTCAGAGCGCGTCCACCAAAAAGCCGAAGTCCGAACTCTTCACCAGCGTCCATAAGCAAATCAAAAATCTGCGCCTGATGCTCCGGCTTCATCCAGATTTCATAACCCAGATCACCCGTGAAGGTAAGGCGGCCGACAAGAGCCGGATACATGCCGATATCCATCCTGGCGATGGACATGAAGGGGAACGCTTCGGTCGTTACATCTGACCGTGTGACCTTGGTCAGCAAGGCTTGGGATTTTGGTCCGGCGACAGACAGTCCGACAAGATCAAGCGACAACGCCTCGATGCGCACATCACTTTCCTGCACGTGATTTTCGAACCAGCGCATGTGATATTCTTCGGCGATGCCGGAACCAAAAATCATGAAGGTTTCATCATCGAGTTTGGCAACCGTAAAATCACCGATCAATTTTCCCGACTCGTTCAGCATCGGTGACAACAGTATACGGCCTTGCTTTGGCGTCCGATTGGCGAGAACCCTGGAAATCCAGGCTTCTGCATCCACTCCGGTAACACGGTATTTGGCGAAAGATGACGTTTCCATCATGCCAATCCCGGTTCGCACCGCCGCACATTCGGCCTTGACCGAATCCCAGGCGTTGGAGCGCTTGAATGTGGGGTCTTCATAAGGGGTATGACCGGCAGGGGCGAACCACTGGGCACTTTCCAGACCATAGGAAGAACCAAACACGGCGTTTTGCGCCTTCAGGCGGTCATAAATCGGGGTCGTCCGTAACGGTCGCCCGGCCGGACGTTCCTCGTTTGGATAGACGACTGAAAAACGATTTGAATAATTTTCCCGTACTTTGGCATTGGTATAGGCCATAGTCGTCCAGTCGCCGTAGCGCGAGACATCCATGCCCCAAACGTCGAAACCGGGATCGCCGTTAACCATCCATTCCGATAAGGCGAGACCGACACCGCCGCCCTGGCTGAACCCGGCCATCACCGCGCAGGCACACCAGTAATTTTTCAAGCCCTTGACCGGGCCGACCAAGGGGTTGCCATCAGGAGCAAAGGTGAAGGGACCGTTGATAATCTGCTTGATACCGGCGTTTTCGAAAGCCGGGAAGTGAGAAAAACCAACCTCGAGGGATGGCGCGATCCGGTCAAGATCTGGTACCAGCAGTTCGTGACCGAAATCCCACGGCGTTTCCATCTCTGACCAGGGTACGCAGGCTTTCTCGTAGGTGCCCATGAGCATCCCCTTACCTTCCTGGCGAAGATAAAGCTCGCCTTCAAAATCGATGGCGTGCTTGATCTCTTCGCCCTTGGCCTCGTTGTGGGCAGTGACTTCCGCCATCTCCTCGGTCAGCAGGTACATGTGCTCCATGGCCAGAATGGGAAGTTCCAGCCCGACCATGCGCCCGACCTCGCGCCCCCACAGGCCACCGGCGTTGACGACGTGGTCGGCATGGATGGTGCCTTTATCGGTGATCACATCCCAGCTGCCGTCTGGACGGTGTTGCAAGTCTTCAACCTTGGTATGGCGATAAACTTCCGCGCCACCGACGCGGGCGGCCTTGGCGAATGCGTGGGTCGTGCCCGAAGGATCGAGATGACCTTCTGTCGGGCTCCACATAGCGCCAACAAAATGCTTCTTGTCCATCAGCGGGAAAAGTTCGGCTGCCTCGTCGATGGAAATAATCTCCATCTCCTCACCCAGGTAACGTGCACGAGCCCGAGCCATCTTGAGCCAATCGAGCCGTTCTTCCGTGCCCGCCAGCATCACACCGCCGGTCAGATGAAGACTGCAAGACTGACCGGAAATTTCCTCGATTTCCTTATAAAGCTCAATAGTGTAGCGCTGCAGCTTGGCAACGTTGGGATCGCCGTTGAGGGTATGAAAGCCCCCCGCCGCATGCCACGTCGAACCAGACGTCAGCTCGTCGCGTTCAATAAGCACGACATCTTTCCAGCCAGCCTTGGTCAAATGATATAAAACGCTGCAACCAACGACGCCGCCGCCAATAACGACTGCCTGCACATGATCCTTCATCGAAACTCTCCCCTTTTCCCCGATTTTATGATTTACCGCCCCTTGACGATCACTTCCTGGCCCGGCGCTTCAGGTTCCGTATCGATCATTTCAGGCGGGAACCCAGGGGCCCGCAAGTCCATCCCGCAAGCATCTTCCAGGCGCTTAACGATCATCGAGGACCAGGCCCGGGGCCCATATTTTTCCTGCCCTTGTTTAAAGATGTCGAGCACCTTTGGAGAAATCTCAAGGGGTACTCCGGCTCGCTCGGCAACGCTTTGGAACAGCGTCATGTCCTTGATCACCAGATCCATGGTGAAGTTAATATTGAAGCTGCCGTTCAGGATGACCTGACTTTCAGTTTCGTGAACGAAGGAGTTGCCCGACGATATGCGGATCGCCTCGTATGTGGTGTTCAAATCCATCCCCGCTTTGGCTGCCGTCATCATCGCCTCGCCCAGCGAGACCAGATGCACCGACGCCAGATAGTTGGTCACCACTTTCAACACCGAGGCAGAACCCAAGGGACCCGTATGAAGGATACGCCGACCCATGGCGCTGAGCGCCGGTAGGGCGCGCTCGAAGGCCTGACGCTCACCGCCAGCAAAAATAGCAATGTTTCCGGTAGCCGCCCTGTGACATCCACCTGATACGGGGGTATCCATGGGCGTCGCCCCCACGGCGATCACCTTTTCAGCCAGCCGCTTGACCTCGGCCTCGTCTGTGGTGCTCATCTCGAGCCATATTTTTCCCTGCCTTAACCCGGCAAGGATACCGTCTTCAGCCTCCATAACGGCGGCGCAGGCAGCAGGGGATGGCAAACAGGTAATAACCATGTCGACCGCTTCCGCCATTTCCTTCGGGCTTTCAGCCCAGCTGGCACCGTCGTCCAGAAACGGCTGGGCAATATCCCGGTTCAGATCGCGGACCATCAGATCAAAGCCGTTTCGCAGCAAGCTTCCGGCAAGTTTGCCGCCAACATTACCTAACCCGATAAAGCCGATTTTCATGATGCTCTCCTTAATGGGGGTCCTCGGACATTTCCAGGTGCAGCTTGTCGTCTGTATAAGGGTTGGCCAATGCGACATCCTCGTTCAACTCGACACCCAGTCCCGGTTCTGTGGGTGGAATGACATAACCATCTTCCCACTGGATTGGTTTTGTCAGAATTTCGGCGTGGAAGCCGCCCCATTGCTGAATACTTTCGAGGATCAGAAAGTTTGGCGTACAGGTGCTGATTTGAATGTTCGCAGCCCCCTCAATGGGACCGCAATATAGATGCGGGGCGATCTGTGCGTAATAGGTTTCGGCCATGCCCGCTATTTTCTTGGCCTCAAGAATACCGCCGCAACGGCCCAGCGCCAGTTGCAGGATCGAGGCCGCCTGATCTTCCAGAACCCGGGCGAATTCATACTTTGTCGTTAGCCGCTCGCCGGTCGCAATGGGGATCGTCGTTTGACGGGCGACGCGGCCCATCTCGGCTGTGTTTTCCGGCGGTGTCGGCTCCTCGAACCAAAGTGGATCATAGGGTTCCAACTGCCGCGCCAGACGAATAGCACCTGCCGTGGTGAACTGGCCATGGGTGCCGAACAACAAATCGGCCCGGGTTCCCACGGCCTCGCGAATCCTCTTCACAAAAGTGACCGAACGGGCAATATCATCAAGTGACGGCTGACGGGGATCGTAAACACTGTAGGGTCCGGCCGGATCGAACTTCACCGCCGTAAAGCCTTGCGAGACGTACTCCAGGGCGCGCTCGGCGGAACGGTCCGGATCGGCGTAAAAGCTCTGCGGGTCCTCATCCTCGCGTGGGTAAAGATAGGTGTAGGAGCGAAGCCGGTCACGGACTTTACCCCCCAAAAGCTCGTACACTGGCTTGTCGACATCCTTGCCGATGATGTCCCAGCAGGCCATTTCAATGCCGCTTAGAACGCCCATCACCGAAACATCCGGTCGCAAAGTGTATCCGGCCCCGTAAACATTTCGCCACAGGCGTTCGATCTTGAAGGGATCGTGGCCAATGACATGACGGGCACAGACATCTTCGATCATCTTCGCGATAATGTGAGGGCCGAATGTGGCGGCGTAAACTTCGCCGACGCCTTCAATACCGCTATCGGTTATCAACTTCAGGAAGATAAAATAGCGACCGCCAAAATGCGGTGGCGGATTTCCAACGACGTATGTTTTTACATCAACAATCTTCATAAGCTGGTTCCCGCCTGATCAGAAGACAATAACGTTGCGTAGGGCCTCGCCACGTTTCACCGACGCGATTGCTTCATTGATATCTTCCAGCGGGTAGCGTCCTGTGATCAGTTCATCAAGTTTCAGGCGGCCCTGCTGGTACAGGGTGACGAGGTAGGGAATATCAATCTGGACCCGGCTGGAGCCCATCTTGGAGCCCAGAATGCGCTGGCTTTGATCGGCGATGTTGCCGGGTTCAAATTCAGACATCACACCGTTTTCCGGCATCCCGACCAGAACCACCGCCCCCGTTGATCCCATCAGGGCGTAGGCGCTGTTGATGGCGACAATGGAGCCGACCGTAACGAAGACGTAATCGGCACCACGACCACCGGTCAACGCCCGAACCTGTCCGACAACATCTGCGTCCCCGGCATTGATCGCGTGAGTCGCGCCAAATTCCTGCGCAGCTTTCAGTTTGTCCGTAGAAACATCAATGGCGATTATGGTCGTCGCGCCACTGATTCGGGCCCCTTGCACACTGTTCAGACCAACACCCCCAGTGCCGATAACAACAACACTGCTGCCCGTTTCAACCGCTGCCGTATTGACCACGGCGCCAAAGCCCGTAAGCACCCCACAAGCCAGCAATGATGCGCAATCCAAAGCGACACTGCGGTCGATTGCGACGGCCTGGGAGTCGTGAACCAAAACGTATTCTGCGAAGCCGCCGGTCCTGAGGCCGTGCTTCAACACATCTCCGTCCGGAGTTGAAAGCGGGCTTTGCTGATCAAGATGGAAGGTCGTCTCACAGGCAACTGACGCACCTTGGGCGCAGTAATGGCAGTGTCCGCAGGACCTGATCAGGGTGACCACCACATGATCGCCCGGGGTCATGCTATCGACACCCTCGCCGACGCTCTCCACAATTCCGGCAGCTTCATGCCCGTATACGGCTGGAAGATCACCACCCCAGCCACCGTCCATAAAAATGATATCGCTGTGACAGATCGCGCAGGCGGCCAGCTTAACAAGGACTTCACCCGGCCCCGGCGAGGCGATAGCCACGTCTTCGATCAGGAGGGGATCTCCAAACTTTCGACAGACAGCAGCTTTCAATTTAACGTCCTCCTGACACGCTCGATTTCAGGTTTGATAGTGCTGTCAGGTGGCCGCAAAAATCAATCCATGAAAAGTAATGAAGGAAATTTATTTTCCTTTCCATACAGGGTCGCGCTTTTCAGCAAATGCCATTGACCCTTCCTTGATATCCTCACTGCTATAAAGAATATCGACGGTTGGTAATTTACGGTTTGTCACCTGCGACAAGGCTTCATGAAAAGGCATGCCTTCGGTTTCGCGAGCGACTTCCTTGATGGCGGCAAAAACCAGTGACGGCCCGGACGCCAGAAGGTCGGCAACCTCGCGGGCCCGCTGCATCAATTTTTCCGGGGCGACGATTTCATTAATCAGCCCCCAGCGCAGGGCTTCGGGAGCTTCCATCCAGCGGCCGGTGAACAAAAATTCCATGGCCACATGATAAGGAATACGCTTGGGCAATTTGATCGTCGCCGCATCGGCAACCGTGCCCGCCTTGATTTCGGGCAGGGCAAAGCGCACATGATCGGCAGCGATAATAATGTCGGTCGACAGGGCGATCTCGAAACCGCCACCGACTGTCATACCATTCAGCGCGGCGATTACCGGCTTGTTCAGGTTCGGCAATTCCTGCAATCCGCCAAAGCCGCCGACACCATAATCTGAATCCGGTACTTCCCCTTCGGCGGCGGCCTTCAAATCCCAACCGGCTGAGAAAAACTTATCCCCGCCGCCAGTAATAATGGCGACCTTCAACTCCGGATCATCGCGAAAGGACGCAAAGACCTCGCCCATTTTACGGCTCGTCGCCACATCAATGGCATTGGCCTTTGGCCTGTCGATGGTGACTTCAAGAACAGCACCGCGGCGTTCAACTTTAATCGCATCGTCTGTCATCTTACTTCTCCAGTCTTATAAGGGCGTCCACAGCGACCGCCCCGTCAGGTTTGACAAGGAGCGGATTGATATCCAGTTCGATCAGTTTGTCAGCGTGATCAAGGGCAAATTTCTGAACCGCGATCACCGTATCGATAACAGCCTCCAGATCAGCCGCAGATTGGCCCCTGTAACCCATCAGTATGGGAGCTGCCTTTAGCGACATAAGAGATTGCCTGATTTCCCCGGCCTCTGCAGGCATCAGTATTATGCAGGAATCGCGAACAATTTCGGCGAGGATTCCACCGAAACCGACAAGCAGATGCAGACCGATAACCGGATCACAAGCAACCCCGATGATCAATTCACAGAGCGGGTTTTCGGTCATCCGTTCAACAAGAACAGCCTCGCCCAGACAGGCAAGGTCAGTGGCCGCAGCACGCACACCGGCCTCATTTGAAATGCCCAGACGCACTGCGTTTTGTTCGGTCTTGTGTAAAAGGTCCGCCCCGACGGCCTTGAGCACCAGCGGATAGCCAAGCGCCGGGCCCGCCGCCACTGCTTCATCAACCGTTGCGCACAAGCAGCCTTTAGGGATTTCAATACCGTAACCCACCAATTGTTGCTTGCTTTGCCATTCATTCAATATATCCACGTCGTTTGCAGACGTAGGCCCGGGCAGAAATTGGAAACGCGGGCCTCCCAGCGGTGAAGCCAGTATGGCCGCAGCACAAATCGTCGCCATGGCGTCATCAATTCCGGACAAGGGGGTGATGCCCATTTCAAGCAGATCAGTCACCACCCGTTCAGGCATATTTTCAGGCAGGGTCGCCAACACCGCAGCACGCCCCCCGGTTTCATCGACTGCCGCTTTCAGGGCGCGAAGAGACACGTGCCAATCAGCATCACTGCCACATTCTTCGCGGGGAAAATCGAGGACAAGAATATTCAGATCAAACCCACATTTCATGACCGCCGTGAATGTCGCGCCCAGACGCTCTTCATTGGCCCAGTCGAACATATGATAATCAAACGGGTTGGAAACCGTGACCAGTTCGTTGACGGTTTTCCTGATGCGATCACTGTCGGTTTTCGTGAAGGGGCGGAAATTTATGCCCCGTTGCGTCCCGACATCCGAAATCAGGGCCGCCTCGCCGCCCGAACAGCTCATGCTGACAACGCTGTTGCCGGCAAGCGGCCCGCCAACGTGAAGCAACATCAGGGTTTCAAGAAACCGGGACAGGGTATCAACCCGGGCGATCCGCAAGCGGGAAAAAAAAGCGTCCATGACCGCGTCACTACCCGAAAGGGAAGCGGTGTGACTGAGAGTCAGGCGAGCCCCACCTTCAGATTTGCCGGATTTAATGGCAACCACGGGGATGCCCTTTCTGTGGGCTTTCCCCATAACCGCAGCCAGCGCTTGCGGATCACTGATCCCTTCCATATGGAGGCCGATAGCTGTAACCCGCGGGTCATCAAGAAAGGCCTCAATCATGTCCGGTATGGTGACGACGGCCTGATTGCCGACGGTTGCCATGTAAGCAATGGGCAAGCCACGCCTGTTCATGGTCAGGTTTATGGCGATGTTGCTGGATTGCGCCAATATGGCGACACCGCTTGTCACCCGTCTTCCGCCATGTACATCGGGCCAAAGCAGGGCACTGTCCAGGTAGTTGATCAGGCCGTAACAATTAGGACCAATAACCGGCATCTCGCCAGCCGCCTGAATAAAGGCGTTTTGCAAATCTTCGCCTGCACTGCCGGTCTCTTTAAAGCCTGAGGCAAAGGCCGTCGCCCCACCCGCACCCATGGCGGCCAGTGACTGAATGACGTCAATCGTCTGGTATCGATTGACGCCTATGAAGGCTGCGTCAGGAACACCGGGAAGCTCACTCACATCGGCAAAGCAGGGGTGGCCGTGAATGTCGCTGCGCTTTGGATTAACCGGCCAAAGTGCGCCTGCGTAACCAGCACGGGTGCATTGTTCAATAACCGCTTCGGCAAACCGGCCACCGAAGACGGCAATTGAACGCGGACGCAAGAGCCGGGATAAATCCATTTTTTATTTATCCGCCGATGGGCCGCAACAGTTCGCGCGAGATAATATGGCGCTGGATTTCGCTGGTTCCATCCCAGATGCGTTCGACCCGGGCATCCCGCCAGAAACGTTCAAGCGGCAGATCGGCCATCAGCCCCATGCCGCCATGAATCTGGATCGCCTCATCCGTTACACGGGCCAGCATTTCGGTGGCATAGAGCTTGGCCTGGGATATGGCAAGATTGGCGTCAGCACCCTGATCGAGCTGCCAGGCTGCCGCCAGAGTCAGAAGATCAGCGGCGTCGATTTCGGTAATCATATCAGCCAACTTGAAGGAGACACCCTGAAATTTGCTGATTTGCTGACCGAACTGTTTTCGCTCCGTCGTCCAGTTCAGGGCCAGATCAAATGCCCGGCGCGCACGACCGACCGAAAATGCCGCCACAGAAAGCCGGGTCGCGACGAGCCAGGTATTAGCCACTTCAAATCCACCGCCTTCTTCTCCCAGCATCTGGCTTGAGGGCACCCGGCATTCATCAAAGTTCAAAATGGAATTATGATAACCCCGGTGCGAGACCGACTGGTAACCATCGCGGATCTCGAAACCGGGGGTTCCCCGATCAACCAGAAAACACGATATTTGCTTGCGCGGGCCCCGCTCCGTTTCATCTTCACCAGTGGCCACGAAGACGATGACGAAATCGGCAATGTCCGCGTGAGAGATAAAATGCTTGGTGCCGTTGATGATCCAGTCATCACCGTCCTTACGCGCCACGGTTTTCATGCCGCGCACGTCAGAACCAGCGTCAGGTTCGGTCATCGCCAGGGCGTCGATTTTCTCAGCCCGCACACACGGATCAAGATAACGCGCGCGCTGCTCGTCATTACAAGCGCACAAGATGTTCGACGGCCGCCCCCAAAATGTCGTCAAGGCCATGGAGGCCCGGCCCAATTCACGCTCAAGCAGGGTAAAGGTCAGGTGGTCGAGGCCACCGCCGCCAAATTCTTCCGGAATGTTGGCGGCGTAGAAACCCAGTTCCAGAACCTTTTTCTGAATCTCCCGGCCCATTTCCGGCGGCACATGGCCGCTTCGCTCGACTTCTTCCTCAAGCGGATAGAGTTCTTTTTCGACAAAGGCGCGGACCGTGTCCACGAGCATTTCCTGTTCATGGCTTAAACCGAAATCCATCACCAGTCCCCTTTTTGAAGGCGTACCCTGTATTGACCGAGCACTTCACCAGCCCCGTAATTTTGAGTTTCCAGGGCCTGCATGACTGAAACCAGACAATCATCGCGCAGGCGTTCCAGCTCGCGAATGGATGTCGCGCCCGCCTGCTCGTCCGATTGCCGGGCAATCTTGTCAATCAAGTCGTCGGTTAAGTCCGGGACATCCATCAGTTTGGTCCATGGCAACTTCAGGGTGGGGCCGAATTGCTCCATAAAATGACGCATCCCGCCTACCCCCCCGGCGACCCGGTAGGTCATGAAGGTTCCCATGAATGCCCAGCGCAGGCCTGGGCCGAAGCGCATGGCATCATCTATTTCTTCGGCCGTGGCAACATCGTCGTTAATCATCCACAAGGCTTCGCGCCACAAGGCTTCCATCAGTCGGTCAGCGATAAAGCCATCGATTTCCTTGCGCACAAGCAGGGGTCGCATACCAATGGAACTGTAGAATTCCATGGCCGCCTCTTTGGTTGCCTGTGACGTCACATCACCACCGCAAATTTCCACAAGCGGCATCAGATAAACCGGATTGAACGGGTGACCGACGACAAACCTTTCCGGCCCCTTGATGCCAGCCTGAATGCGCGAGGGCAGCAAGCCCGATGTTGAAGAGCCAATAATCACATCGGGGCTGAGGGTCTTGCAAAGTTCCGCCAAAACGGAAATTTTCAAATCCTCGCGCTCGGGCAAACTTTCCTGAACAAAGTCCGCAGTCTCGCCGACTTCACCGACAGAACCGGCAAAGCGGATACTGCCTTCGCTGGGCAAGCTGGTGGGAGAGATTTGTTGATAAGCGCGCCGGGCGTTATCCAGAACTTCGGCAGTTTTCTTCTCATTGTCCGGGTCCGGATCGAAGACAACAACGTCCAGTCCGTTAAGCAGGCAGCGGGCCGCCCAACCTGCACCGATAACACCGCCGCCGAGCAATCCAACCGATTTAATTTTGCTCATCGTGCAGGCTTTGCAAGTTTGAGTTTCTGGCGAACCTCATCGGGGCCGATGACCTTGACGTTCATGTTTTCAAGAAGTGTCACGGCGCGTTCGACCAGCCCGGCGTTTGATGTCTTAACCCCCTTGGACAGATAGATATTATCTTCCAGGCCGACCCGCACGTTGCCACCGGCCAAGGCCGCCATGGCAACGAAAGGAATTTGCATACGACCGATTGAAAAAGCCGAGAAGACAGCCTTTTCCGGCAACGCATTGACCATCGCCATAAAGGTGTTTGGATCATCGGGTGCGCCGTAAGGAATGCCCATACACAATTGAATCATCACCGGGTCATCAATCAGGCCTTCCTTGATCAGGTCCTTGACCATGACGATGTGACCAAAATCGAAAACTTCCAGTTCCGGTCGCACGCCCATGGCCTGCACCTGGGCGGCCATGGCGCGCAGGGTATCGGGTGTATTGATCATGACGTAATCGCCACCGGCGACGAAGTTCATGGAACCGCAATCGAGCGTACAGATATCTGGCAGCAGGTTGGCGACATGGGTAAGACGTTCGGTGGCGCCCGCCATATCCGTACCGGCGTCATTGAGCGGCAAAGGCGTTTCCGCACCGCCGAGCACCAGATCGCCGCCCATTCCAGCCGTCAGGTTGATCACCACATCAACGCCTGCGGAACGAATGCGATCGACCGTTTCCCTGAACAGGTCGGGATCGCGCGAACCCTTTCCGGTTTCGGGATCACGAACATGGATATGAACGATGGCGGCCCCGGCCTTGGCCGCGTCAATGGCCGAGTCGGCAATTTCCTGTGGGGTTACCGGCACATGTTCACTTTTGTCGGCGGTGTCTCCGGCACCGGTGACGGCGCAGGTCAGAAAGACTTCCCAATTCATTTCACGTCCTCCCCATAAATTCGATGGGCAAGTCTATTGCCCATACACCCACGCTTTGATACGTTTTTCGACAACATGACACCTTTATCGACTAAAATACCGACAGAACATCTTGGATTTCTGCTTTTGCCGAAATTCAGCAGCCTGTGTCTGGCCAATGCCCTGGAGCCACTCAGGGCCGCCAACCTTATTGCCGGACGGCCGCTTTACCAATGGAGCCTGTATTCCCCTGATGGCAAAGACGTTATCAGTTCCAGTGGAATCACGACCGGGCCAATCAAATCCCTGACTGAAGCACGTGATGTTGACGCTCTTTTTGTGGTTTCCAGTTACGACTACAGACGCCAGATATCGAAGACCCTGCGCAGAGACCTTGTTGGGCTGTCCCGACACGTCTCAATTCTCGGTGGCCTCGATACGGGTAGTTTCATCCTCGCCGAGGCCGGACTGCTTGATAACTACCTCGCCACCATTCACTGGCAGGAATTGGAAAAATTTGAAGAAGCCTTTCACGATGTCGCAACACTCAGCGACCGCTTTGTCATCGACCGCAACCGGATCACCGCTGGCGGTGCCACAACAACCCTTGATCTGATGCTTCATCTTATTCGCGCAAGCCACGGCGAGGCCCTGCGGCTGGAGGTAGCGGCCTTGTTTATTTACGATGGCACCCACGTCGCCGAAGACCCGCAACGCCCACCGCCGCCAATTGACTCGCTTCCTTTTCCCGCCGACATTGGCCCGGTGATTGCGCTGATGGAAACCAATATCGAAACCCCCTTGAAGATCGGCGACATTGCCCGCCGACTGGGAATTTCACAAAAGAAACTTGAACGCCGGATCAGGCGCATCCTCAACACAACGCCGGTCGCTTATTACCAGCACATCCGCCTGTCGGCGGCCCGCTCCATGGCTTTGGAAACCGTCATGCCAATTTCTGAAATTGCCGTGCGGACGGGGTTTTCATCGGCCAGCGCCCTGACCCGCGCCTTTGCCCAGCACTTTTCCATCACCCCCAGCGATTTAAGGCGGCGGGCCCTGTTATAGATTTGCGACGCAGCGGCCAGCCCAATCGGGAAGTTCCGCTACCCGCGCTTCCATAAGCGCCGCCTGGGCCTCCCCTGGCATCGCTGCTGTTTTGCCTGCGCGCGTATCAAAATGCAGGCCCAGGCATTCAAAGGTCGCCCTTTGCACCCCGTCGACAATCATCACATGACCGATACGAAGCCGCTTGGCGTCAACGCCAAGAACCAGTGATTCGATTTCCATAACCGCCGGGGCACGCACTTCCTGCAAATAACGGACATGGGTTTCGACGGTATATAACGCCGCACCCGTACGCTCGAAATAAGGAACACCGATTGCAAAATGTTCCTGAAGCGCCCACGTGGCATTGCTGAAGGGAACAAGATAATAGGCTTCGTTTAAATGCCCGTAGGCATCCAGCCAGATATCCTGCACGGATTCTGAGTGCAACTGAAAACCACCGGTATATGCGCTCATTTAAGGGTCCCCATCAATTTTCAGAAAACACCGACTGTCTGACATCGATAAGCCAAATCCCGGGCTTGTCCATGGCCCCGCGTACGTCAGCAGCCAGATCATCGAGTCCGCCGGGGCGCAGATAGTGCACACCGTACGCTTCGGCAAGCATTTTAAAGTCAGGATTGCGCAACTCGACGCCGGTCTTTTTGATGCCTCTGGCGACCATATCATCGCGGATTTGACCAAGGGCGTCGTTGTTCCACAAAAAAATTACCAGATCGAGCTCAAGCTCAACGGCGACAGCCAGTTCCTGAAGTGTAAACTGGAAACCGCCATCCCCGGCAAGAGCCACCACCGGGGTCTCAGGGGATGCCAGCTTAGCACCAATGGCCGCAGGCATGGCCAGTCCCAAGGTGCCAAATCCACGCGGATGGAACCATGCCTTTGGCCGCGACGCCGGGAAAATTTCATTCCCTGAATAGGCAATCTGGGTCATGTCCGTAAAGACTGTCGCGGTATCGGGAAGCGCCCCGTGCAGGGCTAGCAAAACCCGGCGGTGGGTTTGCCGAAGCTCTGTTTCATTATCAGCGGCGACTTTGCGCATACCCCGAACCCGCCCTTCCATGACCCTGACATCATTTGCCTTCTTGTCGGACAACAAATCCGCCAGTGCTCCAAGCGCTGTCGCACCGTCACCGATCAGGCCGATGGCAGGGGCGTACTGGGCGTTGACTTGCACAGGGTCTATATCAATGCGCACGAGGGAACCGGGCATGGTCATGTGATCACACCAACTGTCCGTTTCAGACAATTCGGTGCCGACGGCGAGCACCACATCGGCCTCTGCCAGAAGATCATGGGTTTCCTCATGGGCCAGCATACCCGGCAAGTGAAGGGGATGGTCATGGGCCAAAAGGCCTTTTCCGGCGACCGTGGTGATAACCGGCGCGCCCAGAAGTTCGGCCAGACGGACCAAGTCATCTGCCCCGCCACGAGCGCCACCACCAGCGATAATCACCGGCAATGTGGCCTCAGTAAGCAGGGCAGCGGCGCTGGCCAACCCCGCCGGATCAAGGGTGGGTTTGGATGTCGGCGGGCCGGGCTGCCAGTCTACATCAACGGCCATGGCGACCACATCCAGCGGTATCTCTATATGAACAGGGCGCGGGTGGGCGCTTTCAAAAACCGCGAACGCTTTATCAATTAAAGCCGGCACTTCTGCGGGTGACATGGCGGTTGCCGAAAAGGCGCAAAGCTGTTCGGTAACGCTGCGCTGGTCGACGATTTCATGCAAGCGGCCAAAGTTATTATTCAAATCAGAAGTGCTGCGTACTGTCGAGATAACCAGCATCGGGATGGAATCCGAATAGGCCTGGCCCATGGCGGTAGCGATATTGGTGACACCGGGACCGGTAATGACAAAACAGACGCCGGGACGGCCACTAATACGGGCGTAACCGTCGGCCATGAAACCGGCGCCCTGCTCGTGGCGCACCAACACATGGCGGATAGAACTGTTCGACAAGCCACGATACAGATCCAGCGTATGAACGCCGGGAATGCCAAACACAGTATCGACACCGCGCCGCTCCAATAACCCGACAAGTGCTTCACCGCACGTTTGTTTAGACGTCATGGTTTATCCCAACTAATAAGTAAAAGTTACAGCTTCATCCCTAACGTGCGACCTTCATAGATCGCCGCAACGGCCAATCTGGGTGACACACAATCACCAATGGAGTGAACCTCAATGTCACATTCGCCAAGATCGTCGATGATCGTGGTTTCGGCAACATTGGTGGTTGCCAGCACCAGGGTATCGGCTTTAACAAAGGTCTCCGAACCATCGAGCAAATTGCGCACGGTTCCGCCTTCTCCTTGCCAGTCCGTCAGGGCTGATTCTGTCATCCACGATGCGCCATTTTTCTTCAACTGCTCACGCAAGGTTCCATCCGCCGCCGTCCGTACAATCCATTTGCCGACCATCGCGGCACCGGTAACGATGATCACCTCGTGTCCCTGCAACGCCAGATGTAAAGCCGTGCCGCCACCGCGCCAGTCGCTGGTGTCATCGACAAGTATGACCTTTTTACCGGGCTTAGCTGCGTTGCCCATGATGTCTTCCACCGACCAGACATTGGGTTTGTTGACCCCCTGCAATTCATCCATGCCCGGAATGCCACGCTGAAAACCGGTCTGCGTCGGCAATGATCCTGTCGCGACAACCACGCAACCCGCCTCATAACCATCAAGCTCGTCCGCTTCCACATAGGTGTTGTATTTGACCTGTACCTGAAGTTTTTCCAGTTGGCGTTCATACCACTGGATCAATTCTGTTATCTGTTCGCGGCGTGGCTGCAATCCGGCCAGACGAAACTGGCCGCCCAAAGCACCCGATGCCTCAAGCAAGGTTACCCGGTGGCCACGTTCTGCCGCCACCCGGGCGCATTCAAGACCGGCGGGTCCACCGCCAACAATCAGAACGTGGCGCGGGTTGTCGCTTCGACGGAAGCGATCACCACCCCATTCGAATTCCCGTCCCGCCGACGGATTGACCAGACAGGAGATCCAGTAATCCCGCGAGCGCCGCCCCCAACACATCTGATTGCACGAAATGCAGCCGCGCACGTCTTCATCGCGACCTTCCCGTGCCTTGTTGGCAAGGTGCGGGTCGGCGATTTGCCCGCGCACAATACTGACTGTATCGGCCTGGCCTGCGGCAATGACATAGTTGGCGTTTTCCGGGGTGCGAATATGGCTTTCGGCCTGAATGCGGGTGTGTTTGACCACCTGTTTGAGAGATTCAGCCAGTGGCACACCAAGTTTCTCACCAAAAAAGAAGGTTGGCATCAATTCGGCAAAATCGAAATAACTGGCCGTCCCGCACGAAATATAATCAACCAGGGCGCGCTTGTCATGATAAGCAGCAATTTCCTGAAGCGCCTCGTTACCAAGGGCAATATCTGTCTTGTGATCGGACGCAGTGGCCAAGCCGATGATAAAATCTTCGCCAACCCGGGCGCGGATGCGCGAGGTGATTTCAGTCGAGAACCGCATACGATTTTCAAACGAGCCGCCCCAACGATCATCACGGCGGTTGTTCCAGGGCAGCCAGAACTGATCAATAAGGGCGTTGTAAGCGGCGAACAATTCGACGCCGTCAAAACCGGCCTCATAGGCCCGCCTGGCCGCTTCGACAAAGCTTTCGATGATTTCCTCAATTTCCGCTTCGTTCATTTTATGACTGCCGTCGGCATCATGAAATGATGGCAATCCCGATGGCGACCAGTTGGGCTGAAAGGAAAGGTCGTAATCACCATGCTGGCCAACATGATAGAGTTGATGGATCATCACCACACCTACGGCCTTGCAAGCATCCGTGATTTTCCGAAATGCCGGAATGATCGCATCATCCGCGTGGCGGAAATTTCCCCGCGTAAGCACGCCGGTGGCGTGAACGGGTACAGGCTCTACGACGATCATCGCCGCCCCGCCCATTGCGCGCTCAAGATAGTAACCCAAATGACGCTCGCCCGGCAGACCGCCCGTTGCCATATTGGCCGTATGAGCGCCAAAGACGATGCGGTTGCGCAGGGTCTTGTGCCGAAGATCGAGCGGTTCGAACAAGTGAGCGTGTGCCGTCATAACCCCGCCCTTAAAATCGTCCGTTTTGGAAATCATCAATCGCCTGACGAATTTCGTCCTTGGTATTCATGACAAAGGGGCCGTAGCGGGCGATCGGCTCGCCAAACGGGCGACCGGCCAAAAGAATAAAACGCCCGCCCATGGAACTGCTGACGCTGATCTGTTCACCCTCACTTAATATTGCCAAATGGTCTGACCCGACGGGTTCGCCTGCGACGTCCACTATGCCCTCAAAAACATAGATAAAGGACGTGTGAACAGCGGGCACCTCATGTTGAAACGTACCGCCGCCGGGCAGGGAAACATCCAGGTAGACGGGTTCTATATCGATGCCGTTGACAGGTCCCTCCACCCCGTCCACGATCCCCGCGATGACACGAATTTCCGTTCCGTCTTCCCTGCTAACGGTAGGCACATCTTCAGGGTCGATATCCTGATAACGCGGTTCACACATTTTTTTTGATGCCGGAAGATTGACCCACAGCTGAAAGCCACTCATCTCTCCTTCGCTCTGTTCGGGCATTTCTGAATGAATGATCCCCCGTCCTGCTGTCATCCATTGCACACCGCCGGGCTTGAGCAAGCCCTCCGCGCCCGTATTGTCCCGGTGGCGCATCAGCCCTTTGATCATATAGGTGACGGTCTCGAAGCCACGATGGGGATGATCGGGAAAACCGGCGATGTAATCATCAGGGTTTTCAGTGCCAAAATTATCAAGAAGAAGAAACGGATCGAGCTCTTCGAGCATTTGCGAACCAATTGACCGCCTGAGGGTGACCCCGGCCCCGTCAGATGTCAGCTGGGATTTCAAAACGTTGGTGACAGTGCGTTGGCTCATCGTATTAACCTCCACAAAAGTGCATCGCCTTTACGCCTCAGCAAGAATAGCCTGAATGTCTGATCTGGCCGACGTTAAGACGTCCCGCAGATTTTCCATATCTGCCTCTGGCAGTGATTTTAGTGGCGGTCGCACTGTCCCCGCAGGAAGATCAAAGAATTGACACGCGAACTTGGTGCATTGAATAAGCTGCCCGCCACCTTCAAGAACACTGGTTAATTCCAGCAGCGCCGCCATGATACGCCGTGCTTTGACAAAATTCTGCTCTTTCACGCAAGCGTCATACAAGGCAACCACTTCTTCGGCGAAGAAATTACCCATGGGCGTGACCCAGCTGGTCGCCCCCCAGACGAAGAATTCCAGAGCCTGATCCTCGGCCCCGCAGCTCAGCTCAATGCCGGGGTAATTATTGGCCAGCAAATGAAGGCGATTGATGTCGCCACTGGCTTCCTTGATCGCCTTGATGTTGGGGCTTTTTGAAACCAGATCAAGGTAGTCCTCGCCCATGCTGACCCCGGTACGGCCCGGATAATTATAAAGCATGATCGGCAAGCCGGCGGCCTTGTCTATGGCCAGACAATGGGCGGCGTTTTCCTGTTCGGTGGGAAGAGAGTAGTAGGGTGCCGCAACAAGCAGGCCATCGGCGCCTGCATCACGCGCCGCTTCACCGTAAGCACAAGCGGCAGCGGTACTGATGTCATTGACCCCGCAAACAAACTGCGCCCGGCCGTTGATAATGTCCCCGGCAAACTGGAACTGGCGAATCCGCTCTTCGGGCGACAGGGCATAAAACTCGCCGGTGGTGCCGCCAACGATGATGCCATACACACCCCCCTCGATCATGTATTCGATGACCGCGGCAAAGCCGTCTTCGTCTATGGAGTGATCGTCATGAAGCGGTGTTATCACCGGTGGTATAATGCCCTCGAATATCATTTATTAATCCTCAAGTTCTGCAAGTGCTGGTCCCCAGGTATCGGACAGGGAGAAACCTTCGGGGAACGGGCCCGTCGGATCAAGCCCTATCTGCTGAAATCCGTAAATCCATCCCCGCCCCGTAACCCGGGGAAGGACGACAACCTTCTCCCCCAGCTTGTCGGTGCCAAGAAGGCTAACCTCAAACTCACTGCCAATAATCGAGATTGTCTTTGTTTTATCGCCAACCGCTATTTCACCGCGCGCGAACTGGGTCGCCAGATTTGCCGAACTGCCCGTCCCGCAAGGTGAGCGATCAACCCGGCCCGGGGACATGGTCGTACAGGTGCGCACGAAATCAGGCTGGCTACGATCACGAAACATAACGTAGGCGATACCATTGATTTCAGGTGTTGTTGGATGGACGACCGGAAAATCCCTGTTGCAGGCGGCCTTCAAAATCATTCCTGCCTCGACCAGCCCTCGGGCATTGTCAGGGGTTATGGTCAGGCCCAATTGCTGGACATCGACAATGGCATAGAAGACACCGCCAAAAGCCAGATCAATGCTGACATCACCCCATTCTTCCGTACTGATGACCTGATCCAGGCTTTCAATAAAAGACGGTACCATGTTGAGCGAGACCTGCTGACACCGGCCACCCTGGCAACGGGCCGTCGCCCGCACCAGTCCTGCGGCCGTATCCAGGGTGACGACGGTTTCGGGCTCTACCATCTCTATGGTGCCGGTTTCCAAAAGGGCCGTAACCACACAGATGGAATTGCTGCCGGACATGGCGTGGGCCTGATCGGGTTGCAGGACGATAAAACCCGCATCCGCGTCCGGGTGAGTCGGCGGCGTCAGAATATTGACTGATGCCTGAACGCATCCACGGGGTTCAAAAATCAGAAACTTGCGAAGTTCTGTACCAGGCCCCGGCGCATTCAGATAAGCCAACTTGGCGGCCATGGTGTCACCGGGAATGTCAATAACACCCGCAGTGACGACCTTGCCGACCTCGCCCTCACAATGAACGTCAACAAGCTGTAAGGTTTTCTTCCAACGCACCGATCTAGCCTCCTTTTATTTTAATATCAGCAACGTAATACCCGAAAGCAGGATCAAGCCAATGATAATTCGTTTGAACAGGTTACCGTTCAGATATGGGTACAGCTTGACGCCGAACCAGGAGCCAATAATAACAGCAGGTACGCACCACACTAAATCGGCAAAAGTTTTGAGAAATTCATTCTTCCAGCGTCTGGGTGGCGATCTGGTTTGAACCGAAAATAACGAGAAACGGCGCTCACCCTTGGCGTTTGAAACGCCGGAAAAAACCAAACGTTCCATTGGCCCACCCCGTGGTGTTGATTTATTGGGTCATCAACGTCATGGCCGGTCCCGTTCGGGAATGGAAATTCCCCACCGGCCCGGATCATAAGTGGATCGTGAGCAAACCGGTTTAAGGCTCAAAGCCTGATTTCTGCCTTTTTATCCGGCGCGCTTTGCCAGTTATCACCTGCCGCGACAAGGCATGTGTTTCCACTGGGTTGGGTGATAACAATGGAAAACGTTCCGTTTTCCGAAGCAAAAATCTCGATCATCGAACCGTTGGAAGCGAGACCAACGGAGACGGGCTTTTCCGCGTATCCTTTTTGCAGCTTCTTAACAAATTCAGCCCTGCTTCCACAAACCGTTTGAGCCTGGCCAATAGTTGGCAGAGCGTTAAAGACGATCAACGCGGCGATGAGGACAAACAATGATTTCTTCATAGTCGTGCTCCTTTCTAGACGCAAATGGCCGTCCCGGAGGACGGCCAGAGAAAAAACAACTGTTTCTGCGTTATTTTGGTTAAAAAACCATTCTCCTTGGGCGTCGCTCGAGACTTCATACTTACACTGTAAATACTACCATCTGATTAAGCATTTTTCGTTTCACAAACGCTTGAGCTCACAACCATGTGAGCAAAGGTGATCGCGCAAAAAGCATCAAGCTCTGATCAGACAGTCCACGAAAAAAGCTTAATGATTCCTGCAAATTTGTGATGTGTGCTGTGAGTGATGATCTAGATCAATGCAATTTTCGTGAAAACTTTGTCATATGATCACGCTAGGGGTATGCGTGTTTTTCGGGCGCCTTCATTTTTTTAAAAAACATCCTTGGCACGTTCTGGTGAAAACTAAGCACGGGGGTTGAGATGAACGAAGATATAGTCAAGATTATCGAGCGAGCGTTGAAAGTCGGGGAAAACCACGCGATGTGCATTACAGAAAGTGGTTTTTTATCAGCCCATCCCTCCCCTGAAGATTTGGCTAAAGACATCATTGGCGCTCTTGAAGAAGCTGGATACGGCATTTCAAGGAACAGTCAACCAGGCCCGTCGCCTGTTGAAACGTCAAATTTGACCTAGATCATTGTCCGTCAAGGGCAGGGGCCTATGATTGCCCATATTTATCGCCGCTGCCGGAGGTGATCCAAAATGGGTTCCACGTCGAGCGAAAGAACAGACTTACAAAAAGCTTTCAATACATCCCCTGGGCTTGAGGATGAGTCCGCTGTCGAGATCATCAGGCGGGAAGATTTTTCTGACGTCACATTCATGCTTGAGTTCCATCACCCGATGATGGCGAAGGCTGCAAAGCCGGGCCAGTTTGTCATCGTCATTCCCCAGGAACACGGTGAGCGCATCCCCCTTACAATCGCAGATTTTGATCGCAAAAAAGGAACAGTAACACTTGTCATCCAGGCCGTCGGCAAGACGACCAAAGAGATGCAACAAACCTGCCATAGAGGGACACCGCTTTTCGGTGTCGTCGGCCCCATGGGAACGCCGAGCCACATAGGAAACAACAAAAAGGTTGTTTGTGTTGGCGGTGGCCTCGGCGTGGCGCCTGTATTCCCGCAGGCACGCGCCTTTAAAGAAAGTGGCGCCTATGTGATTGGCGTCATCGGCTTTAGAAACAAGGAATTGGTCTTTTGGGAGGAAAAATTCAGAAAATACTGCGATGAATTTATTATCTGCAGTGATGATGGTTCCGTCGGCATCAAGGGACTGGTCACCGATGGCATCAAGCTGGCTCTGAAAAAGCACACTGATATTGACGAGGTCGTCGCCATCGGGCCGCCGATCATGATGAAAGCCTGCGCAGAAACAACCCGCCCGGCGAACATTAAAACGACCGTCAGCCTGAATCCGATCATGGTTGATGGAACCGGCATGTGTGGCGGCTGCCGGGTGAAAATCGGTGAAGGCATCAAGTTTGCTTGCGTCGATGGACCCGATTTCGACGGCCATCAGGTCGATTTCGACGATCTTATGAACCGGCTAAAACGCTTTAATGAAGATGAGAAAAAAGCCCTGGAGCGTTGGTCCGTAAGTTGTCGGATCAGGGGTAAAGAAGCGCCGCCTACCGGACCGAGGTTGTGATGGCCAAGAAGAAAACCATACGCACGATCCCGCAGGAACGAACGCCGATCGCGCATCAGGACCCCGGTAAACGGATTAAAAACTTCGACGAAGTCGCCTTGGGCTACGGGTTGGAAGATGCCCTAAACGAGTCTGAGCGGTGCCTTATGTGTCCCGAAACACAGTGCATTCCCGGCTGTCCCGTCAGCATCGACATACCAGGTTTTATCGCAAAAATTACCGCCAAGGATTACCGCGGTGCTTACGATGTGCTGACGCAGTCAAACCTGTTACCGGCAATTTGTGGGCGCGTTTGCCCGCAGGAAGATCAGTGTGAAGGGCTGTGCACTGTTGGCGATACGCTGGAGCCGGTGGCCATCGGCAGACTTGAACGCTGGATCGGTGATATGGCCATAAGCGAGGGATGGAGCAACATTCCCTATAGGGAACCCAATGGTTTTCGCATTGGCATCGTCGGGTCTGGCCCAGCCGGAATTGCCTGTGCGGCGGATATGGCAAAGGCCGGCTGTGACGTCACCGTCTTTGAAGCATTCCACAAACCTGGCGGGGTCCTAAGATACGGTATTCCGGAATTCAGGCTGCCAAACGCTGTTATCGATGCCGAGATTGACGCCTTGAGCAAACTGGGCGTCAGGATCAAGTGCAATACCCTGGTCGGGCGCTTGTTCACACTTGAACAAATGCGCAATGAAATGGGATTTGACGCCGTCTTTGTCGGCACCGGCGCTGGCTATCCGAGCTTCATGGATATTCCCGGGGAATCGCTTAATGGGGTGCTTTCGGCTAACGAGTTACTGACCCGGTGCAATCTTATGCACGCGGGTGAGTTTCCTGACTACGACACCCCTTTGCATTTGGGCCAAAGGATTGCCGTCATCGGATCAGGCAACACGGCCATGGATGCGATGCGGGTATGCCTGCGCCTTGGGGCGGCGAACGTTCACTGCGTTTATCGGCGCACCAGGAACGAAAGTCCGGCCCGGGTCGAGGAAATTGACCATGCCGAGGAAGAGGGTGTCGAATTCCACTGGTTGGCTGCCCCGGTTGAAATTCTGGGTGACGACCAGAATAACGTCCGTGGAATGCGCTGCATTCGCATGGAGCTTGGTGAACCCGACGAGTCTGGACGCTGTCGCCCTGTTCCCGTGCAAGGCAGCGAGTTCGAGTTCGAGGCCGATATGATCGTTTATGCCATCGGCACCAACGCCAATCCGATCATTGGCCAGACATCAAAATTAAAGCTCAACAAGTGGGGCTACCTCGCAACCGATGATACTCTCGCTACATCAATGGCTGGCGTTTATGCCGGCGGCGATATCGTTACCGGCGGGGCCACTGTAATCCTGGCCATGGGTGCCGGTCGAAAGGCTGCATCAAGCATGAAAAAGTACCTCGGTATTCGCGACACAGATTCTCTCCACTCCACAGAGATCGACGACACCATAACCACCCTGTTTGGCATTGATACCCGCGAGAAAAACTTCGCCCGGGTCCGCATCGCCTGAAGCCGAAGGATTTTTTAAATGACCCCACAGGCCCTAAAAAAAGAAAAACCCGCCGTTCGGCAGCCTCAGGAACGCCCGCAGAAATCCGGCAAGCGTTCACCATCCGGGGGAAAGCCTCAACGGGGATCGTTGAAAGAGAAACCCGTACAGGAATTGCGCGAACATATCGTTGAAGTGATCAGTGATTCCGGCGAGGGTGCACAACGCTGTGGCCAGTCCATGGCCTCCATCGCGGCCCGAATGGGAAACGGGATTTGGACAGTCGAAATTATCCCGGCCGAAATTCAACCACCGGCACGAAGCATCGCCGGGGGTAGCGGTAACCGCGTTCGCCTGGCCTCGGATCGGGTTACCAACGGTGGCGACGAAGCTGAATTGGTCGTCGCTTTCAACGAGCAAGTCCTTCTGGGGCGCATTCATGCGCACGAGCTAAGTCCCGGCTGTACGATCCTGATAGAAAACAAATGGCGGGACGATGACGATGCTGAAATTGTCGCGGCCTATACCCGGACCATCGGGGAACTGGAGGAAAGTGGTTACGATATCCAGGAAATTCCTATGGAAAGAGAATGCCTGAAATACGTCGCCGACCCAAAGCGTGGCAAGAACATGTTTGTTCTGGGCATGTTGTGCAGCATCTACAGCCTGGACATGCAGATTGCCCGTGAACAGGTTGCCTTCATCTTCGCCAAAAAGGACCAGAACATCATTGACAACAATATTCAGCTTCTTGAAGCGGGGTTCGACTGGGCGGAAGCTAATCTCACATTCAAGTACTGTATCCCGCCATCACCGATGACCGAGCCACAAATCGTCGTCAACGGTAACGTTTCTCTTGGCCTTGGCATTATGGCTTCGGGCATGGAAGTTTGCGCCATGTATCCGATTACACCGGCGACTTCGGTTTCCCATTACCTGAGCGAGGTTTTTGAAACCGTTGGCGGTGTCGTCCATCAGGCCGAAGACGAAATAGCCGCCTGCGCTTTTGCCATTGGCGCCTCCTACGCCGGAAAGTGCGCGGTGACCATCACTTCTGGACCGGGCCTGGCCTTGAAGCAGGAAACAATTGGTCTTGCCGTGATGGCGGAGATCCCCCTGGTCGTTGTCGATGTTCAGCGTGGCGGCCCCAGCACCGGCTTGCCGACAAAGACTGAACAGGGAGACCTGTTGTTTGCGTGCTTCGGTGGCCATGGCGACAATCCCAAGGTGGTGATGGCTGTGTCCGACATTGAGGATTGCTTTTATTCGATGATCACCGCACGAAAGATCGCCGAAACCTTCAATACCGTCGTCGTCGTTTTGACAGATGCAAGTTTGGCATCGGCCCAGCAACCCTTTCCGCGCCCGGTCATCAGCGAAGACTGGATGGCACCACCGGTCGATCAAAGCGAAATTTCAGCGGGCCTTGTTCCCTATGACTGGGATCATCGAACGGGTCTTGCGCGTCGCTTTATCCCCGGACAACCGGGCGGCATGCATTGCCTGACCGGCCTTGCCCATGATCGCAAGAGCTGCGTCGCCTATGATTCTGACACCAATCAGGATGGTATGCAGCACCGCAGCCTCAAATTGGCGGCTTTGCAGAAAACATTGAAAACGCCGCCCGTCTTCGGCGACAGCGAGGGCGACCTGCTGATCGTCAGCTGGGGAAGTACAAAGGGCGCGGTCGAAGAAGCGGTGACACGGTTGCAGGACGATGGTCACAAGGTGTCGTCCTTGCACCTTCGGTTTATCCAGCCCATGCCATCAGGGATCAAGGACGTGTTAAAGGGCTTTAAGCACGTGATGACGGTAGAAGGCAACTGGTCAGACAATCTGGATCACGAAATTATCGACGAAGAAAATCGACGCTATTCGGAACTCGCCTGGCTCCTGCGGGCCCGGTTCCTGGTAGACGTAGACTGTTGGACGGAAGTCCGCGGACGTCCCATTAAGCCGGGATCTGTCGTCCGTGCCGCCCATCAGCGACTGCAACGGAAGGAATGACGATTATGTCAATGCCAATCGCCGAATGCGCCTTGCGCCTTCTTGAAGAAGAACATCCCATTGACGACTATAAAGGGCGTGTTCCACGGTGGTGCACCGGCTGTGGAGACAACGCCATCCTGGCGGCCGTGCAACGCCTGTGCCGGGATGAACAACTGGCCCCCGAAAAGACCGTCTTCGTCTCTGGGATTGGTTGTTCCAGCCGCTTCCCCCATTACATGAACACCTATGGTTTTCACGGTCTCCACGGCCGGGCCATGCCCGTCGCCCAGGGAATTAAAATGCGACGACCGGATTTGCATGTTTTTGTTGTTACCGGCGATGGTGATTGCTGTTCGATTGGCACTGCACACTGGATTCACGCGTTGCGCTACAACATGAATATGACCGTCCTGATGCATGACAATGGTATTTACGGCTTAACCAAAAACCAGGCCTCGCCAACATCCCCGCAAGGACTTAAAAGCAAAACGACACCAAGCGGCACGCTCCTTGAACCGATTAATCCGGTCAGTGTCAGTCTTGGCATCCGAAACGCTTCGTTTGTAGCACAGGCTGTCGATTGGATTCCTGACATGCTGTACGACATTATCGAGGCGGCTTTCCACCATAAGGGATTTTCCTTCGTACGCATTCTGCAAAGGTGCCCCGAATTCCTGCCGGGCAGGTTTGATGAATGGGTGAAAGACCCCTCGCGCATGTTGCTGCTTAACCATGACGACGGCGTAAAAGTCAGGCCGGAACTGGGAAAGGTATATCAAAATCTGGAACAGCACGATCCATCAGATCGCAACAGGGCCCGCGAAATTGCATCAACCTATCATCCAATGCCGGTTGGCGTTCTGTATCGTAATCAGGAAATGCCCTGCTACGAGGATCTTCGAAAACCCGACAGATTGTATACACCCGACGTTATTAAAAGTGTGCTTGAGAAGGAGTTCGATCAATTCACGATTCACCCAGCGGCCTGACCTGTCAGTGCCGTGAGCCTGGATCATGAAAAGGGAAATGTAATGACGCCATGAATCAAATTCATTCACCAATGTCGACGTTTCATTTCACCGGACAAATATCCGGCGGCGATCTTTTTGAGATTGGGCGGCGCGGTTTTCAACCGGCATTACTCAGTGGCTACGGCGACTTATCAAAACTCCGCTATGATTTTCCCTTGGTCCTGTTCAAGGAAGGCAACGGCGCGCCCTGTATTCGCTCCCTCTGCGATGTTGTTTCAGAAATACTGAACGAAAGTGCGCCCACTGGCATGGAGGGCGAGCGTCTGCGTAAGAGCGCGCTGCGTCTGGAAGAGGCAGTGCGGGTTCTGGTAAGGGACGGCAATAAGGGATCTTTAAGCGAACTATGGCAACAGGCCGAAAGCAACCTGTTGTCACAAAACGGCGGCGATGGCACACCAAAACTTGACGAGGAAATCCTCAAAACAATTCGCGATGCGCTGCCTGAAAACGGTGAGGTTATCGACTATGATGAGGACACCCCGGAAAAGGTCATGTCCCACGCGTGGAACACCGTTCAGGAAGAAAAGGCGCGCAAGTTTTCCCTGCGGCTCGATGAACTGACCCTTAAACTTATGAATATCCTTAAAGGCGACTCAATGAAGTCCGCCACTGCGTTTGATCCTGACGCCCTTAAAAGTGCGGTTGGCTCGTCTTATGAATCGGCTTTCGATTTTAATTCCATGTCCGACATTCTTGGCACGGCGTTTGTTCCTGGTGCCTTGCCTGAAAAACGCTGGCGTCGAATCCAGTCCGTTTTATCGACACTGAAGGCGCAAAAGTTTTTCCCTTCTATGAGTGGGAAAAATGGAAAGAAACGGCGGGAAAATACGCAAACCTATATTTTTGACCATTGTGCACCGGCTATGGAAGCGTTCCGCTTGCGATTGCCCAAAATGGTTAGCCTTGTCAAGGCAATGACAATCGCCCAGTTGGAAATTGAAAGCCGCTACAGGGAAGCTACACACGACCCGTTCTTCCGTAATTATGACGAGCGCTATCTGGAAGCCGATGATCTGGCAATGTTACCGGCCTATCTTATTTGTCTGCGCAACAGTACGGATGCCAAGGCTGAAAAAGCCGACCTGATTGAGGTACTCTCCTCGGGTCTTCCCATCAAGGTCCTGGCCCAAAACGATGATATCGTAGAGCAGTTATCGATTGCTTCGGGTAAGCTTTCGTTTGGTGTCAGGGGATCACAATTGGCCTCCATGGCGTTGGGTCTAAACGACGTCTTTATTCTTCAGGCCAGCGGTGCCGACCTGTACCGGATGCACCAGAGTATCCTTAATGGATTGACCCACCGTGGTCCGGCCCTGTTCAGCGTTTATTCCGGGCAATCGGGAAAACGAACGCGCACTGCCAAAAACACCCCCGAGAAGCCACTCTATCTGCGGGCGGCGGCGGCAACGGATTCGCGCGCATGTCCTGTCTTTGTCTACGACCCGGGTGCCGGGGATGATTGGGAATCCCGTTTCCTGGTCGACGGCAACCCACAACCCGAAAGGGACTGGCCGGTTTATGAATTCGGCTACGAAGATAAAGACATGCAAAGGTTCTCGGAGATGATTGCTTTTACCTTCGTCGACTTCGTCGCCATGGATGATCGATATGGCAAGCGCTTTGCCGGTGTTCCCAGGTCCGAATGGAACGACCTGATGGTTCCGGCAAGCACGTTCATGGAATTGGACGATACGACAGCGGCAGGGAAAGTCCCTTATATCCTGATGATTGACGAAAATAATGACCTTCACCGGGTGATCGTCGAGGCCAGATTGATTCAGGCCGCACGGGGATGCCAGGAAATGTGGCAAAATCTTCGGGAATTGGGCGGCATCGATAATTCCTACGCCAGGAAGGCCTTGGCCGCTGAAAAGGAAAACAGGGAAGCCCAACCTGAGCAGATCGCAGCCTTAAGTGATGACGTAGAGACCGATGTGGAGAGTGTCAGCGAAGAATTCACAGCGCCGTCGTCCGATGAGCCCTATATCGAAACGCCCCGCTGCACCACCTGTGAGGAATGCGTGGAAATTAACAATAAGATGTTCCTCTATGACGACAACAAACAAGCTTATATTGCCGACCTGAACGCCGGCACATACAAGCAGTTGGTGCAAGCCGCCGAAAGTTGCCAAGTGGCAATCATCCATCCGGGAAAGCCCATTAATCCCAATGAGCCGAACCTAAAAGAACTAATGGCGCGGGCCGAGTCCTTTAACTAATTTTTCAGGAAAAAAGCTCAACAATCGTGCAGAAAATTCTCACCAACCGTTTCGACGACGGGAGAAGGCGATGGCGTAATTTCGTCGTCTCTGGTCAGATCACTTTCCTCTGACATCACCCCATGAAACCTTTAAAAGCCAACTAGTCATATCCATAGAGCCACCGCGTTACGCCTCCTGATCGGTTGATCACATCGTGGACGCCGTGTCTGGGGATGAAAATCTCGTCACCCGGCTCAAGGACGGTGGTCTGCCCGTTGACGCTGACTTCAAGCAGGCCTTCGGTGACCATCACCAGTTCGTTGGTGTCGTGAACGAACCCGAGCCATTTCTGACCTGGGGGGTCGACAAACAAATGACATCCATACCCCCTCGCCGCCCAGTCACTGGCAACCGCATCATGATCAATGGGTGTCGGGAATTTAGCTTTGACGAGTAAATCCTTGTCCATAACAAAACTACTGGCTCGAGGTGATGCCGCCATCAACGTACATGATCTGACCGGTGACGAAGTCGGATGCCGGTGAGCAGAGAAACACCGACGGCCCAACGATGTCTTTCGGATCGGCGATGCGCCCCATAGGTATCCGGTCGAGCAAACCTTGGCGAAATTCATCGTTTTCCATGACGTGACGGATCATTTCTGTGTACACAAAAGTCGGCGCGACGCCGTTTACCGTGATGTTGTTGGGTGCCAGTTCCATTGCGTGCTGCTTGATCAGCATCACCTGACCACCCTTGCTGGAGCAGTAGGCCGAATAGCCCCGATTGCGAATACCCAACTGGGCGCGCACCGACAACAAATGCACTTGCTTGCCGCCATTGCCCGCTTCTATCTGACGACGCGCCGCCGCCTGCGCCAGAAACATGGATGCCTTTAAATTGACTTCAATAACTTCCTCAAAGGCTTCTTCCGTCACCTCGAGGAGCGGCTGTTCGATTTGAATGCCAACGCAGTTCATCAGGATGTCGATCTTGCCGTGAAGGTCCACAACGGCATCGACGGAGTCCTTGATTTCACCTACGGATTTCACATCGACGGCTAAACCAGAAGCAACAAATCCGGCCTCATTAATATTTTCAGCTAATGCCCTGGCCTTTTCGGCGTTGCGTCCAGCGATCACAACAGCCGCACCCCTGACAGCCAATCCCCAGGCAATAGCCTCCCCGATACCGCCGTAACCGCCGGGCAGGTAAGCCACTTTACCGTCCAGATCAAAGCTGTTCGACAGTTCGGCTTTAAAATCAATAACCGGTGCGATTTGTTCCAAAATACCTGATCTCCAAATTAATCCAGATGAAGGCCGCCGTTGATATCAATGATCTCGCCCGTGATAAACCCTGATAAGGGCGAGACGAGAAAATCAACCACATGGGCCACTTCCTCACCCTCGCAAAAGCGCCCGACAGGAATATCGTTCAAAAGTTTCTGTTGCTGCTCTTGTGTGAGTTGTTCTGTGACCATCGGCGTTTTGATATAGGCGGGTGAGACACCGTTTACGGTGACGCCAAAGCTTGCCGATTCACGGGCCAGCGAAAAAGTAAGCGCCGTCATGCCACCCTTTGATGTCGTATAGGCCGTGCCGGCGGTCAGGCCGCCGGTCTTGGCTGCCAATGAACAGATATTGACAATTCGTCCCCAGCCTTTTGCTTTCATGCCATCCAGCCATTCCCGGGCAAGGAAGAACGCTCCGTCCAGATTGATCGACATGAGCCTGCGCCATTCTTCGGGGGTCGTCTCTACGGCCTTGTTGTTGGAAAGGATACCGGCATTGTTGACCAGAATATCGACGTCTCCCCAGGTTTCCCGAATCCCTGCCGCCGACTTGGCGATCGCCTGATCGTCACTGACGTCCAATTGCAAGGCAATGGCCTTGGTGCCTAATTCTGCGGCGAGAACTTCAAGGGGCGGGAGCTGAATATCGATCATTAACACCCGGCAGCCGCGGGCTATCAAGGAGCGCACGACCGCTTCGCCCAGAACCCCTGCCGCGCCGCTTACCAATGCCAGTCTATTTTCAAGTGTTGTCATTTACGGACCCTTCAGTACGCAGCCAATGCGCCGAGATAATCCATAACATCCGGATTTTCGAGCAGGGTGTCGTAATCATCGGCAAAACTAAGTTGACCTTTTTGAACGAAGATGTAGCGATCGCACGCTTCACGCATGATCTTGACGTGAAATTTTTCGTTTGGATGGACGCAAAGGAAGACCAGACGACCATCGGCCCGTAAGCGCTTGAAGAAATCCAGCATGAAACCGATATAACCGTCCTGGGTGTTAAACTGCGGTTCATCAAACAGGTGGACCATTGGGTAATCGGATACAGGCTTTTCCATCATGAATGACGGTTTGGTCTTGCTAAAATGGCGAACCTGATAGGACTGGTGGTAGTGAATAGCCAAACGGTCGCGCTGACGATATTTGACGTCATGAATGTTTTGACCGGCGCACAGCACCTCGCCTTCTGTTGGCTGGTTGGAACCTGTTATTAATTCAAACAGTGTTGTCTTGCCCGAACCATTAGGCCCCATGACGCCGACGACCTGAGGTTCATCAATTTTGAAGTTCGCCTCCAGCCGGAAGGTCTCTTCTTTATTGATAAAACCGCGCTGGTAAATTTTGCGAAGCCCTTTGACATCTAACATTGGTGTGCTCATGGCTTAAATCCCCAACAGCCGCGTACGTAACGCGTCATCATCAAGTAAAGCCTGGGCGCTGCCTTCGTGGACAATCCGGCCGTGATCCATAACGTAGACCCGGTCGCTGACCTGCAAGGCGCTCAAGGCGTTTTGTTCAACCACCAACACCGCAATGCCCTCACTTTTTAGCCGTGTAATGGTTTTCATCACATCCTGCACGACTTTCGGGGCCAGCCCTTGAGACGGCTCATCGAACAAAACCAACCCTGGCGAGCCTAACAGTGCACGGGAAATGGCAACCATTTGCATCTCGCCGCCAGACAGGTTCTCGCAATCGCGTTCCATCAAATATTCAATGGCCGAGAATATTTCGAACATTTCGTTTTCAGACCATGAACGAAAACGGGTTTTCTTCTTTCCCAACGACAGGTTGGTTTTGACCTTTAAAGTGGGGAAGATACGACGATCATCGGGAACCCAGCCTACACCGGCATTGGCAATGTCGCAGGTGGCGGTTCTGGTGACATCCCTGCCATCAAAATGAATTGATCCGCTGCGTGCCGGCGACAGCCCCAGGATAGAACGCAGGGTCGTTGTTTTACCGGCACCGTTTGGTCCCAGCAATGCCACCACTTCACCTTCTGCCACTTCAAGGGAGGTGCCAAAAAGCGCCTGAGTTTCGCCATAAAATGTTTCGATATTTGAGACACTTAACATTTACGCGACCTCTCCCAGCTGAGAAGCCTGCACCCATTCATTGGCGCGCAAATCTTCGGGAGACCCTTCGGTGATAACCTGGCCCCAGTGAATGACGGAAATTTTGTCAGCCAGACGAAACAAAAACTTCATGTCGTGCTCGATAATGACAATCGAATAAGTTTCTTTTAGTTCGAGGATCAGGTCGGCCAGACGGGCGGTGCCATCGACGCCAAGGCCTTGTGTCGGTTCATCGAGAAAAAGCAGTCTTGGTTCTGACGCCAGTGCAACGCCAATTTCCAGGGCCCGGCGCTCTCCGTAAGGCAGGTTAATTGCCTGTTCAAGTTCACGCCCCTTTAAGCCAACCTTTGCAAGGACATCAGCGGCCCTGTCCATGGTGGTTGTATCACCGGGTAAATCATAAAGCGGATTGAAGGCGCGGGTAACCGTATTGCGCAGGGCAATCATGATATTGTCTATGGCGGAAAATTCATCAAACAGGGTCATGATCTGAAATGATCGGGCGATGCCCATTCCTGAAATTTTACGCGGTGGAAGGCCGGTAATGTCCTGTCCGTCAAAGTGGACGGTGCCGCCATCGGGCTTGTACTGGCCGGTCAGAACATTAAAGCAGGTCGATTTTCCAGCCCCGTTAGGCCCCATAATGCCGCTCAGTTGTCCCGCTTCAAAAGACAGCGTGATGTCTTCAAGAACGACCTGATCGCCAAAGCGTTTTTGCAAATGTTTTGCTTCAAAAAATGCCATGACTATTCTCCCGCCACAGAATTTTTGGGTGTTTGGGACGTGGGAGTTGCAGCCGATTTTGCTTTTTGTTTTTTCATGAAATCTTGCCATACACCGGCTATGCCTTCGGGCTTGAACAACATGACTGCCATGAACATCAACCCGTACCACAACAACCATGTTTCTGTGAGTGAGCCCAGGAAATCCCGTGCGACAAAGAAAATAATAGCGCCAATGACCGGCCCCCAGAAACTGACAAAGCCGCCACCAATCAAGGTCATCATGACAATAAAACCAGAGGCATGCAGGCTCATGACATCCGGATAGGCGCTTTCCTGGGCAATGGCAAAAATGCTCCCGGCCAATCCGGCGATGACGCCTGAAAGCGTAAAGACAGACCATTTCATCAGCCAGACATTATAGCCAACAAAGCCGGCCCGCATCTCGCTCATACGAATGGCTTGCAGGGCCTTGCCATAAGGTGAATGGACAATGCGCCACAAGAGCAAGGTGATAACCACCAGCACCGCGAAGGCGAAGTAAAAAAGGGCCTCGTTGCTTTTCAGGCTAACATCTACAGGCCCCAGGGAAAGCGTGCCGCGATAAACATTCAAAAGGCCATCTTCACCCCCCGTCAGGGTGTGCCATTTGATGGCAATAAACCAGAACACCTGACCGAAAGCGATGGTCATCAGGGCAAAATAAATGCCCCGTCTGTGAGACAGGAAACAGGCTGCCAGGCCCGCGGCAACGCCGCCGGCAAAGGCACCAAGCAAAATACCGGCCCAGACGCTTTCGAAAACATTTAACTGGCAAAGGGAATAAGCATAGGCACCAATACCGAAGTAAGCACCGTGTCCGAATGACGGCAGGCCTGTATATCCAAGTAACAGGTTGAAGCCCAGCGCGTAAATGATCCAGATGATGATTTCAACGCCAAGGTAATTATACAAACCAACCGATGTCCCCCACAGCGGGAACGTACCCAACACAACAAACATCAAAAGCATAGGCCTGGTGAAAACAGGGGTGGAAATGGCAAAAGGGGATTTCATGATTAGTTTTCCAATGCACTTTTCTTGCCGAACAAACCGCGGGTGCGGAATGTGACAACAACAATCAACAACAAGTACATGGACATCATTGACCATTCCGAAACATAGGCTCCGGAAAAGGCAACGACCAATCCGACCATAACACCGGCAATGACGGCCCCCCAAAAACTACCAATGCCGCCGACAACGATGATTAGAAATGCCGGGATAACCACGTCGACACCAACATGGGGGCGCAAGCCCCAGATCGGGGTCAGAATAATTCCGGCGATGCCCGAAAGGGACGCACCCAGGCCAAAAACCAGAAGCCTTAACCGTGTCAGGTTGACCCCAAGGGCGCGGACCATCTCGCTATCATGGGCACCGGCTTTGATTGTCGCGCCATAGGGCGTTTTTTCCAGAAACAACCAAACCACAATAATCATGAACAGGGCAAAGAAGGCGGCATAGAAACGGTAATTCGAATAAATCATGCCCCCGGCAAAAAAGGCGCCACTGACGGCATCAGGAATAGGCATAACCTGTTCCGCCGATCCCCAGGTAATACGAATGGTTTCTTCAATGACAAGCGCCGCGCCGTATGTCAGTAGCAAACCGTATTCGGCCTTTTTGCCATAGGTCCGGCGCATGCAGATTTCCAACCCCATGCCAACCAGGGCGACAAGGGCGGGGGCCAATGCAAGGGCAACCACATAGCGCAAGGCCAAAGGCAAGGCTGAATACCAGTCACCAAAGGATCCAAAATAAGAGAGATTTGGATCAATAATCGACATGGCGAAATAGGCACCAAGGGCAAACAATGAGCCATGGGCCAGGTTAATCAGTTCCATAACGCCGACAATCAGCATAAAGCCCAAGGCGATCAGGGCAAACAGAAGGCCAAGGGCCAGGCCGTTTACGAGATGGGGCAATAGGTTGAGAATGACGTCCATAATCTGATGCTATTTTTTGCCGTGAAATAAAAATTATTAAAAATGAAAAATTGGAAAATTTAAAATTTTGAAAAAAATTCCCGCGCTGACGCATAAACGCCAACGCGGGGAGTGAGAAGTATCAGGGAGTGTACTTCGGCGTATCAGCCATTGATTCCAACTTGCATGTCTCGTTGGAAGAGGCGTCATTGACCGCAGCTGGAGAGGCGTGAGCAACGATCTGGAACATGTCGTCCTTATCCTTGCTGGCCAGATTGGCGGTTGCCAAATATATGGTCTGCTGCATCTGATGGGTATTCGGGTTCATGAAGGCATCGTCGTGCTGCATACGGGTGGCGGCCGGGATCCGCAGATTTTCAAGCTGCTTGATAACAGCATGGTTTTCTGTGGTGCCAGCGGCTTCGATAGCTTCAAGAAGCGAACGTGTCGCCCAGTAACCATTGAAAAAGACGTTGCCGGGAACCTTCATTTTGGTGTCCGGATACATCTTGGCGTACTTGGCGTTAAATTCCTCAACGCCAGGCAGATCAAACTTGTAGTACCAGGTTGTGCCGAAAACACCGAACAGGTTCTTGGCAGGCAGACCATAAACATCAGGCCAGTCCTGTTGATTGTTGATCCAGGCATATTTTGCGCCCATGTCTAGCTGGGAAATCTGGGTGCGCATAGCCTTCTGGTCATCACCACCAACGGCAGCGGCAATAACTTTCGGGGAAGCCTGCTGGATTTTTAGCAATGCCGAGCTAAAATCACGGGTTCCCTGGGGGATCATGATTTCATCAATGATTTTGGCACCGGCAGCTTCGGCCAACTGGCGGGTCGCCTTGGACGTATTGTGACCCCAAACGTAATCATTGGTCATCAGCAGCCATTTTTTACCATATTTGTTGACAGCATTTTGAACAGCAGCCTGGGCAAAGTTCTTGCCATTGCCGTCCCAAACAAACTTGACCCGGTGGCAATTTTTGCCGGATTCCGTGGGCGAGCTGGAGTTGGTGTTCAGGTAAACAACGCCGTACTTTTGCGCAACCTGCGAAATAGCGTTGGCAACGCCGGAACTGACAGCGCCAATCATGAAGCCAACTTTTTCGCGGGTGATCATGCGCTCAGCAACGCGTGAGCCGGTAGCCGGCGTGGTTTCGGTATCGATGTGGATCGTTTTGATTTCACGACCCATAACACCGCCTTTGGCGTTGAATTCCTCAATCGCCATTAGCATGCCACGACGGTCAGAAGCACCAGAGTTGGCATACTGTCCACTGGCATCAGACGTCAGGCCAATCAGTAAAGGTTTTGCTGTAGCAGGAACACTGCCGGTGGCAATTGCAGCTACGACGGCAAAGGTCGCAGCACCTGTCATAAGTTTAGATGTAAAATTTCTCATTTTCGTCTCCATCCTATGTTGTTTAACGTAAAGCTTTTTCAGATTTTCTGATTTATTATTTTTGTGACACAGCCCGGGCTGGGGCTAAATCAAATCTCGTCAGTTAACATTTTCCGATATTTACCTTGTTCATTTCAGATTGTGCTTTCACCAGGTGACCGACCAAACCGTCGGCGAAGCCAGCTTTTCCGGCCTGCACAAATGCGTTGTGGGTGGCATTGCCCATTGGCGATACGATGCCCGCGTCCGCCAGCATGCTATTGAGGTAGCGCAGGTCTTTCGTGGCATTGGCAATACTGAATTTCATACCTTCAAAGTCACCCTCATCAAGGATGCCGGGCACGATCATCTGGAATATTCCACTATTACCGCCACCGGCGCTAATGACCTCGCGGAAGCGTTGCAAGTCAACGCCCGTTGCTTCGCAGGCACAAAGCGCTTCGGCGATCAGGGTGGCTTGGCCCATGGTGATCAGGTTATTGATCAGCTTCATGCGTGATCCACTACCAACCGGACCCATGTGGAAAATATTTTCGCAGAATGTTTGCAAGATGGGCTCAATGGCGGCAAAGACTTCATCTGAAGCTCCGACCATTGTGTTCAATTTACCGGCCTCGGCTTCAATAGGGGTGCGGGCCAATGGTGCATCGGCCATCACGGCACCTTTGGCGGCAAGATCAGCGGCAACTTTTTCGACAGTACCGGGAGCACCGGTAGAACAGTCGATGACGATCATGCCATCGCTGACACCTTCAAGAAATCCGTTCTCACCGTATGCCACAGCTTCAACCTGCGGCGAGCGTAACACAAAGAATAAGAACATCTGATGCCTCGGCGATGGCTTTTGGAGTGGCAGCTTCGGTTGCGCCCTTGGTGATGAGGTCTTCCAGCGGGGCGCGATTTCGATGCGCCATGGCAACAACGTCATAACCCTTTTCAAGAAGATTTTTGATCATGCCGTGGCCCATCATACCAACGCCGATAAAGCCTATTTTTTGGGTCACGATTACCTCCAAGATTTTACTTGAAATTATTTTCTATTTTTCGATATAGAACGAAAATTCGTTTTATGTCAAGAAATGAAAAAATATTTCTAAAATTACTTTATGCAAAATTTTCCCTATCGGGAATCCACGACGCAGATTCTTACCGGTCTTTGGGGCTGGAAATCTTTCGGAAGTCCCTACTGGTTACCGTCGCGAAAATAACCCAAAGTCAAAATCAGGGTTTGCGCCAGCACCATAGATCCGGTCAGCGGGCGGAATCGGTGAACATCGGATTCACGAACACAGAAAGACTGCCTGGAATAGGTTGCCAGCGGGCTGGAAAGATTATCGGTAATGGCCAGTACAGGAATCCCCCTGATGTGCACATCCTTGACAATCTCGACAACTTCTTTTGCGTATTCGGCATAACTGACGGTGATCAGTAAATCGGCGTTTGTCATGGTTGATGCTTGTTGCGGGGCCATGCCGCCAACCCCGTCAAGAAGCTGACACGGGTATTCCAGGCGGGTCAGTCCGTAAGAAATATAGCTGGCAACGGGGAAGGCACGACGCTGGCCAAGGACGTATATATGCCTGGCATTGTCAATAGTTTCAACGGCTTGTTGCAATTGGGCGTCATTAACGCCCACTTCCAGCCATCTCAGGGATTTGTTTTACGCATCAGAAAATTTCCGCAGCAAGGAAACCGGATTCTCCCGTGCGGCATCTTCCATTTCTTCGTGTTGGTTGTAGATGCGTTCGCGAAAACTGGCCGATCCTTCGATCAGTCGCAGCTTAAAAACCCGTTGTAGATCGGAAAAGCCGGAATATCCAAAAGATTTGGCGAAGCGAATAAGCGCCGATGGCTGGATCCCGATTTCCGCCGAAATAACCACCACCCGTTCCAGGGCAAACCGATTCGGATCATCAAGGGCAAACTGGGCGATTTTTTTTAACTGCGGACTTAATTCTTCGTACTTTTCATGAAAACGCATACGAAGTTGATCAAATGATTCGACAGTTTCAGACACGGTCTGTCTCCCTGAAATGTTCTTGAATTACAAAACCGTTACGACAGATACGCAACAGGCAGATCATAAACCACATGGACTTAAAATAGAATATATTTTCTATTGATAATTATAAAAAGAAAATTTCATTATTGCTAAAAATAGAAAATTCTGTTCATATGCGATTCATCGAATTGAATTAATCTCTTAAGTGGACAAGAATTGTGGATCAAATTCCGGCAACATACAACGATCTGAAGGCGGTCATTACCGCCAGATATAATGCCCTGCCCCGGCAATTAAAAAAGTTCGGGCGTTTTGCATTGGACAATTCAGACATTCTGGCCCTGGAAACCGTGACCACGGTTGCCCAGCGTGCCGATGTTCAGCCCTCGACCATTATCCGTTTCGCCAAGGCCATCGGCTACGACGGGTTTAGCGATCTGCAACAAATTTGCCGAAACCGCCTGATGGAAGATACATCAAGCTACCGCGAACGGATCAAATCATTCCGGAGCGAAGGCCCCGAAAGTGCCGGATCAAGGCTCAACGAATTTTGTGAAGCTGGTATGGACGCCCTTGATCACCTGCGCCTGAATACGCCTTCTGACAAGCTGGAACAGGCGGTGGGCATTTTAAAAGGCGCCCGCGATATTCACCTGTTTGGCCAGGGGCGCTCTTTTGCCGTTGCCCAATACCTGCACTACGCACTGTCACGCCTTGAAATTCGTTGCTTCCTGGCTGACGGTGCCGGGGGAATGTTAAAGTACCAGCTTGGTATAGCCGGGCCCAGCGACGCCGTTATCGCCATCAGTTTTTCCCCTTACACGCCTGTCGTCAATTCGGTTGTTACCGATCTGGCCGGACAGGGGGTGCAGGTTATTTCCATAACCGATAGCCCCTTAAGCCCCCTTGCAGAGCCGAGTGCTGTCAGCTTTGAAATTGCCGAGGCACAGGACCAAACATTCAGAACGCTGGTTGCCCCGCTTTGTCTGGCCCAAAGCCTGGTTGTCAGTCTGGGCCAGGCAATTGCCGAAATGCAGCCCCGACGGCCAGCAACGAAAGACGAACTTTAAAATGGAAGACCGAAAACTAGATGTCATCTGCTTTGGGCGTTCGAGCGTTGATCTTTATGGAGATCAGGTGGGCGGTCCGCTTGAAGACATGCAATCGTTTTCAAAATATATTGGCGGTTGCGCCACTAATATTGCGGTGGGCACATCACGCCTTGGTTTGAGGAGTTCGCTGATCACCCGCGTTGGCGACGAACAGATGGGGCGTTTTATCCGCCAGACCCTGATTGAGGAAGGCGTCGATGTCAGTCATGTTTCCACCGACAGCGAACGACTGACAGCACTTGTTATTCTTGGAATTCGCGATCTTGAAACATTCCCGCATATTTTTTATCGCGAGAACTGTGCCGATATGGGCATACGTGCCGAGCACATTTCCAGGGATTACATAGCTTCTTCCAAAGCCGTGGTTTTGACCGGCACCCACTTTTCAAAACCCGGCGTAGAAGAAGCCGGTCGCGCAATCATTGCTTATGCTAAAGAAGCCGGAACAAAGGTTGTTCTGGATATCGATTACCGTCCGGTGCTTTGGGGACTAACATCCCATGGCGATGGCGAGAATCGCTTCGTTGAATCAACCGCCGCCACAAAACACGTTCAAAGTATCATCGTTGATTGTGACCTGATCGTCGGCACGGAAGAGGAAATCCATGTCGCCGGCGGATCGATCAATACAATCGAAGCCGTAAAGGCGATCCGCGCATTAAGTGACGGTACAATCGTCGTTAAACGCGGCCCCATGGGCTGTGTCGTTTTCCCCGACGATATTCCCGACACCCTTGATGACGGCATCTGGGTCAAAGGCAAGGAGATCGAAGTCTATAACACACTGGGGGCTGGTGATGGATTTATGAGCGGATTCTTGCGCGGCTGGATCCGGGACGAGACGTGGCAAACCTGTTGCACCTACGGCAATGCATCCGGTGCGATTGTCGTTTCCCGTCATGCCTGTTCGCCGGAAATTCCCAGTTGGGAAGAGCTGCAGGATTTCCTTGAACACGGCAGCCCGACAAAAAGGTTGCGCGAGGATCAACGCCTTAATCATCTGCACAGGGTAACCAATCGCAGTCATCACTGGCCGGAAGTTTGCGCCATTGCCTTTGATCACCGGTCACAATTTGAAGAACTGGCCAAAAAAACCGGCAAGGACGCCGAAGACATTTCAAAATTCAAAAAGATCATTGCCGCCGCCGCCATGCAATCCGTAGGTGATGATGACAGCCCCGGGGTGTTGATTGATGATAAATACGGTTTCCATGCCCTGGCCCAGATAACCGGCAAGGATTGGTGGACGGCTCGCCCTGTTGAACTTCCGGGATCTTTTCCGCTGGCCTTTGAAGGTGGCGACAACATTTCAACCACCCTGCGTGACTGGCCACGCACCCACATTGCCAAATGCCTGGTTCAATATCATCCCGATGATGACGCAAACATTAAACGCAAACAGATGGAAAAAATATCCCGCCTGTATGATGCCTGCCTCGCCACCGGCCATGACATGTTGCTTGAAGTCATCCCGCCTGAAGGTAACGGCGATATGGATGATGTTATTATCCGCGCCATGGTTGATTTCTATAACAATGGCATCAAGCCGGACTGGTGGAAACTGCAGGCGGCGAAAAGCCCGCAAGGCTGGGATAACCTTGAAAGGATTATCACCCAACATGATCCCCATTGTCGAGGCGTCGTCATGCTGGGCCTTAACGCCCCCATGGATCAGCTGATTGCTGATTTTGCCAATGGGGCCGGTTCGCCTGTATGCAAAGGTTTTGCCGTTGGCAGGACGCTTTTCCAGGATGCCGCCGAAGCATGGTTTGCGGGTCAAATCAGTGACGATGAAGCGCGCCAGCAAATTTCTCAAAACTATCAGAGTTTGCTTAAATCCTGGCGCTCGCTACGTCATACAACCCCCATACAGAGGGCCATATGAGCAAACTTTTATGCAAACGAACCGGCCCGGATGAGACCGGCCGCGTTCACCACATTACCCCGCAGTCCGCCAACTGGGGTTATGTTGGCTTTGATCTTTATGAACTTGCGCCGGGGCAGTCTGTGGCCAATGAAACCGCGGACCGCGAGGTCTGCCTGGTCATGATTACGGGAACCGCAACCGTTACAGTTGGTGATCAGGTTTTTAAAAACATTGGCGAGCGTCAATCCGTTTTTGAGGGGAAACCCCCGACCGCCGTTTATATGCCCGCAGGATCAACGTATTCGGTTTTGGCCGAAACCGGACTGACTCTTGGTGTTTGTAATGCACCGGGAAAAAGCCAACACCCGGTGCGGCTGATTTCCCCGGATGAGATGGGAATTGAAACCCGCGGGGTCGGCGCAAATGTGCGCCATGTCTGCAATATCCTCCCGGACACAGATGTCGCCGACAGCCTGCTTGTTGTAGAAGTGGTTACCCCCGGCGGCAACTGGTCCAGTTACCCGCCCCATCGTCACGATACGGATGACCTGCCCACACAATCCAGCCTGGAAGAAACCTACTACCACCGTTTAAATCCGGCCCAGGGATTCGCTTTCCAGCGCGTCTATACGGACGATCGCTCGCTTGATGAGACAATGTCGGTGGAAGACGGCGATGTCGTCATGGTGCCCAAGGGCTACCATCCCGTCGGTGCCCCCCATGGCTATGACTTATATTACTTGAATGTCATGGCTGGCCCGGTACGGGAATGGAAATTCCACAACGATCCGGATCACGACTGGATTATGAACAGGCCGGACTGAACAATCTGACGGCTTCCGTGCCGCCGCCCATACCCCGCCTCAGCGCCCCTCATCTTCAAATACAAACATGCTCTCCCCTGGGTCGACCAGGTCGTCTTCCAACACATCAGCATCTATTTCATCATCAGGATGGCTGGTGATTTCGACGAGGTTTCCCGATGGGTCACGCAAGAACATCTGCATGGCACCTCCCGGAAGTTTGCGCACATTGCCCCAGGGTTTTGTATCAATTGCCCCGATTTCCTTCATATGCCTGAATACGGACGAAAAATCATCAACCCGCATCGCAAAATGCGCCCTGAATGGCCGTTCGTCGGCGAGCTCGTTGATATGGATCTGGATACCACCGCCAAGCTTGAAAAACTGGGCAGGAAACCCCTGCTCCGGTGTCGCATCTGGTTCCAGGCCCAGATCATCGCGGTAAAATGTAACCGTCGACTCCAGATCATCGACCAGAATATTGATGTGGTGCAGGCTGCGATTTCCACTCATGGCGTTTATCCCCTGATCAGCGGGACAATGTGATTGCATGAGCGTTTGACCATGTCCGAATAAAATTCCTCGCTCAGCAGGCTTGAACCGTGGTCTTCAATGAACTGAAGCTGCTCGGGCGAAATATCCACCGGATTGGTTTCCACCTGACCGGGCCACTGGGTCACCGGCGTACGATCAATGGGAGTGACAAATTCAAGGGTCATGGCGTTGTCGTAACCGACTTCACGCAGGGTCTTGACGATTTTGGCCCAGTTAAGCTGGCCCATACCCGGGGGCATGCGGTTGTTGTCGGCGACGTGGAAATCAACCAGCATATCGCCGTCCGTGCGGATCGCTTCCATAAAATCGACTTCCTCGATATTCATGTGAAAAGCATCCAGGCAGACACCGCAATTTGGACCGACATCCTTGGCCAGCGCCACGGCCTGATCGGCACGGTTCAGGAAATAGGTTTCAAAGCGGTTCAGTGGTTCGATGGCTATTTTGATGCCGTAGTATTCAGTCAGCTCGTAGAGTTCTTTCAGGCCATCCACGACCCATTGCCATTCTTCTTCCGGGGTTCCGTCCGGCGAGACCTTGCCCACTGTCGCCGGAACAACTGTCAATTCAGAACCTTCCAGTTCATGAACCATTGTTGCCACGCTTTTCATGTAGTCGACCGTAGCCGCACGCTGGCCGGTATCCTTCGCCGCCAGGTTTCGGTCACCCAATGTCAGTGTCACTGAGCCCCAGCAGAACATGTCGAGTTCCTTCAACAGGGCGCGGACATCCTT
>JACNJU010000171.1 GCA_014382375.1 Rhodospirillaceae bacterium
TTAAATCAGATGATCGATTGGCCCAAAGATTTTGACGACGGACAACCCATCCATGCGGACGGACGGCCCGTGGAGTTGTAATAATCGCGCAGATGCTCTCGAACACCGTACAGATCGACAAAACGGTCAATGGATCGCAAAAAGTGACCATCGGGAACATGTTGTTCGAGGCTGAAACCGGAAAATAAGGCTTCTTGGCCCGTCTGACGCTCGCCCATCATCGCTGTATCTCCCTGCCCAATCTTAATGAATTGAATCAGGACAAAGCAGCAATCTCAAGCATGAGTTTTTCAACACACTCGACCCAAAGCGGACAACCGATCCTTAATGGGCTGGGTTTCGGGTAGGAGCTCGGAACGTCCTAGCGTGTCATGCCAAGAGTTGCGATGATGTCTTGTGACATACCCATTATATCGTTGAACGTGTGATCATCGATTGCGTCTGGTGTTTCCAGCACACCGAAATAGGCAATCGATAATCCTGTTTCGGGATGGGCCATCAGAAATTGACCCGCAAATCCCGGATGTCCGAACCACGATCCATTGGTGTAGGTCTGATTGGAGTACCGTACCTCGTAGGGGCAGTTGTTGACGGTTGGGCCGCGTCCGTTCCGAGTGGTTTTCATGAATCGCTGTCCGGCGACCTGCCGTCCGTCGACACCGGCACCCCAGCGCACAAACAATTGGCCGAAGCGAGCCAGATCACGCGCCGTCATCGCGCCGCCGCCGGAAACAACAGGAACCCCGTCACAGTCCGTCGAAATGTAATAACAGCCTTCAATACCGGCAGCTTCGACAATCTCGATCAACAGGTCACGCAGGGTACGACCGGACACCCGCTCCGCAATCCAACCCAGCAAATCCGTGTTCGGGGAGCGATATTCGCAAAGGCCGGATCTGTTCTCGACGTCGTCGGATACCAGCGTTGCCGTGAATCCGCGCATCGACATCCCGGACTCGCCCTCGGGCGGCAGGCGCCAGCCCATAGCGATCTCCTGGCGGAGATAACTGACGCCAACTCCCGGTTGGGGATCGAACTCGTATGAACCTGCGTAATCCTCGGTGAAGTTGTTCAGCACGTCCATGTCGAGAACCTGCTGAACCTTGGCGGCCGCATACCCGGATCCGATTTCCGGAATGTAATGCGACACCGGCTTCTCCGGGTCAATCTTCCCTTCGTCCACCAATCGCCCGATGACAAAGTGCATGGAAGTCTTGGTAATCGATTGCATGCTGTGTGGCTGATCCGGCCCAAAGTCAGGCGCATAGGCCTCGAATAGCAACCGATCGTGCTGCACCACCGCAAGGCCTGAAAACGATGCGCGGGATGTCATCTCGCGAACCGACGATAGCGCCGGAATTCTGCTGTCGGGTGCCGCCTCCAACGCCAAGACGTACGGGCTTCGAATAATCAGGCCATAGCGGCACATCTGCCACAAATGGTGGAATCCCCAGCGCCTGTTTTCCGGCTTGTTCCAATCGGACAATCCCGAGGCGTCAACGTCCAACCGGGGATTTCTGACAATCTTCACGACACACTCCCATCACCGCCGAGGCCTCGCTCTGCGCGAGGCGGAGGACTGCAAATGTCAGGTTCTTCGCCGTTTCAAGTGGATTTGAATATATCTCCAAGCGGGGCCGCAACACAGTAAATCATGGTGATTAAAGCCCGAGCGACAGAAGTCAGGCGAGTTCCAGCGCGCCTTGATATCCACGGCGGTTTGCAGGCCCGGATTGAGATGCCAGTTTAGCTCGCCCATTTGCAAGATGCTCTTCCCCTGTGGAATTGACTTTATGATCAGGTCTTGAGGCCGATTATCTTTCTGGCCTCATCCGGACCGACAGCCCGTCCGCCGAGACGCTCAATGATTTCCCTGGCGCGGGTGACCAGATCGCCATTGGTGGCCAGCACGCCCCTGTCAAGGTACAGGTTGTCTTCCAGTCCGACCCGCACGTTACCACCCAAAATCATGGCCTGGGCGACCATGGGCATCTGCATGCGCGAAATGCCGAAGCCGGCCCACACGGCATTGGCTGGCAAAGCGTTCTTGATGGCGGACATGGCGTTGGTGTCAGCAGGCGCGCCCCAGGGTATGCCAAGGCAAATCTGAAACAGGGGTGGTGCATCAATCAAACCTTCCTCAACCATGGAACTCGCCAGCCATGCCATGCCCAGGTCGAATACTTCCAGTTCCGGCTTGATGCCTAGCTCCTGTATAGTTCTGGCCATAGTTCGCAGCATGGCCGGTGTGCTGATGTACACATCATCACCGCCGCCAAAATTGAGCGTGCCACAATCGAGGGTGCAGATTTCCGGCATCAGTGCCTTGACGTGCGCCAGACGTTCTTCCGGCCCGATCATATCCGTGCCGGGACCGCCATTGGCCGGGTTCTTCGGATCGGGCACCCAGTCTCCACCCATGCCGGCCGTCAAGTTGATAATAACGTCGGTGCCACTGGCCCGCACCAGCCCAACAGTCTCGCGGAACAGTTCCACATCGCGCGAACCCTTGCCGGTCTTCGGATCACGCACATGGATATGGGCGACGGCGGCGCCCGCCTGTGCCGCTTCAATGACGGAATCGGCTATCTGTTGCGGTGTAACCGGAACCTTGTCACTGCGGCCTGTTGTGTCCCCGGCGCCGGTGACGGCGCATGTGATGATGACATCTGTATTCATGGCTGAGCTCTCCATCCTTGACTGTTGTGTTGCAACGCCGGTGACGTGGCGAAGATTGTGATCGCATCATGACGAATTGAATTTTTTGGATTAATGAATTTTCGTCACTTGTGATGAATATTCGTCACAGAATAGACTGGCGGTATTCATTGTCGGGAATACACGGGATGCCCGTTTTGACCCTGTCGGAGCAATAACAAATGACCAATACCCACCGGAAGAGCGATACCGTTCGCTTTGCATTTGTGTTGATTCCACGTTTCAACATGATGGCGCTGACCGCAACGCTGGAGCCGTTACGGGTGGCCAACTACCTCTGTGGCCGGGCGCTCTACGACTGGGTATTTGTTTCACCTGACGGGGGGCGGATTATTGCGTCCAACGGTATAGCCGTGGACACTGAGCCGTTGCCTGCCGATAGCCGTAAACTGGACACCATCTATGTCTGCGGCAGTTGGGATTCTGAACATTATGAACATCGCGAGATGTTTGCCTGGCTCAGGCGTCATTCGCGCATGGGCGTTCGTCTGGGCGCCATGGACATTGGCGTCTACATTCTGGCCCGTGCCGGGTTGCTTGCCGGCTACCGGGCCGCCGTTTTGTGGTACTGCATCCGCGCCTTTTCAGAGGCTTATCCCGAAACTGATGCCGAAGAGCGTTTGTTCATTGCTGATAGAAACCGGATCACCATCGCCGGTGGCACGGCGGGGGTGGATGGCATGCTCAACGATATATCCCAGCGCCTCGGCGCCCCGTTGGGGCGCGAGGTTTCCAATCATGTGCTGCATTATCCGGTCCGAACCTCCGACAGCGCCCCGCGGCACGGGATCAGCGGGCGTCGGGGGAGCATGCACGCGGGGGTGGGGGGGGGCATACACCTGGTGGAAAATCATGTTGAGGAGCCGCTGCCGATTCCTGAAATCGCCGCCCGCCTGAACGTCAATCAACGCAAGCTGGAACGCCTGTTCCACCGCCATGTGGATAGATCGGCCATCGGTTATTACCGTGTTCTGCGTCTGCAACATGCGTTGGTTCTGCTGACCAATACGGAACTTTCCATTCGGGAAATATCGGTAGCCTGCGGGTATTCCAGCCTGTCGCACTTTGCCAAATCGTTCGCCGCGCAATATGGCAAGCGACCACGGGATTGCCGTGATGCATGGCCGCTGGGTGATCCGGCGCCCGTCTGGCCGGGGCTGTCCACGTCGTTGAACGATCTGCGTCCGGTGGTGAATAGAACGCAGGCTGGCTAGGTTCCGCTGTCAGGTGTCAGCCTGCATCAGGCCATTTTACCGATTTTCTTCCACGCCTGAGCGATGGCGACAAGTCCGGCGTCCCGTTCCTCGGATAATTCAGAAAACGTGCGGCCGCGAGCCATTTCGTCACAGCTGTCGACTAGGGAATCATATAATTCCTTGGTCAGTTCCGGTGCCACCAGCCGGGTCCAGGGGAACTTGAGTGCCGGCCCGAACTGGTCGAGGCAATAGGCCATACCGCCTTCACCGCCGCCGATATGATAAGTGAAACACGGACCGGCAAAGGCCCAGCGGGGCCCAGGACCGTTGACCATGGCTATATCAATCTGCTCCGGCGTGGCTTCGCCGTTTTCGATCATGTGAAGGGCTTCGCGCCAGACCGCCTCCTGCAGGCGAGTAGCGACAAAGCCGGGCACTTCCTTTTCCATGATCAGCGGCGCCTTGCCCGTCAGGGTGTAGAAGGCGGCCGCCCATTTCAATGCTTCAGGATCGGTTTTTTTGCCGCCGACCATTTCCACCAGCGGCAGCAGATAGGGTGGGTTGAACGGGTGTGCCACAACAGTGCGTTCCGGGGTGGAGCAGCGCACCTGAATATCGCTCATGGACAAGCCTGAGGTGGAAGACGCGATCACCACGTCAGCGGGCACCAGATCGCCCAGTTTCTCATAGAGCGCCTGTTTGATCTCAATGTTTTCCGGCACGGATTCCTGAACAAAATCCGCCTTTCCAACGGCCTCAGCCAGATCGCTGGTACAGGTCAGACGATCAAGCGATGCGTCTTCCGCGAGGCCGATCTGCTCGAGGCATTTCCATGCGGTATTGATCAGTCGGCGAAAGGCGGCTTCTTCAGCCGGATCATGCAGATAACTGATGACGTCATAACCCTTGGCCAGAAAATGCGCCGCCCAACCTCCGCCGATGGGGCCGGCGCCGACACAGCTAACGGTGCGTACGTCGTGAATATCCTTGCGTGACATTGTGATGATCTCTCCGATTATCGACCCCTAAAGACGGGCTCTCGTTTTTCCACGAAGGCGCGGACGCCTTCGGCCGAATCTTCCGATTTCAGCATTTTGTGATAGGTGGGTAGTTTGCCTGTGCGCATGGTGTGAAACGCGCCCTCGATGCTCTCCGACTCGATAGTACGCAGCACTTCCTTGACGGTCTGTAACGCCAGTGGTGCCGATTGCGCCAGTTGGTCAGCCCATGCACGCGCCTTATCCATCAATTGATCGTAGGGAACAACCGCATTGATCAGGCCATACCCGGCGGCTTCCTGAGCCGACATGCGTCGACCCAGCAGCAGCATTTCCATGGCGATGTTGTAGGGCAGCCGGCGCGGCAGACGCTGCAAGGCACCGGCATCAGGCACAATGCCCAAGGGCATTTCCGGCAGGGCGAATTCAACATGGTCGGCGGCGATAATCAGATCGCACGCCAGTGCGATCTCGAAGCCACCCCCGATGGTCAGGCCGTTCAGCGCTGCAATGATCGGTTTGTTGAGAACCCAGTTCTCGGTCACGCCGGCGAAGCCGCCGAATACGTCGCTCTCGGTTTCCCACCAGTTGTCCAGTTGCTGCTCGCCACTGTCGAGGGATTTGAGATCCCAGCCTGCCGAGAAAATGCGTTCGCCGGCGCCGGTGATGATACCGACCCAGAGTTCCGGGTCCTCATGCAGGGTGCGGATGGCCTCGCCCAGTTTTTTGGACGTGGCGTGGTCAATGGCGTTAACCTTGGGGCGATCGAGGGTGATTTCGAGAACGCGTCCGCGCTTCTCAATGATGACGCTTTCTTTCTCATCGGTCATAGTTTGAGCCTTGTTCGCTGGAGAATGATCAGGCACCAAGAAGACACGGCTTTCATCGTCATTTGCGCTGTTTTTGCGACGCAATGCGCGATAATTCGACATCCGGGCGCAAAATCAGAATCCTTGTTCGATCATCGAAATCCATCCAACAGCGTCGAAAATGCCGTATTTGTGTCGAATTTCGGCCGTTGTGGTCACGCTTTATCCCGAATGATCCCTCCGCACTCTTTTTTCAGCGAACAGGCATCCCGCCATGGATTATCTCTACACAGACGAACAACGCATGCTGGTTTCATCGATCCGGGCTTTCGTCGAGCAGGAATTGCGGCCCCACGAAGCGGAGACCGATCAACTCGGCTACGTGCCGGAGGAACTCGGCAAGCAGATTGTCAAGAAGGCGCTGGAGATGGGTTTCTACGCCGCCAACCTTCCGGAGGAAATCGGCGGTGGTGGGCTGGACTACGCCAGTCTTGCGCTGATGGAACGGGAGTTTGGCAAGACCACCTACGGCCTGCACGGTTTCGTGCACCGCCCGTCTGAAATTCTCATGGCCTGTGAAGGCGACCAGATTGAGGAATATCTGCTGCCCTGCGTGCGGGCGGAAAGGAAGGAGTTCTTCGCCCTGACCGAACCGGGCGCCGGATCGGATATCATGTCCATGCAGACCCGCGCCGAACGCGACGGCGACGATTGGATCATTAATGGGTCGAAGCATTTTATCTCCAGTCCCGTTCAGGCTGACTTTGCCATTTTGTTTGCCATCACAGGCATTGAAGAAACCCCGCGCGGCCCCCGCAAGCAGGTGACGGCGTTTCTGGTGGATACAGGACTGGAAGGTTTTGCCATTGAGCGTGGCCCCCGGTGTGCGGCGCAACGGGCTTATCGGACCTTCCAGTTGTCGTTCGACAATGTGCGGGTGCCCCACGGTAAAATTCTGGGCGAGGAAGGCAAGGGCCTCGATCTCGCGGGAAAATGGCTAAAAATGGGCCGGGTGTGGGTTGCCGCAGGGTGTTGCGGCAAGGCCGAACGTCTGCTCGGCCTTGCTATTGAGTGGGCCGCCAGCCGCAAACAATTCGGCCAGCCCATCGGAAAATTTCAGGGAACTTCCTTCAAGCTGGCGGACATGGCGACGGAACTGCGGGCGGCCGACCTGCTGGTTATGAACGCGGCCCGGAAGGCGGATCTGGGCATCATGGAAGACGACGATGCCGCCATGGCCAAGCTGTTTGCGGCCGAAATGGTGGGGCGCGTCGCGGACAATACCGTGCAGATTTACGGCGGGATGGGCCTGATGGAAGATCTGCCTGTCGAGCGCCTGTGGCGTGATGCCCGATTGGACCGTATCTGGGACGGCACGTCTGAAATTCAACGCCACATTATTTCACGGTCGTTGCTGCGCCCACACGGCGCCTGAACGGGGTTCGACCTGCCATGACACCTGACTGCCGTAAAAACCTGAAGCGCTTGTTTGCGCCCATGAGCGTCGCCTTTGTCGGCGGTAATAGTGCTGAGTTGGCGGCGCAGCAATGTGTGAAGGGAGGATTCAGAGGAAAAATATGGGGGGTTAATCCCAAAAGAAGCCAGATGGCCGGGCAGCCCTGTTTCGCCCGGATTGAAGACCTGCCGGCGGGCCCCGATGCGGTTTTCCTCGCCGTACCCAGTGCTGCCGCCGTCGAGGCGGTGGGCGCATTGCGCCGCGTAGGAACGGGTGGCGTCGTGTGTTATTCGGCAGGCTTTGGCGAACTGGGGGAAGAGGGCGCAGAACTTGAACGGGCGATGATCGTGGCGGCCGGTGACATGGCCTTCGTCGGGCCCAATTGTTCGGGTATGCTGAATTACGTTGAAAGCGCTGCCCTGTGGCCGTTCGATCACGGCGGCGCGCCGGGGGGCAAGCCGGTGAAGCGCGGGGCGGCCTTCATCACGCAAAGCGGCATGCTGGGCAATACTGTCACCATGAACCAGCGCGACCTTCCCTTTACCTACGTTATCAGCTCGGGCAATCAGGGCATGCTGGGCGTTGAGGATTTTCTTGATGAACTGATCGAGGACCCGCGGGTCAGCGCTATCGGGCTTTATATCGAGGGCCTGCGCGATATCGGGAAATTTTCTGAGGCCGCCATCAGGGCGTTGCAGGTCGGCAAGCCCATCGTCGCACAGAAGGCGGGAACCTCTGACATTGGTGCGCAGTTGACCATCACCCATACGGGATCGCTTTCCGGAACAGATGAGCTGTATCAGGCATTGTTTGATCGCCTTGGCGTTATCCGTGTCAGATCAACGGTTACAATGCTGGAAACCCTGAAATTGATCACCATTGCCGGTGTGCCAAGGGGCAAACGACTGGCTGGGCTGACCTGTTCAGGCGGCGATTCCACCATGCTCGCCGACGGGGCTGAGCCACTGGATCTGGCTTTCCCCGCAGCCTCGGTTGATGTGGCACGGACGTTGACGGAAATCCTGCCGCCCATCGCCACGGTGGCCAACCCGCTGGATTACACGACACCGCTCTGGGGCCATGAAGAGCCGTTGACCCGGGCGTTTTCCACCATGTTTGAAGATGGCTTCGACGCCGCCATCATGGTGCAGGACTACCCTGTTCTGGTCGGCGGCGACAGTTATGCACCCTACCTGGCTGACGCCCGGGCGTTTGCAGCGGCAACAAGGACGGCAGGCATTCCGGGTGTGGTGTGCTCCATTTTGCCGGAAAATCTGGATGGCGACGTGCGTGCACTGATGGCCGCCGATGGCGTTGCGCCGTTACAGGGGATCAATGACGCCCTGAAGGCATTGGCCGGGGCGGCCCGATTTGGCGCACTTCATGAAAGGATGAAATCCGGTAATGGTGGTGATGCGCTCCGTCTTTTGTCTTCACCTATCGATTATGGAGCCTTAAGGGTGCTGGAAGAGTGGGAAGGGAAGAAACGGCTTGCTGCCGCCGGTGTTTCCATCCCGGAAGGAAGGTTGGTCAACGCATCTGGTGCGCCAAGTGCTGCAGAAGAAATCGGATTTCCTGTTGTCGTAAAGCTGGTTTCTGAAGACTTGCCCCACAAGACCGAAGCAGGGGCGGTTATGATTGGACTGAATAGCACGGCGGCGGTAAGCGAGGCCGTTGCCGCCATTCAGGACAATGTTGAATATTATGACCCTGAAATCACTGTTGATTGTTTTCTTGTTGAAGCGATGGTCCTGAAACCGGTAGCCGAAATGCTGGTAGGTGTACGGCGTGACCCGTCCTTTGGTTTGGTTATGGTCATTGGCGGTGGTGGTACGATGGCGGAACTGATGCGCGATACCTCTGTGCTTCTGTTACCGACGACACGTGAAGTCATTGCTGAAAAACTCGCTTCGTTGAAAGTATCCCGGTTACTGGATGGATTCAGAGGGGCGCCTGCCGCCGACCGAGACAAGGTAATCGACACGATCCTGAATGTAGCAAATTTTGCTGAAAACCATTTGGATACGCTGCTGGAACTGGACATTAATCCATTGATTGTGACAACGGATCATGTTTGGGCTGTTGATGTCTTATTGCAGATTGCTGGCCAAGAAGGCGGTGATGGCAAATGATTCACCGAACATTTGAAAGTGTAGCCTGTTTATTCGACTGCACAGCGCGCTATTTGGGATCGTAGGCGACGACTTCCACTTCAACGCGAACATCGACCAGAAGTTCACTGATCACAGCGGAACGGGCTGGTGGATCGTTTGGGAAGTATTCACCATAAACCTCATTAAAGCCGGGAAAGTCGGACCGTTCCCTGAGCCAGACCATGGCTTTTACCACCTTGGAGAGATCGCATCCTGCTTCAGCAAGGATTTCCTGCGTCTGATTGAGAACGGCGCGGGTCTGGTCTTCAATCGTACCGTCGGTCATGATCGCGCCGTCACTGAAAGGCACCTGACCGGTAACGTAGATCATGTCGCCAGCTCGGATCGCTTTAGAGAGCGTTAGCTTGCGGCCATTGATGATTAAATCACCACCGATAATCTCTTTTTCCCGCACCATGATGTACGCCCTTCAGGTTGTGTGTAACTATAAGATTGTAGGATTATAATATTGTAATACAATCTTGCAAAGATACAGTTGGTAATTTCTGCAATTACGGTGGCGTCTTATGTCCCTTAAATTGGATACAAACGGTTCTGCTATTGATAATGCTGACAGCTCTCTTTTGGTTCGCCGGGAGACTACAACTCTTCGCCATCAAGCGACTGATATTCTGCGGAAAGCAATTATTGACCAGCGATTTCCACCGGGAAAACATCTGGTGGAAAGGGAGCTATGTGAACTGCTTGGGGTCAGCCGCACCTCAGTCCGCGAGGCCCTTCGCCATTTGGAATCAGAGCATCTTATCCGGATGGTGCCGCATAAAGGCCCTGTAGTGGCGACTTTATCGGCAACAGAAGCCAGAAATATTTACGAAGTCCGTGCCGCTCTAGAAGGGTTGGCAGGAGAACTCTTCGCCACCCATGCCACTGATGAACAAATCAGGGAATTGGTCAGAATTTCAAAGGATCTCACCAACAAGGTAAGGTCGGGAGAATTTGACAGTGTACTGGAGATCAAGTCACAATTTTACGATGTCGTCTTTGCCGGTGCGCAAAACGATATGCTGGCGCGTATGATTCATTCCCTCAATACCCGTGTTTGGTTGCTGCGTCGAATGTCGTTAATGAGCCCTGATCGGAGCAAAAAAATGATCATGGAAGTCAAGGATATTATTAAAGCAGCGCGGGCGCGTGACCCCCAGAGCATGAAAGATGCCTGTATCCGGCACGTTAAAAGCGCCTCGGAAGTGGTGTTGCCGAAAATTGATGAACTTGAACAGGACAGCGCCTAATCGATCAATGGCGTGGGCTCAGATTAGAGGAAATGAAAATGGCTGATTTGAAGAAATATCAGATGTTGATTGACGGAGGGTGGGTCGATGCGGATGACGGCCAGACGTTTGAAAGCATAAATCCGTCAACGGGCAAAGCATGGGCGACAGCGCCAGTGGCGGGGGCTTCAGACACGGAACGTGCTGTACAAGCCGCGCATCGAGCCTTTACCGAAGGCTCCTGGTCCAGAACGACAGCAACCGAACGGGGCAAGATACTGCGTAAACTGGGTGATTTGCTGGCCGGGAAATCTGAAGAGCTGGGGCGCCTGGAAACTATTGACACGGGAAAAATATTCAAGGAAACCCGCTGGCAGGCAGCCTATATCGCCGACTTCTTCCATTACTACGCCGGGTGCGCCGATAAAATCCACGGCGATACCATGCCTATTGATAAACCCGATTTGTTCGTGTTCACCAAGCGTGAACCTTTGGGTGTTGTCGCCGCGGTGGTACCCTGGAATTCTCAGTTGTTTCTCACGGCTGTGAAGCTCGGGCCTGCCCTTGCGGCAGGGAATACGGTTGTCTTGAAGACATCCGAACACGCACCGGTCGCGATATTGGAGTTTGGCAAGTTAATCGAGGAAGCCGGCTTCCCGCCTGGTGTCGTCAACATTGTTTCCGGGTTTGGCGATCCCTGTGGCAAGGTTCTGACGTCACATCCCCTGGTGACCCGGGTCAGCTTTACCGGCGGGCCGGAAACCGCGCGGCATATCATCCGTAACTCCGCCGAGAACTTCGCTGACGTGTCACTGGAGCTAGGCGGCAAATCCCCGTTCATGGTGTTCGAGGACGCCGACGTTGAAAGCGCGGCCAATGGCTCTATTGCCGGTATTTTCGGCGCCAGCGGCCAGAGCTGTGTCGCCGGATCGCGGTTGTATCTGCAGGAATCCATTGCCGACGAGTTTCTGTCCCGCATGCTGGATACGGCAAAGAATATCGTGATCGGTGATCCGCTGGCGGAAGCAACCCAGATGGGGCCGCTCGCCACGCTGGGCCAGATGGAACATATCGAACGCCAGGTGGCGCTGGCCAAGCAGGAAGGGGCCAAAATCCTCCACGGCGGGCGCAAGCCGCCACACCTGAACGCGGGTTGGTATTACGAACCGACCATTATCGAATGCCCATCCCAACAAAACACCATTGTCGATACGGAGCTGTTCGGCCCGGTGCTGAGTGTTCAGCGCTTCAAGACTGAAGAAGAAGTCATCCGCCTTGCCAACGATTCCAAGTACGGTCTGGCTGCCGGGGTGTTCAGCCGAGACATCGGGCGTGCCCATCGTGTCGCGAATGCCGTGCGTGCGGGAATCGTCTGGGTTAACACCTACCGCGTGGTTTCACCCATAGCCGAATTCGGTGGCTTCAAAAACAGCGGTCAGGGACGCGAAAGCGGCTTCCAAGCGATCTATGATTACACCCGACCCAAGACCGTGTGGGTCAACACATCGTCCAAGCCTATGGCCAACCCCTTTGTCATGCGTTGAGGAAGCTATCAGGAATGACTGAAAATACCGGACCGCTGAGCGACATTCGTGTGCTTGACCTGACCCGCATCCTTGCCGGTCCGACGGGAACGCAGACATTGGGTGACCTTGGCGCGGATGTCATCAAGATCGAGCGCCCCAATGAAGGCGACGACACCCGGAAATGGGGCCCGCCGTTCCTGAAAGACAAAGACGGCAAGGATATGCGCGAGAGCTCGTATTTCCTCGCCGCTAACCGTAACAAGCGGTCGCTTTCCATCGATATCACCAAACCGGAAGGCCAGGCGTTGATCCGTGAGCTGTTGGCTGACTGTGATGTTCTGGTGGAGAACTTCAAGGTCGGCGGATTGGAGAAATACGACCTCTCTTATGATCAGCTTAAAGCTGATTTTCCCGCGCTGATCTATTGTTCAATCACCGGATTCGGCCAGACCGGGCCTTATGCGCCGCGCCCCGGCTACGACTATCTGGTACAGGGTATGGGCGGCATCATGAGCCTGACTGGCGAACCCGAGGGGGAGCCTATGAAGGTGGGCGTCGGTATTTCCGATGTTGTCTGCGGCATGAATGCGATGATCGCAGTCCTGGCGGCACTGCATGACCGTAAAAAAACCGGTCTCGGTCAGTGGATCGACATGTCTCTGCTCGACAGCCAAGTTGCCTGGTTGGTGAACGAGGGTATGAACTATCTGCTTTCTGGGAAATTACCCCGACGGCTGGGCAATGCTCACGCCAATATCGTACCCTACCAATTGTTCCCCACTTCAGACGGTCATGTGATCATCGCGATTGGCAATGATTCCCAGTTTCGCCGGTTTTGTGATGTCGCCGGTCTGGGCGGTTGTGCCGATGATTCGCGCTTCGCCACCAACCCGGCACGTCTGGAAAACCGCGGTGAGCTGATTGCACTTATCAAGGGTGTGACGCAGCAGCGTACCATGTGTGACTGGCTCAACGGGCTGGAGGCCGCTGGTGTGCCGTGCGCGCCGGTCAATGACCTACAACAGGTTTTTGAAGACCCGCAGGTCATCAACCGCGCCATGCGGATCACCATGGATAATCCGGCAGCCCAGGGCGGCGCAGTTGACCTGATCGGCAGCCCTATCAAGATGTCACGTACACCCGTGAGCTATCGCCGCGCCCCGCCCCGGCTAGGCGAGCATACGGATGAAATTCTTTCATCAGAGCTGAAACTTGATGCGAACAAAATCCGCAAGTTACGTGAGATGGGAGTGATTTGAGCGACAATCTTCGCTCATGGCCGCAAGACCACTAAAAACAGGCATGCGGAATTAAGACTGAAGGATCATCAAATCTACATTCTAAGAGGAGGCGACTATGAATAAGACGATGTTTTCAGGTATCTCCCGGCGTCAGGCGCTTAAGGCGTTGGGCGCGGCTGGTGTTACCTATTCGATGCTACCCATGATGTCGCGTATGTCTCACGCCGCAAACGAAGTGCATTACCACACCTGGTCTGGATACGATGCGCCGGAACTATTCGGTTCCTATACCGAGAAATACGGCGGGATGCCCGAAATCAGCTATATCGCGAACGAAGAAGAATCTCTGGCTAAAATGGTCGCAGGATGGTCGCCAGACCTTCTGCACCCTGGCAACTATAACGTAAAGCGGTGGCAGGAAGCAGGCATGCTTCAGCCACTGGATACGTCCAAGGTGAAGAACTGGTCGGATATTTTTGAAAGTGTCCAAGCCGAGGAAAGCGCAAAGGTTGACGGCAAGCAGTACATGATCCCTAGTGAATTCGGCAACAGTTCTGTCGTCTACCGGACTGACCTTGTTGATCAAAAGTATATCGACAATCCATCATGGGAAATTCTCTATGACGAAAAATATAAAGGCCGCATTGCCTTCTATGACGCGGCAGATTCCATTGTTGAGATTGCTGCCCGTGTTCTCGGCATGGACAACATCTTTGATCTGAGCGACGAGCAGCTGGTCGAAGTGAAAAAATTGGCGGTCAAGCAGCGTGATCTGCTGCGCTTCTACTGGTCTTCGCCAACGGAACTGGAACAGGCTCTGGCCTCCGGTGAGGTGGTTGCCGCTTACGGCTGGAACCAGACTCTTGTGAACCTGAAAGCGCAGGGCTTGCCTGTCGACATGATGGTGCCGAAAGAAGGTATCTTTGCCTGGATCGCCGGCTTCGTGATGCACAAGGACTGCAAGAACCAGGAAGCCGCCTATGATCTGATCGACGCCTGGACAGCGCCGGAATCAGGCGCGTGGCTGATTAATAGTTACGGTTACGGTTCCACGAACAAGAAAGCTTACGACTTGGTGGACAGCAACCGTCTAGCTGAACTTGGCTTTGCCCGACCAGATGCCGTTCTGGAAAACAGTATTTTCTTCCAGGCTCTGTCACCGGAAATAGATAAAAAATATCAAGATCTTGCAACGGAAGTGCAAGCCGGCGGGTAAATTCGTCGATTGTCTGGTTATGAGCTGGTTATGGGGCGGTGCTTGCTTGCAGCGCCGCCCTTTTCCTGCCTCGGCTCCTCTCTGAGATCCTGTCCTGTCTTGGGGATAGGAGAGATTCTTGTTCGGTCGTATGACGGTACTATACAGATAGCGGGTAGTCGTATGGGACCCATTGGATTGGATTTGGGAATGGCGGTTTCGGTTTGGTTTGAAATGGGATTGGTTTTGGGTAGCCGCATGGGACTAGCCTAAAGGCTTAAAGCAGCATGAAATCAGCCTTTGTGGGTGCTAATTGGTTGCTAGGCTAGGCATTCGATTCTGAGATTAGCCTATAAGCCATTGAAAAGATGGTGGGCGCGACAGGGATTGAACCTGTGACCCCTGCCGTGTGAATGGGGAGTTTACTCATTTTCTAACTTTAAGGCCTCAGATACTACGGCTCCAATTTTGTTTGCGGCATTCAGAGCTGGATCAACATCCACATGAGCATAGCGCTGGGTGGTGCTAGCTTGGCGGTGTCCTAGCAAGCGCCCAATGACAGGTAGATTCATTCCCTGAGACACACATTGGTTCCTCAGCCTTGCAGATGCAGCAGAAAAGTTGGAGGATTGGCGTAGAGACTACAATGAGCATCGACCGCACAGCGCCATCGGGAATAATGTCCCGGCAGCGCTGGTAAAATCAGGGATCAGAACCAGCCTGTACCCCTGATAAAGTCGGAAAACTCTAATCTGCCCTGAGGACACGTTGGGGAGCACTGCATAACCAGAACAGTGTCTGCTTATGAATGAGGAGATATTGGGGAGCACGTCAGTACCTGCAGGTTACAATTTATTTTAATAAGTTACGTAAATATTTGAAGAGAATAATGTGGATGGAAACGCTAACCCGTGACGATGAGATATTAAAACAAGCCCGTGACTGGCTTGGAGAGGGTGACGGTGTGGCGTTGGCGACAGTGATCAGCACCTGGGGTTCATCACCACGCCCGGTGGGTAGCCAACTGGCCATCAATGAACATGGCGCTTTTGTTGGGTCGGTCTCGGGAGGGTGTGTGGAGGGGGCTGTTATCGACAGCGCCAAACAGATCATTGCCGGTGCTGATCCCGCTATCCTGCGCTTCAGTGTCAGTGATGAGCAAGCGATGGGCGTTGGCCTGACCTGTGGCGGCACGCTGCAGGTTTATGTGCTGGCCGTTCCGGATGCGGGGTTCTTGTCCCAGCTGTGCAATCATTTGGCGGACCGGGTTCCGGTGTGTCTGCTTACGCATATGGCCAGCGGCCAGCTCTCGCTGCTTGCCGGGGGTGATGTCAGCGGGACGCTCGAGATTTCGAACCAAACCCGCCAAACCATACAGGTGATGCTTGAAAGTGGGGAAAGCGCGGTACTGCCCGGTGAAGCGGAAGCCGAGTTGTTTGTGCATTCCTTCGTTCCCGCACCCCGCTTATTCATCGTCGGTGCAGGGCATATCGCCCAGGCGCTGGCCCCGATTGCCACAATCGTCGGTTTCGAGGTCTTTGTCATCGATCCGCGCACGGCATTTGTAACCGTTGAGCGATTCCCTCAAGCCCACTTAAGCCCACTTTGGCCTGATGAGTTTTTTTCGCAAACCCCGCCTGACGCCAACTCGGCACTGGTTTCACTGGTTCATGACCCCAAGATTGATGATCCGGCCCTGACATCGGCGCTGCGCTCGGAGATGTTCTATGTGGGGGCGCTGGGCAGCCGGAAAACCCATGCAAAGAGGGTAAGTCGGTTTTTGGAAAATGATTTTTCAGATCAGGATATAGCGAGAATTCACGCCCCGATAGGGTTGAACCTTGGTGGACGCAAACCGTCCGAGATCGCCGTTTCCATCATCGCCGAGATTGTTCAGGTCTGGAACAACAGGGGCGCTGAATGAAGTTTGCTGAAATGCCGATTGAACAAGCCAGTGGGCCCATCGCCGCCTGTGTCAGTAGTAGAATCAGGCAGATGCCAGCCTTTACCGGTCGCTGTAATCTGGTATCCGATGATGTCCGCTAATATCACCGCAATTATTCTGGCGGCGGGGCAATCCTCGCGAATGGGGGGGCCCAACAAGTTGTTGGTCGAGGTGGGTGGTAAAGCTATGGTGCGTCATGCCGCCGAAGCCGCGATCGGTTCACATGTTAACTCGGTCATGGTTGTTACGGGTTATGAGTCCGATAACGTT
>JACNJU010000025.1 GCA_014382375.1 Rhodospirillaceae bacterium
GGCCATCTGTGTTGATATGGACCGGATGCCGCCGCTTAATGACAAGAAGAAAACCATCGCCGTGGTCCGCGACTATGCCGCCAGGCTGGAAGCAGAACCCGCCGTTCAGAATATGAAAAAGCTGGGCACTGCCATGGTCGCCGACATGACCAATTACACCGGCGGCTTGCCGACCCGTAATTTCAGCGCCGGGCAGTTTGTTGATATCGACAAGGACACCCTGCTGCTGGGCGGCCAGCATGTTTATGAGCGCAATGTTGAACGCGGCGGCGATCCTTCGCACGCCTGTATGCCTGGTTGCGTGATTATGTGCTCCAACATTTATGTGGATAAAGACGGCAAGGAAATGGTCTCGCCGCTGGAATATGAAACCCTGTGCCTGATGGGTTCCAACTGCGGTGTTGCCGATCCTGACGATATCGCACGGATCAACAATATCGCCAACGACCTCGGCATCGACACCATCGAAACCGGTGCCACGCTTGGTATCCTGATGGATCACGGTAAGGCCGACTATGGCGATGTCGACTTTATGATTTCGTCCCTTGAAGACATCCGCCTGGGCAATGAAAACGGTCGCTTGCTGGCCAGGGGTACGGCCCGTGTCGGTGAACACTACGGCATCAAGCGGGTGCCGGTGATCAAAAAACAGGCCTTAAGCGCCTACGACCCCCGGGTCATTGAAGTGACCGCCATTTCCATGATGGTGACAGCCCAGGGCGCGGACCACACGGTTGGCAATCTGCCTGCCTATGAATGCGCAGACAAAACTGTCGAGGAACTGGCTGAACAAAGTTTCCAGATGCTGGTCCACAGCGCCGTTGCCGACAGTTTCGGTCTGTGTATTTTTGGTCGTTCGGTGACCAACACCCATCATCAATTGATTGCCGACGGCGTCAACAATGCTCTCGGAACCGACATTGATCCTGCTTTTATCTGGCAAATTGGCGTCGATACCCTGCGCCTGGAAAACCAGTTCAATGAAGCCGCCGGTTTCACCGAAGAAGATGATGAACTGCCGGACTTCTTCCATCAGGAAGCCCTGCCGCCGACGGATCGCAAGGCGCGTCTTCATGCCAGGGAAGTCAATCAATACATCAACGATTTGATCGGCTAAAATCCAGCCATGCCAGATTCGCAACCCAGGCCCAAACCCGTCGTTCTTTGCATTCTTGATGGATGGGGGGAAAGGTCGGAGCGTGACAACAACGCCATCGCCCTGGCCGCGACTCCAAACTGGGATCGTTATGTGGATGGCTTGCCGAAGTCATCCCTGCAGGCATCGGCTCTTGATGTGGGTTTGCCTGAAGGACAAATGGGCAATTCGGAAGTTGGTCACACCAACCTGGGGGCGGGCCGTGTTGTCATGCAGGACCTGCCGCGTATCGATGCCGCCCTTGCCGACGGTACGCTTGCGAAAAGCCCGGTCTTGGCTGATTTCGTCTCGATACTGAAAAAAAGCGGTGGCGCTTGTCATTTGATGGGACTGTTATCGCCGGGCGGAGTCCACTCCCACAGCGCCCATATGACAGGACTGGCCAAAGCCATCGCCGCGGCAGGTGTGCCGGTTATTATCCATGCCTTTCTTGATGGTCGCGACACACCGCCTAAAAGCGCCAGGGGATTTATGGAAGAATTCCTCAACGATATTTCCAATATCGAGGGCGTTCGGGTTGGCACGGTCAGCGGTCGCTATTACGCCATGGACCGGGATAACCGCTGGGAACGTGTCAGCAAGGCCTACGATGTGATAGTCGAGGGCAGGGGCGAGGCAGCGACCAATGCTCTGGGCGCCATCACAGACAGCTACGGGGCCGACATCGTCGATGAATTCGTCCTGCCCTGCACCATAGACGGATACGCCGGCATCAGCGATGGCGATGGTTTGTTCATGGCCAATTTCCGGGCCGACAGGGCACGGGAAATTCTGGCGGCTCTGGTTGACCCTGATTTTGACGGCTTCAAGCGCTCGCGCACCGTTCAGTTCGCCGCTTGTTCAGGCATGGTTCGCTATTCACGTGCCCTCGACCCATTCTTAAGTGCCTTGTTCCCGTCGGTGGAATTAAAGAACATTCTGGGCGAAGTCATTGCCAATGCGGGCTTAAAGCAACTGCGCATTGCCGAGACCGAGAAGTATGCGCACGTCACATTTTTCTTCAATGGCGGTCGGGAACGGGAATTTGATGGCGAAGAACGTATTCTCGTGCCTTCACCAAAAGTCGCCACCTATGACTTGCAGCCTGAAATGTCGGCCCCGGAAGTCACCGACAAACTGACCCGGGCCATCGCCGGGGGAACATTTGATCTGATTGTCGTCAATTTTGCCAACGGTGACATGGTCGGCCATACCGGTGTGCTGGAGGCAGCGAAGCTGGCGGCGCAAACCCTTGATCATAGTCTGGGGCAACTGGAAGAAGCTGTCGTACGGGCCGGTGGGGTGCTTTTGATTACTGCCGATCACGGAAATTGTGAACAAATGTGGGATGCCTCCGAAGACCCGGCCCAGCCGCACACGGCCCACACCACCAACCCGGTGCCGCTTTTGATGGTAAACCCACCCGACTGGGTCCAAGGCCTTAAAGACGGATCCCTGGCCGATATTGCGCCGACCTTGCTCAGGCTTCTGGACTTGAAACAACCTAGGGAAATGACCGGGCAAAGCCTGATCAGGGAACAAGGCCGTTGAAAATCATTGCCCTGCTGATTTTGATGTGGGGGGTCGGTCTGTCCGACGTTACATTCGCGGCTGAAACCAGCACAAAGCTCAAGGAAATCGAGAAAGCCCTCGATAAAGATAAAAAACAGCGCGACACCCTGAAGTCTGAATCCCGCGATCTGGCCCGCGACCTTGAACGCCTGAAGGCGGAAACCGTGAAAGTGGCGGCGACTATTCAAGGCCATGAGTCAGCGGCTCTTGATCTGCAAGACAGGCTCGCAGAGCTGGCCCTGACGGAAAAAGACAAACTCGTTCTTCTGGAACAAAGGCGCGAACAGTTCGGTTTTGTTTTGATGGCTCTGCAGCGCATGGCCCGCTACCCGCCAGAAGCGATGATTGCTGCTCCCATGAGCCCGTCCGATACGGTTCGCGGCGCGATCTTGTTGCGCGCCGCCGTGCCGGCCATTGAAGACCGGGCTTTGAGTCTGCGTCAGGATTTGGCGGCGCTGACACGGGCCCGAAAGCAAACGGTTGAAAAGCGCCAGCAACTGGCGTCCGTTCGCGCCGGTCTGGATGTTGAACGTCAGCGACTTGATGGCTTGCTGGCGAAAAAACTGAAGCTGAAAAAATCGACTGATTCGAAAGCCCTGCAGGCGGAAGAGAGAATCCGCGCCCTGGTCAAGAAATCAAAAAATCTGCAGGATCTGATGGCACGCCTGAAGGCGGATAAATCAAAGCGCAAAAAGGGCGACACTGAAAGTGCGGCAAAAACATCTGTGCCGACTAAAAAATCAACCGCGTCGCTGATCAGCAAAGCCAGGGGAACGCTGCCTTATCCAGTGATCGGGCACCTGGTCGGGCGCTACGGTCAAGCCATGGAAACCGGCCTGACCCGTAAGGGAATTACCATTGAAACGGGGGCCGGGGCGCAAGTCGTTGTCCCCCATGAAGGGACGGTTGTTTTTGCCGGCCCTTTCAAGGGGTACGGGCGGCTCTTGATCATCGAACACGGCGAGGGATATCATAGCCTGCTTGCCGGACTCGACCGTATTGATAACGTTATCGGCCAACTGGTGCTATCGGGCGAGCCAGCGGGTATTATGGGGGGCTTGGAAAATGGTCCGCCGGTGCTCTATGTGGAATTACGGCGCAACGGGCAGCCGATCAATCCTGTGCCGTGGCTGGCAGCGCGCAAAATTAAGGTAAACGGATGAAAAATCGATTATTCAAACTGACACTCCTGGCGGTTGTTTTCGCGCCTTTTGTCGCCTTCGCCCAGGAAAAAAATGACAATAATGCCGAGACCTACCGGCTGCTCAACCTGTTTGGTGATGTCTTCGAGCGGGTCCGTTCCGACTATGTGGAGGAACTGACCGATGAAGAGCTTATTGAAGCGGCTATTGGCGGTATGTTGTCATCCCTTGATCCGCATTCCAGTTACCTGAATTCCAAGAACTATCGTGACATGCAGGTTCAGACCCGTGGCCGTTTCGGCGGACTGGGTATCGAAGTGACCATGGAAAACGGACTGGTCAAAGTGGTCTCGCCCATTGACGATACCCCGGCCTTCCGCGCCGGCATCGAAGCCGGTGACCTGATCACCCATCTTGATGAAGAACCGGTGCTCGGCCTGACTCTGCAACAGGCGGTCGAAAAGATGCGTGGCAAGGTCGGCACCGATATCAAGCTCACAGTGCGCCGTGAAGGGGTAGACGATTTTGATGTCAGCATCACCCGCGCCGTCGTCAAGATAAGGGCGGTGCGCTCGCGCATGGAAGGCAATGTTGGCTACTTGCGTATTACCTCGTTCAGTTCCCAGGCCGATGACGGCGTGAAGAAAGCCATCGCCAAGTTCCGTGAAGCTGTTGGCGATGAACTGCAGGGGGTGATATTCGATTTGCGCAACAATCCGGGCGGCTTGCTCGATCAGGCCGTCTCGGTCACCGATATCTTCCTCGACAAGGGCGAGATCGTCTCGACCCGTTCGCGCAAACCCGAAGATACATCACGCTATAATGCCCGCAAGGGCGACATGATTGACGGCTTGCCGCTGGTGGTTTTGATCAACGGTGGTTCGGCGTCGGCCTCTGAAATCGTCGCCGGTGCCTTGCAGGATCATAACCGGGCGATTTTGCTGGGTACCAAGTCCTTCGGCAAGGGTTCGGTGCAGACCATCATGCCGCTGTCCAAGCAGGGTGCCATGCGCCTGACCACGGCCAGGTACTTCACACCTTCAGGCCGTTCCATTCAGGCCGTGGGTATTGAGCCTGATATTGTCGTCGAATTGGCCAGGATCGAGGAAATTACCCGGCCGAAAACCCGCCGCGAAGCGGATTTGCGCGGTGCCCTTGATAATGGCGATGGCGACGGCGACGGCGAAGCCGAAAAGCCGAAGGATGCCGATGCCACACAGCCCGACGACAATGACAAGGCGGCAGAAAACAAGCCCCGCGACTACCAACTCGACCGGGCGCTTGACCTGATCCGGGGCGTTGCCATGTTCTCAGGCATGAGCGCCGTTAGTAAGTGACGTTTTTTGACAGGCTGGTGGCATAAGTGAAACTGCCCTTCAAAATACCCAGCATCAAGCTTCCGAAATTCGGTAAAAAAAAGACCGATGACGACGACGAGGATGATGACGACGATTTTGACCCTTCTGATTTTGAAGGTGACGATGACGGCCCTTCGGGTGAAGCGCCGGTTTCTCCGGCTGACGAAGGGGGACCTGAAAAAAGCGCTGACAAAGAGACGGCCTCCGAACCCGAGTCCGGTGGCGATGAGGGTGATGTCCCGAGCGAACCTGAAGGGGAGGAGTCGGGTGAGCTCAGCGGCGATCTGGACCCAAGCGAAGAACTTGAGGATATCGATTTTGGCGATGACGACGATGATGACGATGAAGAAGACGGCGGTAAGTCCAAACGCAAGATGCTTCTTTTCGGCGGTGGTGCTACGGCGGCGTTACTGCTGATCGGCGGCGTGGCGTGGTATTTCATGTCCGGCGACGGCGAAACGGAAAAGGCGGCTAAAGAGGAAACCGGCATTCCTACGGTGACCCTGGACATTGCCCCTAAGAAGAGGGCACTGGGTTCAAAATCTCTCAACGCCATTGCCGCCGGTGCGACCGGCCCGGGTGCCGGGGTGCTGGTAGCGGCGATGTCACCGACGGCGTTTTCCACCCTTGCCCCGCCAGCCGTTACCGATGCTCCGCTGACTGAAGGTAATGACCCGGCTTTAAGCGAAGCCAGCCCGCAAGGGCCGTTGCCGATCATTGCCGAAGATGGTCGTATGTCATGGCAGGTCTATGCCAAGCCATTTGAAAATCAGGATGCGCAACCCCGGGTGGCCATCGTCGTCAGCGGTCTTGGTTTAAGCGCCATTGCTACCGATGCGGCAATCCAGTTGTTGCCGGGCAATGTCACCCTGGCTTTTGACCCCTATGCTCCGGGCTTGCTGGACTGGATCGCCAAGGCCCGTCAGGCTGGCCACGAAGCGCTGATCATGGTTCCCCTGGAGCCCGTCACTTTCCCGGTCTCCGATCCGGGCCCACAAGCCCAGATGACCACCAACGCGCCAGAAGAAAACCAACTGCGGCTTGAATTTGTGCTCAGCCGGATGACCGGTTATATCGGCGTGATGACGGTGCTGGGCTCAAAGTTCAACACATCGGAAGAACATCTGAAGACGTTACTTGGGGAAATCAAAAACCGCGGTCTGATGTTCCTGGAAGGAGCAATGGACGAGGATTCTCTGGGGCCTAAATTAGCCACGGAAATGGGGGTGCCGCGCGCTCTTTCCAACATTATTGTCGATTCAATCCCGACCAAAGATGCTATTGATGATCAACTGGCCGAATTGGAGAACATCCTGATCCAGCAACCGGCGGCTGTTGCCATTGCCCACGCCTACCCTTCATCTATCGAGCGACTGGCGAACTGGACGAGCGGCCTTGAAGCAAAGAATCTGGTGTTGGCACCCTTGTCGGCCCTGGTTGACAAGCAATTCCTGCCATGAATCCGGTTCCCGGCCAGATGAAGGAAAACTTACCCTATCGGGCCTGTGCCGGTGCAATGCTGATTAATGCCCGGGGCCAAGTGTTCGTTGCCAAAAGGATCGATTTCCTTAGTGATGCCTGGCAAATGCCGCAGGGCGGCATTGAAGAAGGGGAAGACCCCCGGCAAGCGGTATTGCGCGAGCTGGCAGAGGAAACCGGCACTGACAAGGCGGACATTATCGCCGAGAGTGAACACTGGCGGGAATATGACCTGCCCGATGAACTGGTCGGCGCAATCTGGGGCGGCAAGTTTCGTGGCCAGAGGCAAAAATGGTTCCTTCTGCGCTTTACCGGCGGGGATGGGGATATTGACCTTAAGGCCCATGGAGAGGCTGAATTCAGTGCCTGGAAGTGGGTCGGGATCGATGAAATTGTTGATCTGATTGTCCCCTTTAAACGCGCCTTGTATGCGGATATTGTCGGCGAATTCCGCCCCTTTATTGAAGGCACCAGATAATCCCATGATGTATTTGAAAGTTTTGCTGGGCTTTGTCTTCTTGTTGGGCAGCGCAGATATTCTTGTTCGCGGCGCCGTGGGACTGGCTCGTAGGCTGGATATTTCGCCTTTGGTTATTGGCATGACGATTATTGCTTTTGGAACGTCGGCCCCCGAATTGCTGGTTAGTATGGACGCAGCGCTCGCCGGATCATCGGCGATGGCCCTTGGTAACGTTATCGGCTCCAATATGGCCAATATGTTGTTGATACTGGGTGCTGCGGCTTTGTTCATGCCAATTTCCATACAGCCCTACGCCTTAAAAAACGATGCCATGATGCTGCTTGCCGCCAGCGCATTGTTCGGATGGTTTTGCTGGTCGGGTCCTATTGGCAGCTGGCAAGGCGCTGTCCTGATTGTCCTGCTGGTCGGTTTTCTGATCCGGGCTTACCTTAGGGAGTCCCGTAATGGCGGCGTTAGTGCCGAAATTTATGTAGAGGAAGTCAAGGATTTTGAAGGGCTTACATCCTTGAAGATAATCTGGATGGCGATACTGGCCGGGCTGGCGGGTGTCGTCATCGGTGCTGATTTACTGGTTGATGGTGGGGTGGAACTGGCCAGGGCCTTGGGCGTCGCAGAAGAAGTTATTGGCTTGACGGTTTTGGCTTTTGGCACGTCCTTGCCCGAACTGGCGGCTTCGGTTGTTGCCGCCATGCGTGGTCATACGGAAGTGGCGCTGGGTAATGTGGTTGGCTCCAACCTGTTTAATGTGTTGGCGGTGATCGGTACGGTGGCGTTGGTGACGCCCCTTCATGTCCCCGCGCAAGTGCTTGATTTTGATCTCTGGTTGATGCTGGGGGTGACGGTCGCATTGATGCCGTATCTGATGGGTGCCTGGCGGATCGGCCGTGCGACAGCAATCGTCTTTTTGAGCGCCTACGGGGCCTATATTTTTGCCCAGGTGTACGGTGTTTCGGCGGTGTTGGAGATTCTGGGTTGAAACGTCTTCGGGTATCGCGCAAAGTCGGCCCATGAAGACAGTTCTTATTACGGGCGCTGCCCGGCGAATTGGCAAGGCCATCGCCCTTGGGCTGGCCAGGGATGGCTGGCGGGTGGTTTTGCATTACGGCACATCTGAAGAGGCCGCTGAAAACCTGGCCGGGACTATTCGTGAGCAAGGCGGCGAGGCTGTAGCGATTCAGGCTGATCTGAATAATGAACAGCAGGTCTTGGATCTCATTCCGAAAAGCGTTGAACAGACCGGCCCGCTTACCTGCCTGATTAACAATGCTTCGATTTTTGAAGAAGATTCCGTCGACACTGCCAGCCGCCAGTCGTGGGACGACCATATGCAGGTAAATCTGCGCACGCCGTTTGTTCTGGTTCAGTCTTTCAGGGAACAGTTACCGGCAGAGCTGGAAGGCAATGTGGTCAATATTATTGACCAGCGGGTCTGGAATTTGACCCCGCATTTTCTCTCTTACACCTTAAGCAAGGCCAGTTTGTGGACATTGACACAAACCCTTGCCATGTCCCTGGCCCCGCACATTCGTGTTAACGCCATTGGCCCGGGGCCTGTATTGCCCAGTTCCAGGCAGTCAGAAAAGGCGTTTATCAAACAATGGTCGTCGCTTCCAATGCGGCGTAAGATTACGTTGGAAGAGATAGTCGATGCTGTCAGGTTCATCCTTGAGGCACCATCGATGACTGGACAAATGATCGCCCTTGATAGTGGCCAACACTTGGGTTGGAGTCAGGAACCGCCGGGAGGCGGAACAAGGGAATAACGTGAGGCAAAGATGATGACTGGCAGTCCGATGGAACTTGTACAACCTCGAAACATAGCCGATGCGCGGGCCGCTCTTCGTCATGTTTTTATTCGCGACCTGGTCCTTGATTGTTCAATCGGGGTTCATCAGTTCGAACGTGAAGCCACTCAAAGGGTGCGTATCAACCTTGACCTTGCCGTCCGTGAAGGGGAGACCAACGGCCAGTTGAATGATGATCTGGCCAATGTGGTTTGTTACGAAGAGCTGACCAAAGGGGTGCGTCAACTGATCGCCAGGGATCATGTCAATCTGGTCGAAACCCTGGCCGAGGATATGGCTGCCATGTGCCTGACAGACAAGCGTGTGCGCTCTGCCCGAATCCGCATCGAGAAACTTGATATCCTTGAAGACGCCGTCAGCGTCGGCGTCGAGATCGAGAGATTTAATCCTGAAATCTGATTTTGGCCCTGTTTTTGCCGCTCCGTAGTTGCTTGATGAGTTTCAAAAATTCCTGCAACCCATTGCAATAAATAGATTCATGAAAAGGAAACATAACGAGTTGTGCACAGGTTAGTGTTTTCTGTTGTATCGATAGCAAAATATTCCTTGAAAAAGTGCCTGTTGATCCGTTTTCCGCTTGCTTTAAATTTTCTCTTTTAAAAACAAAGAGTTACAAATTTGCACATTTTTTAAGCAATTTTAGAAATTGTATGGCTTATTTGGTTTCTTTTCTTCAGATCGTGGGTTTTCAACAATCTTATCCACAAGAGTCGTGGATATGTTTGGTGAACGCCTGAAGAAAAGCTTTTGGAGTCGACAGAGCCGATCACACTCAAACGGAATCATTACTTGATTCCGTTTGAGTGTGATCGGCTCGATCTTTAAAAAATCGATCAGTTTTTCACGTTTCGTTCGAAGCCAACGTGTTCAGACTAAATGTGAACTGATCTAGAGCATGCGTTGACGCGGGGCCCGGTTTCGTTCAAATACCACTGATGGCGAAAAAACACCCAGACAAGGACAAGGCTGGAAAATCTGCCAAACAGGCCGATATTCGCCCCGGCGGGGTGAGAGTTATCGAAGCCCATCTGCGCACACTGGACGCCGCCCCGGGGGTATACCGGATGATCAACAGCGGTGGCGATGTCCTTTATGTGGGCAAGGCGAAAAATCTGAACAAACGGGTCGCCAGTTATACCAACCTGAAACGCCAGCCGACCCGTTTGCTGCGGATGATATCGGAGACCGCTTCAATGGAGTTCGTCACCACCCATACGGAAGCCGAGGCCCTGCTGCTTGAGGCCAATCTGATCAAGCGCTATAAGCCGCGTTATAATATTTTGCTGCGTGACGACAAATCATTTCCAAAAATATTGCTTACCGGCGGCCACGCCTTTGCCCAGGTGATGAAGCACCGCGGTGCCGAAAACCGCAAAGGTCAATATTTTGGTCCCTTTGCCTCGGTCTGGGCGGTTAACGAGACGCTGACCATCCTGCAAAGGGCTTTCTTCCTCAGGACGTGTTCGGACAGCGTCTTTGAAAACCGGACACGGCCGTGCCTGCTCTATCAAATCAAACGCTGCTCTGCGCCGTGCGTTGATCGCATTGATGTTGCCGGATATGCAGAACTGGTGGCCCAGGCGCGCGCCTTTCTGACCGGTGAAAGTCAAAAAATCCAGCGCGATCTGGCCAGACGCATGCAAACTGCCAGCGACCAGCAGGATTACGAGACCGCCGCTGGCTTTCGGGACCGCATTCGCGCCCTGACCCGTGTTCAGGCCCATCAGGACATCAATTTATCCGGCGTCGATGAGGCCGATGTGATCGCCGCCCATCAGGCCGGTGGCCATACCTGCATTGAAGTTTTCTTCTTTCGCGGTGGCCGCAATTTCGGCAACCGCGCCTATTATCCGTCCCACGCAAGGGACGAAAATGAAGCCCAGGTGCTTGAGGCCTTCATCGGCCAGTTCTATGACAACAAGGAACCACCACGCCTGTTGCTGCTGTCCCATCGCCTTCCCAATCAGGCATTGATAGCGGATGCTTTGGGGGTCAAGTCCGGGCGCAAGGTCTCGGTCGTTTGCCCGCAACGTGGCGATAAGCTCAATCTCGTTGAGCACGCTCTTGACAATGCCCGCGAAGCCTTGGGGCGCCGCTTGTCGGAGAGCGCCTCACAACGCCGGTTGCTTGAGGGTCTGGCCGAGGTGCTGGACCTGGATGCAGCGCCTGAGCGTATCGAAGTCTACGACAACAGCCATATATCCGGCACCAAGGCGATTGGCTGCATGATCGTCGCTGGTCCCGAGGGCATGATGAAAAACGCCTACCGCAAGTTTACCATCAAAAACCCGGATATCACCCCCGGAGATGATTACGCGATGATGCGTGAAGTGCTGACGCGGCGCTTTTCTCGCGCCCTCAAAGAAGACCCGGAGCGCTCACGCGGCCAATGGCCCGATCTGGTGTTGATCGATGGCGGGGTTGGACAGTTGAGCGTCACTCTGGATGTTCTTAAAGAACTTGAAATTGATGATGTGGTTGTTGCCGGCATTGCCAAAGGCGTTGATCGCAATGCCGGACGCGAGCGCATTTTCCTGCCTGGCCGCGAACCGATCAGTCTGGCCCCGCGCGATCCGGTATTGTACTTTCTACAACGACTTCGGGATGAAGCGCACCGTTTCGCCATTGGCTTTCATCGTCAAAAAAGGGGCAAGGCGGTGACCAAATCGAGCCTCGACGGGATCCCCGGCATTGGCCCCAGGCGCAAGAAAGCGCTGCTCCATCACTTTGGTTCGGCACCATCGGTAGAGGGGGCGGGACTTACTGACCTGGAAGCCGTCGAAGGGGTTAGTAAAGCGATGGCCAAGAAAATCTATGACTGGTTCCACACAGAGGGTTAAACTTATAAAAACCTGGGTATCATGACAGAACACAAAGACTGGAAAGCGCACATGCGGGTAAACCTGCCGAATATTCTGACCTTTTCACGGATCGGTTCGATTCCTGTGATCATCGGCCTGATGTTCCTGCCTTCGCCACTTGGTAACTGGTTGCCATTTGGGGTGTACACCTATGCCTGTATCACCGATTTTTTTGATGGTTATCTGGCTCGCGCCTGGCAGCAACAATCGTCGATGGGCCGGTTTCTTGACCCCATTGCCGATAAATTGCTGGTTTCGGCGGTGCTGTTGATGTTGGTCGCCAGCGACGCAATTTCGGGCTTTACGGTGATCCCGGCAGTCGTCATCCTGTTTAGGGAAATTCTGGTTTCGGGCTTGCGCGAGTTTCTGGCCGAAGTTCAGGTCAAGGTACCGGTAACGGTGCTGGCAAAATGGAAGACCTTTATCCAGATGCTGGCCCTTGGGTTCCTGCTGGTCGGCGCTTCCGGGCCGGATTTTGGCCCTGTCACAACGATGGAAATCGGTATCGTCGGCCTGTGGGTCGCTGCCGCCCTTACCGTTGGCACCGGCTACGATTACCTGAAGGCTGGCATACAGCATATAACTGAATCCGATGATAGTGGGTACTAGCATGAAAGTATTCGGCATCACCGGATGGAGCGGCAGTGGCAAGACCACCCTGATGGTTAAATTATTGCCAGAGATGATCGGGCGCGGGTATAGCGTTTCGACCATGAAGCACACCCATCACCGTTTTGATCTGGACCGCAAGGGCAAGGATTCTTTTGAGCATCGCCAGGCCGGGGCCAGTGAAGTGCTGGTGTCCTCATCAAATCGCTGGGCCCTGATGCATGAGTTGCGCGGCGCCCCTGAACCGGATATGGATGAACTGATTGCCCAGATGACACCGGTCGATCTGCTGCTGGTTGAAGGCTTTAAGGGCCGTCACTATGACAAGTTGGAGGTTTCCCGTCAGGCGACAGGAAAGCCGATGCGGTGCAGGGAAGACAAGGAAATTGTTGCGCTTGCTTGCGACAGCGCCGTTGAAGGCCTCGATATCCCGGTTATCGACATTAATAATATTGCCGCCATCGCCGATTTTATCGTCGCCCGCTGCGAGCTTGAGGGTGGGCACAATGACCCAACTTAAGGATGACTGTTTCGCCCACGGCGATGAGTTGACGCCGCTTGACGTTGCTCTTGAGCAGTTGGAGAAAACAGTCGAGGCCGTCGTCGACACCGAAGAAGTGTCCTTGGGCCGCGCTTTGGCCCGGATACTTGGCGAAAACGTCAAGGCGGAGCGTCATGTTCCGCCCCATGATAATTCAGCCGTCGATGGATACGCTGTTATCCATCGGGACCTTAACCCCGATGCCGATACCCGTCTGCCCATAGGCGGGCGGATCACCGCCGGCCATAAGTTGGATGGGTTGGCAAAACAGGGTCAGGCCTACCGGATTTTCACCGGCGCACCCATGCCCGCAGGTGCCGATACGGTGTTTATGCAGGAAGATGTGCGCCTTGCAGGCGATGATGTGATTTTGCCGCCCGGTATCAAAGCGGGCGCCAACCGCCGTTTCAAGGGCGAGGATGTGGAAACCGGGTCGGTTATTCTAGGCCGGGGAAAGCGCCTCAGGCCACAGGAAATAGGTCTCGCCGCCTCTGTTGGGCGCAGCACGTTGAGCGTCTACAAGCGCCTGCGGGTGGCCGTGTTTTCAACCGGCGACGAAGTCCGCGACCCGGACGGGGAAGCGCCGGAAGGCTGTATCTTCGATGCCAACCGCTACACCATCATGGGTCTGCTTGAACGTCTGGGCTGTCTGGTCACGGACCTTGGCATTCTCGAAGACGACGAAACCGTTATCGGCGACGCCCTGAAGGCAGCGGCCAAAGACCATGACCTGCTGTTTACATCGGGCGGGGTGTCGGTTGGCGATGAAGATCACATAAAGCCAGCAGTGGAAAAGCTGGGTTCCTTGCACTTCTGGCGTCTGGCGATCAAGCCGGGACGACCTATCGCCTTTGGTCAGGTCGCTGGAACGCCGTTTGTCGGCTTGCCCGGTAATCCGGTGGCGGCCATGGTCACCTTCATGTGCATTGCCCGGGTGCTGGTCCTCAGGTTGTCCGGGGCGCTTGATGTGACGGCCCCTACCTATAAAGTGCGCGCTGCCTTTTCCTTCAAGGGCAAGGGCGAGCGTCGGGAATGGTTGCGGGCGCGTCTGGAAAAAGACACCGACGGCGATTATAGCGCCCATCTGTATCCTGCTTCCGGCTCCGGGGTGTTGACCTCGATGGTCGCCTCTGACGGGCTCGTTGAAGTGGGCGAGGAACAAGCCCAGATAAATGAGGGAGAGCTGGTTGATTTCCTGCCTTTCACGGAAATGTGCCCTTAATTTAAGGAGAAGATGTGAAAATACTTTATTTTTCCTGGGTCCGTGACAAGACCGGTGTCAGTAACGAAGAGCTGACCCCGCCTGTCAGTGTGACCACCGTGGAGAGCCTGATCGACTGGCTGAAAGAGCAAAGTGCCGGCCATGCTCAGGCGTTCACCGATGTCAGTGTAATCCGCGCCGCCGTCAATCAGGAACACGTCAAGCTGCAGCATCCCGTTGGCCCCGATGATGAAGTGGCCTTTTTCCCACCGGTGACGGGGGGCTAACCATGATCCGGGTGCAGCGTGAAGATTTCGATTTTGGCCAGGAAGTTGCCGCCTTAAGCGCCGGAAACAAGGGCGTCGGCGGTGTCTGCGCCTTTAGTGGACTGGTTCGCGAGATGGCCGGTGAAACCGAAATCAGCGCCATGACCCTGGAACACTATCCGGGTATGACCGAAAAGGCGCTGGCTGAAATAGAGGCCGAGGCGCAGACCCGCTGGCCCCTGGAAAAGACCCTGATCATCCATCGTTACGGTCGTCTCGAACCGGGCGATCAAATTGTTCTGGTCGCGGCCTCTTCCGCCCATCGGGACGCCGCCTTTGATGCCTGTCGTTTCCTGATAGACTGGCTTAAGACAGAGGCCCCGTTCTGGAAGCTCGAAGAATCTGAAAAGGGCGCAAGCTGGGTCGAAGCCAAGGATAGCGATACACAGGCCCAGGCCCGCTGGCTGGAAAAAGATCAGGAGGATTAGGTCGATTAAGTATCAGGCAATATTTTTTGATTTCGACGGGGTTCTGGTTGAATCCGCCGAAATTAAATCCCGGGCATTCCGCACCCTTTACGCAGAACACGGTGAGGCTGTTCTCAAGCAGGCGCTGGCTTATCATCTGGCCCATGAGGGTATCTCGCGGGTTGATAAAATCCTCCATTGCCACCGGCAGTTACTCGGCATTGAGCTGAGTGAGAATGAACTGGCTGAACTGGCCAAACGCTACAGCTCCCTGGTATTGGAAGCCGTCGTCGCTTGTGACGGGGTTCCGGGGGCCCTCGATTTTCTTAAAAGCAACAGCAAAAAATTGCCGATCTTTGTTGTTTCAGGAACACCAGAGGCGGAATTGCAGGACATTATCGAGCGCCGCGGTATGAGCGGTTATTTCACCTCGGCCCATGGGTCGCCGCGGCGCAAGGGGCCGATTGTCATGGACCTGCTTTTCGAGCATAGCCTGAACGGGCCGGATTGTCTGTTCGTCGGCGACGCCATGACCGATTACCACGGGGCAGAGGAAGCCGGACTTCAATTTATCGGCCGGGTCGGCCATGGGGAAGATAACCCCTTTCCCGGCGGAACGATGATCATCCCTGACCTGACAGGTTTATCGATATAGGAGACGCACATCATGTCCGAACTGGATGACGACGACTGGCCGGTCAAGGCCTATAAGAATTCCGGCTTCCTGAAACGGCGCGAGGCCCGCACCTTGCGGATTTTGTCGGAATATCTTGAGCCGGAATCCCGCTTCGAGGATTTCAACGTCAGCGACACCATTGTCTTTTTCGGCTCCGCCCGGGTGCTTGCGCGAAAACAGGCCCGTGCGGCCTTGAAAGAGGCCAGGGAAAGTGGCGCTGTCGAGCGGATTTCAGATGCTGAACGGGATCTGGCCATGTCCCGATATTATGAAGATGCCCGCGAACTGGCCAAGCGCCTGACCAAGTGGTCGAAGGGACTCGAGAAAGGACGACGGCGTTTTGTCGTCTGCACCGGTGGTGGGCCGGGCCTGATGGAAGCCGCCAACCGGGGGGCTTCGGAAGCCAGGGGCCTTAATATCGGCCTTAATATTTCGCTTCCCCACGAACAGTCCGATAATCCCTATGTTTCGCGCGAACTGAATTTTGAATTCAATTACTTCTTCATGCGCAAATTCTGGTTCACCTACCTGGCCAAGGCGCTGATCGCCTTTCCCGGTGGTTTTGGCACCATGGACGAGTTTTTCGAGCTGATAACCCTTATCCAGACCCAAAAACTAAACAAGAAAATGCCGATTGTGCTTTATGGGGCATCGTTCTGGAACGAGGTTATAAATTTCGATGCGCTTGTCCGCTATGGAACCATTTCGGTCGATGATTTGAATTTGTTCAAGCGTCTGGAAACCGTCGACGAAGCCTTCGACTATATTACCAGCGAGCTTAACAAAGCGGCGCTGATGCGACCGGGCGGCAGTTTGTAGGGCCGTCACGGACAAAAGAACCCGGTTAAAAAGACTCCACGGAAGGCCTGAGTTCGACCTCCCATGTCCAGGCACTGGAATCCTGGCGGGCGATGTTGAGGTACGTTTTGGCGATTGCCGCCGGGTCAAGTGACGTTGCCGGATCGTCAAAGGGCGCGCCACGTTCTTTGTTAAGGATGTGCCCGTCTATGACGAAATGAGCGACGTGAATGTTTTGCGGTGAGAGCTCACGGGCAAGACTTTGACAAAGACCACGCAGCGCAAATTTACCCATGGC
>JACNJU010000083.1 GCA_014382375.1 Rhodospirillaceae bacterium
CAGCGCCAGTTCGTAACCGCCACCGGCCGCCGTTCCATTTATGGAACAAATGTAGCTTTGAGCGGAATTTTCCGTGGCGTCTTCGATGCCGTTGCGGGTTTCATTGGTGAACTTGCAGAAGTTGACCTTTTCGGCATGGCTCGAGGAGCCCAGCATGGTGATATTGGCTCCGGAGCAAAAGACCCGATCCTTGGCTGACGTGATAACGACCGAGCGCACTTCCGGGTGTTCGAAACGCAGACGCTGAACGGCGTCATATAATTCGATATCGACGCCCAGATCGTAAGAATTGAGCTTCAGTTTATAGTCCGGCTTAAGGCCACAGTCCTCATCCACATCCATGGCAAGGGTCGCCACAGGGCCATCGAAAGACAGTTTCCAGTGTTTATAAATATCGGGATAGGTGGTGAAATCGATCATTATCGTTTTGGCTCTTTCTGCAGTGATATTTTGGGAATAGAGCCTAAAGCTCAAATAGGTACCAAAATTCCTATTTACATTTTGATTTAGCCCCTCCATCCTGTCAAGGACGTAAAAGGGTGGTCGGAGGGGAAATATGTCCACAGAGGCAAATCAGAATAAAAACGCAGGTAACTATAGCATTCGTGGCGCCCGGGCGACGGATATCGAAGCGGTTACCGGCATCGACGCCAGCATCACAAATCTGAGCAAGCCCGAATACTGGGCCGACATGTTTGCCCGCTATGGAGACCGCGAAAATCGTTTCTTCCTGATCGCCGAAGATAAAAACAGCAAACTTATCGGTTTTATTATTGGCGAGGTGCGGACCTGGGAGTTCGGCTCCCAGCCCAGCGGTTGGGTTTTCGCCATTGGCGTAGATCCGGCGACCCGCCTCAATAAAGTCGGCTCCACCCTTTTTCAGTCCATCTGCGACTGCCTTACCAAAGCCGGGGTTGATACGGTACGCACCATGCTGGCCCGTGATGATGAATTGAACATGACATTTTTCAGGTCCCAAGGCATGATGGGCGGGCCGTTTATCCAGTTGGAAATGCCGCTCGGTGATGGTGGGGGGACATAAAATTCAATGAGATTGCAAAAAGCAACCCAGTGCGCCCTGTTTGCCGTCCTTGAACTGGCAAAAGACCCACAGCATCAAATTTCCGCAGCCGACATTGCCGACAAATTCGGCATATCGGCCAACCATCTGGCCAAGGTGATGCGGGATCTTGCGCGGGCCCGTCTGGTTGAGTCCATGCGCGGCGCCGGTGGCGGTTATCGCTTCAGCGGCAACGCCAAGCGAGTCACGTTATACGACATCGTCAGCCTGTTTGAAGACATCGACACCCATGACGCTGGTTTTCCCCAAACCGGTGATGAAGCCGACATCGGCCTCGCCCTGAACAGGGTGATGACTGAAATCGAGGAAATCGCCGTTTCCACCCTGAAATCCATTACCCTGACGACGCTTCTAAAACAAATGGAACGCGCGTCCCTGTAAGGTTCCAATATCTGGCAGTTCTATTCTGCCGCCTTTTTTAGTATCTTTTCTTCACCAAAAAAGACCAGCTGATAACGGATGAAACTGCTACTCGCCGCCGCAAATGAAGGAAATGCCAACGCTCAGAACGCCCTGGGCGACATCTATACTGGTGGAGAATTGCAGGCAAGAGATGTCACCGAAGCCATCAAATGGTACCAGCTTGCCGCCGAACAGGGACACCTTGAGGCACAATATTCCCTGGCTCGCATATTTGCCCATGATCAACAGGTTCTGGACGAACAGGCGGCGCTAAAGTGGTTCCGTCAGGCAGCCGGGCAGGGCCATGCCGGAGCGCAGTACCGGCTTGCCCAAATGCATGAAACCGCAAACGGCATACCCGAGGATTTTGAAGAAGCGATCAATTGGTATCGACTTTCAGCCAATCAGGGAAACGTTCAGGCACAATTCAAAATAGCTCTGATGTTGCGTCAGGGATTGGGCGTACAACAAGACCTGACTGAGGCGGCCGATTACTTTTTTTTATCCGCCGAGCAGGGGAATGCCCAGGCCCGTTATCATCTGGGCCTGATGTTTTACGAGGGTGCTGGCGTCACCCGGGATTTAGAACGTGCCGCCCGGTATTATGCGCAAGCAGCCCGTCAGGATCATACTGGCGCCCAGTACAACCTCGCCCAGATGCACAGGCAGGGCGAAGGCGGACTTCGACCTGACAAAGATATGCGTAAATGGTACGAACGTGCCGCCCAGAAGGGGCTGGTTCAGGCGCAATTCAATCTCGGTATGCTTTTTTACATGGATACCCCACAAGACGCCGCCCCAGCCTTCATGTGGTGGGCCATCGCAGCTTCAGGAGGTGACGCCGTGGCGGCCAAAAACCTGAGCCTGCTGACAAACGACATCAGCCCTGAAGACCGTGCTAAAGGTCTTGAATTGGCTTCACAGTGGGTTGATAAATTTGGTGGCCACAGCGCCTTCGATAAATTTTCTAACCGCTTAGACTAGGCCAGTAAAATTCATCAATTGTTTCCTTTGGCGGTTCGTCGACGGGTGCACAGGGTGTCTCACCCTCACGCAGTTCCCAAACCTGATTGAGCAAATCTTTGAGCGCGGCTTTGTGCTCCTTCAACTCGCGAGCCTGCTCGACGGTTTCACGTTGCAGGGAGGATTTTTGTTTTTTAAGCACCGCGTTCTGTTCTTGCAGGGACATCCCCGTATCGTCGAAATGCTGGGCGACAATATCTTCAAAGGACAAACCTTGACGCAACAACAAGCGCTTCGCCGACTGAAAAGCGGCCAGCGCCTCACCGGGCTTGTCAGAGTTGGTTAACGCCAACACCTTGCAGAGCTTGTTGAGTTCAGACTTATCAATGTTCAATGGATGTCCTTCAAACTTTTTCCAGAACCATGGCAATTCCCTGGCCGACCCCGATACACATGGTGGCGAGGCCGTAGCGGTGATCATAGCGCTGCATTTCGTAGGCCGCACTCATCACCAGCCGGGCCCCACTCATACCGAGCGGATGGCCAAGCGCGATGGCCCCGCCGTTGGGATTGACGTGGGGCGCATCGTCGGCGAGACCAAGATCCCGGCAGACCGCCAGGGCCTGGGCGGCGAATGCCTCATTTAATTCGATGACCCCCATGTCTTCAAGTTTAAGGCCCGTCTGGGCCAGCACTTTACGCGTCGCCGGGACCGGCCCCATACCCATGATGCGCGGCGCGACCCCCGCACTGGCCATGCCGACGATCCGGGCCAGTGGAGTCAATTGATTGTCCGTAGCCGCCTTTTCCGAGGCAACAAGAAGCGCACCGGCCCCGTCGTTGACGCCCGAGGCATTGCCCGCGGTAACCGTACCGCCATCCCGAAACGGCGTCCCCAGGCTGGCCAATTGCTCAAGAGTGGTGTCGCCACGGGGATGCTCGTCTTCGCTGATCACAACATGATCACCGCGCCGCTTGGCTATGCTGACGGGAATAATTTCTCCGGCAAAGATACCTGCAGCCTGGGCCGCCGCCGTGCGTTGCTGGGAGCGCAGCGCGAAGGCGTCCTGATCCTCGCGGCTGATGGCAAAATCGGCGGCAACGTTTTCGGCAGTCTCGGGCATGGAATCCGTGCCGTACTGCTTGTCCATCAGTTGATTGACAAAACGCCAGCCGATGGTCGTGTCATAAATTTCCGCCTTGCGTGAAAAGGCCACGTCCGCCTTGGGCATAACCAGTGGTGCCCGCGACATGCTTTCGACCCCACCGGCAATCATCAAGTCTGTCTCGCCACTTTTGATGGCCCGCGCTGCCGTGCCGATGGCGTCGAGCCCTGATCCGCACAATCGGTTGATGGTGGCACCGGAAATTTCGGCAGGCAGGCCCGAAAGCAAGGCCGCCATGCGGGCGACGTTGCGATTGTCCTCACCTGCCTGATTGGCACAGCCAAGGATCACATCATCGACCTTGTTCCAGTCAACGCCGGTGTTTCGTTCCATCAGTGCCGTTATCGGGAGAGCCGCCAGATCATCGGTGCGCACGGATGACAAGCCACCCGCGTAACGACCGATTGGGGTTCTGACCCCGTCACAAATAAAAGCTTCGTTCACCCTGGTTCTCCTTGGCTACCTTCAATCAGGAAGCCAGAGGAAGGGCCCCGATCTTGGCTAGTTTTTCATGCCGAAAAGCGCCCCATATTGCAGCACCAATGGCCCCGGCGTAAATGGAATCTTTGTGGCTCAAGGCTTCGACAGAAACTTTCTGACCAATCATTTCTTCGTTCAGGGCTGCAAGCAGGCCGGTATCAAGCGCCAGGCCACCGGTCATCAGGACCGTGCCTTCCTTCATTTTGATGGCCCGGAGCAACTTGACCAGCCGTCCGGCCATGGAAAGGTGAATGCCTTTGAGAATATTGGGGGTCGAGACCTGACGCGAAACCATGTTGATGACATCGGTTTCCGACAGCACCGCGCAGATTGAGGAGACTTTTTCCGGCGCATCGGCAACCTTTGAAAGACCGCCGATCTCTTCCTGGGTAATGCCCAGATAACGGGCGATGTTTTCCAGAAACTGGCCGGATCCGGACGCACACTGCGAGGTCATGCGGTAGTTCAAAACCTTGCCGCGTTCGTCAATAATAATGGCGCGGCCATGCAACGCCCCGACATCCAGAATGGCCCCGGCGCGGGGTTCAAGATAGATACCACCGCGGGCGTGGGTGGTCATCGAATAAAAGTGACCGGTGGTGAAATCAAGGCTTTCGGCTTCGCCTGTCGTTGCGATATAGGCAACATCTTCCTGCGTTACCCCGGCTTCTTCAAGCGCATTATCAAAGGCCTCGCGGGCCAGTCTGTGCGGATCACGCTGACGGATTTTTTCGGTCTGGCGGGAAAGCCACTTGATCTCGCCTGCGCCACCGTCCTGGACATCAAAAACGACTGTCTTGACGGCGCCTGTGCCAACATCAATGCCTGCGGTAATGGTCATGACCTTATATCTCCTTAATGAATGACTGCGCGGCGGGCGAACTCTGCGGCCCCCAGCGCACCTGTATAGATAGAAGTCGGGTCAATGTTAATGGTCACTTCGCCGTAGTTTTCATTGACCAGTTTTTTCAACTCCTTGACTGCGGCACCATTGTTGGCGACGCCGCCGGTGAAGGTAAACTCCCCTTCACTAATGCCGCCGGAACGCGAAATAATCGACATGGCGCGCAGAATAATAGCCCGATGCAAACCGGCAAGAATATCCTCGCGCTTCTCGCCAAGGGCCAGACGGTCACGCAGTTCAGCCCCGGCGAACACCGTGCAGGTTGAATTGATTCGCACGTTCTTGGTCGATTTCATGGCCATGGGGCCAAGTTCGTGCAGTCCCATGTTCATTTCATCGGCGATATAGCCCAGATACCGTCCGCAGCCGGCGGCGCAGCGATCATTCATCTGGAAGTTTTCGACAATGCCCTCTGCATCGACCTGAATGGCCTTGGTGTCCTGACCGCCGATGTCGAGCACCGTGCGGGTATGCGGATACATCAAATGAGCGCCCAGTCCGTGGCAGAGAATTTCCGAGCGGATATGTTCTTTGGGGAAAGGCAACGTCACCCGACCGTATCCGGTGCCAACGACATAGGTTTCTTCAAGCTCCACATCCAGCGCTTTTGACAGGGCAATCTGGGCCAGCTCCTCGTCAATTTCAAATTCCGGAGAACCTTCAAGAAGGCGGTGCAAACCGGCGCGAAATTTTTCGCTCAGGCCGCCTTCGGGCGGCCGGTTTTCAACATCAATGATGGATTTGTCATAGAGGTTGAGCAGCGTATCAAAACTGACGCCGCGTTTCTTTGCCACCTGCTCGCCCAGCTTCATCACCCGCGAGCCCGCAATATCCCGGAAAAAATCAGACTTGCGCTTGGCTTCGCGGGTAAACAGGGCCGGGCTTTCTTCCGCCAAAAGGACGAACACCTCATCCAATGCCTCTTTGATATCATCGGCACCGTCGCTTATATGTGAGGCGCAGGTGTCGTGAAGATCCTGCAATTGCTCCGTGAACTGCTCGCAGCGGATCGAGCGTTCCAGATCGGCCATCAGCACGTCGATACCTTCCAGTTCGGTCAGCTCCGTGAGGCCCCGGCGGAACAGCGTCAGCCGGGCACCCAGGCGCGCTTCCTGCTTGGCGACGGCGGCGGCGGTTTCATAGTTAGAACGGGAATTGGTGATGCCGCGTCCCAGGATGTCAGCCTTATCGTCCATTAACACCGCTTTGGTGGTGGTCGATCCGAGGTCGATTCCGATATAACATTTCATATTCCTGGTCCTTTAAGCCGCACGCGACGGGGAACCGCCAGCACGTTTCTGGTCGATCATCTGAAAATAACTTTCCAACCGATTCTTGACGTTAGCTGGCGAGAAATAACGCGGGTCAACAAGGTCCGTCTCGATGAAGGCGGCGGGCTTGCCGGTGCGGTTTTCAACCTCCCGCATCATCATCAGCTGGCCAGCCGAAAAACTGTTGCAGCTCTTGATCGAGTTAATCAGGAAGCCATCGGCCTGATACTCTTCCATGGCCTTCTCGATCATGTCGACGCGCATGGGCAGGTTGCGGTTGGTGTAGCACCCAAGACAGTAGTCGGCCAGACTTTCCAACGGATTGTCCGGGTCGTGACGGAAACCGTCATAATCGTAAACGCCGCCAACCTTGGTGTAGGTGCTGGAAACAACCACAGCGCCTTCGTCGTAAAACATTTTCCAGAACTCGCGGAAGCTGGTCCAGTTGGGCGGACCTTCGACGACGAGGCGGTATTTTTCTTCCTTCATTTCACCTTCCGGCGTAATCGGGCCCTGGCCGCTGGCAATGCGTTGCTCGATTTCACCGCGCAGGATTTTGTAATAATCAATGGCGTCGGTGGTGCCACGGAAGGCGGTAAAGATCGGGCCCACATAATAGACGCCGCCAAAATAGGCATCGATGGGGGACGGTTTGTTCTTGGCGCTTTCAAGCACCCAGACGAAATCTTCTTCCGCCTTGGCCGAATTTTTTAAATTCTCACGCAGACGGTCAATATCGAATTTGACGCCGCTGACTTCCTCGAAAGTCGGAATGACTTCTTCCTTCAACTGCTTGACCACATAGTCACGCATGTTGGCGGTGATGACCCCGTCGCCTTCGTAAGGAACGTGCAGCATGGCGGTGCGGCAGCCGTACTGGTCGCGCAGAAGCTCGAACCATTTAAGAAACGTGAAACAACCCGTATAGGACAGCATCAGCAGGTCCGGCACCGGCATCGGTTTGCCGTTGGGCGCAATGGCACCCTTGGCCATGTTGCCGATGTCGGCTTTTACATAGGTACAGACATCTTCTGAATGACCCATCTTTTCGGCGTCCTGAATCATTGCTCCAGATTGCTTGCGCATACCGTTCTGAATGGCGTTGATTTCAGGCAAGTTATTGAGCATGTCGAAACACATGATCAGTTCGTTGAGGTTACCCGGAACATAGGTCGAGGCGACTTTCTGTCCGGTTTCGGGGGCGCTGGTCAGTTTTTCATAATTGGCGGAGATCATCTCCTTCTGCTTCAGCATTGAGGATTCTTTGATCACGTCTTCATTGATATCTGCGGGGCTCATGATGCTTCACTCCATAGCTTGATGGTGTCTGCAAAGGTTCCGGCCTGCTCGCGGATCGGCTGCATCTGACCGGAATTTTCGGCGTACTTGAACGAAATGTAAGGGATGTCGGTGCGGCTAAGGGCACCTGCCATCATCGGCCTGTCAAGCAGGGCCGGATCGCAGAAACTGGGGGCCGCGAAGATGACCCCTTCAGCCGCCTTGTCTTTAACCGCATTAATCAGGAACTTCCCTTTATCTGCCGCGTCGGGCACGTACTTGGCGGCGGTTTCACCCGAATGTTTGATGAAGGCTTCTGACAAGTTAACAAGTGGATCGCCATCGGTTGGCACATCTTCGAGCAGCCATCTGGTCACCAGCATGTAGTCGTCATCGACGATATAACAGCCCGAAAGTTCAATGGATTTAATAAGATTGAGCGGTGGTTGCTCGCAAAATGAGCCTTGCAAGATGATCCGGCAGTTGTCGCGCATGGGTTTGTCTTCGGAAACCGCCGCAGCCAGATAATCGCTCATCAACTGCGAGTGCTCCTCAACCGGCAGAACCATACCGGCCCGCATCAGCAGGTAGACTTCCCACGACGGGGCTTTCCACGGCTCGGCTGTGCGGAAATCATAAACCGCATTCACCAGTCGCCGGTTTTCATTGTAAACGGCGATGGAATTCCTGATTTGATCATCGGTTATTTCACGACCGATAATGCCTTCCAGGCCTTCTTTCAGTTCGCGCAGTTCGTTGACGTAATAATCACCACCGATGCCGCTTATGAAATTCTGCGGGGTATCGAAATAGCGCACGTAGACATCGGGCATCAACAACTTCCACATCCCCGACAGGTTGCGAATGACATCGCAGATCGACGGGAACAACATGCCATCGACAAAATCCAGGCGCTTGGTCACGGCCAGTTCGATGGTTGAGCGGGGAATGCGGCAAATGTAACTTTGATAGTAGGCATCACCGTGGATAACTTCCATGCTGTCGCCACCGCCAAGAATACCCAGTGACAGAATACCACCGGCGTGCATCAATTCGCGCGGCACGTAAACCGGCATGTAGCCGACGACCTTGCGGGCAGGATCGGCGTCCTTCCACTTGCGGGTGGCTGTAAAGTCAATGTCCTCGTAAAGTTCCTGACAATATTCGATGATCTCGCTGGTGTTTTTCATGGCTAACTGTGGCTCCACTGGGGACTGCGCTTTTCGACAAAGGCTTTAAGGCCTTCGTGGGCGTCGTCACTGTTCATCAAACCTTCAAGATAAAGTGTCTCGACCCGGTCAAGATCGGCGCTGACGGATTCGGCAAAATTCTGACGGGCAGCGCTCAGCGCAAAACGCAAGGTGCTGGCCGACAATCCGGCAAGATGCTCATCAAAGTATGCAAGCGCTGCGGCTTCCGGGTTGGCGTCAGCTTGCAACGCGATGCCCAGACGGACCGCCTCGTCACCGGAAATACTACGCCCCGACAAAAGCATGTCTTCGGCGGCTTGCTGACCGGCCAGACGCGGCAGCAAACAACTGGCCGCCGGGGCGAAGACGGCGAGCTTGACTTCCGGTTGGCCGAGACTGGCTTGCGGGTTAACAAACATCATATTGCCAGCCATCGCCACTTCAAGACCGCCACCCAGGCACTGACCATTGACGGCAACCAATATAGGGGCCGGGCAGATCAGCATTTTTTTGATCAGGGAATGCAGGGCCTGCAACATTTTCGCACATTGATCAGGCATGTGTTCTTCAACACTGGCCCCAAAACTGAAATGCGGACCGTCATGATCGAGCAGGACTGCGTGAACGTCAGGGCTGGCGATAACATCATTGATAGCGGCGTCCAGACGGCCAATCATTTCGGCGTCGATGATGTTGGCCTTGGCCCGGTTCAGGCGCAGACGCAGTAGCCTGTCGTCCTTTTCTCGCCAGACTTTTAGCGGCCCCTCAGTCATCGGAACCAGCTCCCGGCATCAGGCTGTCGATCAGTTCAGGAGTCCACGGCACGCCCTGGGCCAGACCCTGACGCAGTTTGACAAAATCGATTTCGCGACCGGTTTCCTTGGTGCCTTCGTTAAAGGCGCGGAAGCCGACGCGGGCCTCGTTCATCATGTTCAGAGCCAGCCAGGCGCGGGAATTCTCCTTGTTGGCGTTCCAGGCAGCCAACTTGGGTTTACGAAGCTCCTCAAGGCTTTTGGTCATACATTCGGGGAACGTCTCAAGCAGTTTGGCGCACAGGGCTTCGATCTCTGCATCGAGCAAACTTAAATCCAGTTCGCCGGACTTCATCAATTCCTTGCCGGCATTGAAATCATCGCCGGTTTTGAATTCACCCAGAACAATGCGTCCATATTCATCAACCATCTGGTTGGTGACGACCATGGGGTTGGCAACGAAGTCGCCATCGACTTTTAAGGCCGGCACCACCTGCATGATGATGCCCAGTCGGTAAGCCTTGTGGGCGGAAAATGGTTCACACAACGTCCCCGACACCATCGCCTGCTCGCAGCCGATCATCAGTGGCAGAAAATCCGTCGCCCCGCCAATGGCCGCAGAACCATGCTTGGGCCCGGCTTGCCCGAAGTTGCACATGTCATGGGCGATGGAGAAATCACAAGCCATACCGATTTCCTGCCCGCCACCAATGCGCATCCCGTTGACCCGGCATATTATTGGCTTGTCGCAGCCCAGAATGGCCGAAACCATGTCGTTAAACAGGCGCATGTACTGACGGTATTCCTGCGGGTTGCCTGCATAATATTCGGCATATTCCTTGGTATTGCCGCCGGTGCAGAAGGCGCGATCACCGGTACCGGTAAAGACCACGGCGTTGACGGAGCGATCGACAGAGGCGCGGCGGAAGGCGAGAATTGCGCCTTTTACCATATCGGTGGTGTAGGAATTGAACTGCCCCGGATTATCGAGGGTAATCCAGACGTTATAGAGACCATCGACGACACTGCCATCGGCCTTTTTGGCCGGACGCTTGTCATAAAGAATACCCTCAACCACTGTCTCCGCCTCGGCCACCAGATTGTGATCATTGAGAACGGCGGGTTTTGTGTCGGCTATAATCTTGTCTGTATCTGACATGGCAATTTCTCGCTTTTCTTAAGGCACCAGAATGGCGCGGCGTTTCATTTCATGGCTGTGAACGGCCTCGAAAACGGTGTTGATGTCGGCCAGTGGATGCTGTTCAACAAACGGCAACACCTTGATTTTACCATCGAGCACCAAATCGATTGCGCCTGGATAAAGGTCGGGCGTACAGCCCCAGTTGCCGAGCGCACGGGCATGGAATGCCATCAGGTTGGAAAGTCTGATCTCGGATTTTTCCATGGTGAAGCCGACAACACTTAATGTCGCGCCGTGCACCAAAAGCCCGTAAGCCGTCTGCTGACCGGCAGCAGAGCCTGAACATTCAAAAATGAACCATTCCGTCGAACGCAGCCCTTTTTCCTTGGCGAAGGCGCCGATTGCTTTTTTCAGGTCGCGACCGGAAATTTCTTTGCTGTTAAAGGTCCTGGTCGCACCACAAGCCAAAATCGCTTCAAGTTTGGCCTCGTCAACATCGATGGCGATAACCGTTGCGCCAAGAGCTGCGGCAACCTGAACCGCGTAACCGCCAACCCCGCCGACTCCGATGACGATAGCCAGATCACCCTCGCCAATGCCCGATTGGATGGCCGCCTGATAGGGCGTTGTGACGGCGTCGGCAACAACCGAAAGATCGGCAAGCTCCATTCCCTGTTCCGCCAAACGCGTTTCATCGACTTCACAAAGACCACGCGCCGGAACCGTAATGTGAGAGGCGAAACCACCCTGGATGTCGTTTCCGGGCATTTGTTGGGCCCGGCAGATGGTGCCCTTGCCGCGTTTGCACAGATCACACGTTCCGCAGGGAATGACGGCGGAAATGATCACCGCCTTATCCATCCAGTCTTCCGCACCCGCGCCCGCACCAACAACCCGGCCACTGATTTCATGACCAAGCGCCAGAGGCAGTTCGTGATTGAGGCGCACACCGTCGTAAAGATAGCCCAAATCCGTATGGCAGACGCCGCAGCCGGCGATTTCGATCAGGGTGTCGCCGGGGCCGGGGGGGGAGGCCTCAAACTGTTCCCTGACCAAGGGTTCACCGACTGCGGTCATCATCCAGCGATAGGCGGTAACGGTCATTTTTTATTAGCCCCCTGAAACTTGAAAAAAAGGCACAAAGCAGGTGATTTATCCATTAATCAGTAATTACGCACCGTAATACGTATTTATCGTTGCGTCCATCCTTTTTTGCGGTTATTGGCTTAAGTGTTGTGGAAAACTGCTTTAGGATGGTGTCGCATATGGATAAGCCACAAAAATTTCCTTTCGATTTTACCGGACAGGTCGCGCTCGTTACCGGGGCCACCAGGGGCATCGGTCGCGCCATTGCCGAAGCGCTTCTTCAATGCGGCGCGGATGTGCAGGGGCTGGACCTGGAAAGTGATCAGAACGCGCCTTTCCCCATCCATAACATCAACATTGCTGATGCGCTCGCCGTAAACGACGCCATCAGCGCCCTGCCCAAGTCGCCTTCCCTGCTGGTCAACAATGCCGGCATCACCCGCGACCGCTCAATCGCCAAAATGAGTGCCGAGGAATGGCAACAGGTGATCGACGTTAACCTGACCGGGGCGTTCAATGTACTGAAAGCCTGTGCCCCGCTAATGGCGGCTGGCGGTTACGGGCGTATCGTCAACATCACCTCCATCAACGGACTGCGCGGTAAATTCGGCCAGGCCAATTACAGCGCTGCCAAAGCCGGTTTGATCGGCCTGACAAAAACCGCGGCCCGGGAATTTGGCCGCAAGGGCGTCACCGTCAACGCCGTAGCCCCCGGCATGGTGATGACAGAAATGGCCGAAAAACTACCCTCGGATGTTCTCGAAAAGGCGCGTGCCGAAGGGGTCGTCGAAAAACTGGCGACACCTGAGGATATCGCTTACGCCGTTCTGTTCCTGCTATCCGAAGGCGCCGGCCTGATCACCGGCGAAGTGCTGAAGGTCGATGGCGGCCAATATATCTAGATCAGTTCACGTTTCGTATGAACACGTTATGTTCAAACGAAACGTGAAAAGCTGATCGATTTTATAAAGGGTGATCGCCTCTAGGAATATTTTTCAGTTGTTGTTTCGACGAGACTGAAATACACTATAATTGTTCGGCACCCGAACAATTATTCAGGAATCGGCTATGGCCAAATCAATCCTTGAACTGACCCTTAATGGCCAACCGCGCCAGGACGCTGTCACCGACAACACCCTGCTTGTCGATTACCTGCGCGAGGTTACCGGCCACACCGGCACCAAGATCGGCTGCGACGGTGGCGAGTGCGGGGCCTGTACCGTGCTGGTTGACGGTGAGCCCCGCCTGTCGTGCCTGTCGCTGGCAACATCGTGCAGGGGAAGCACAGTCGAAACCATAGAAGGATGTTCAGACGGCGGTCGTCTGTCGGCTTTGCAAAAGGCCTTTAACGAGCAACTTGGCAGCCAGTGCGGCTATTGCACACCAGGCATGATCATGGCGGCCGAAGGGTTGCTCAGGAAGAACCCCAACCCCAGCGAGCCTGAAATCAGGAACGCCCTGGGCGGCAACATCTGTCGCTGTACCGGGTACGTTAAAATCATCGAGGCCGTGCAAACAGCGGCTGGCGGAAACATCCCATGAGCGCCCCGGACAAAGCCAGAAAGCCGATGATCGGCCGCCGCGCACCGCTCATTGACGGGATTGAGAAAGTGACCGGCAAGGCGCAATATACCGCCGATTTTATTCACCAGGATGCCTCTGTGGGGCGCATCTTCCGCAGTCCTTACGCACACGCCGAGATCATTCATGTGGATGTTTCCAAGGCCCGCGCCCTGCCCGGCGTCATCGCCGTTATCACCGGCGACGATTGCGATAAACCCTTCGGCATTATCCCCATTGCCCAGAACGAATTCCCCCTGTCCCGTGACAAAGTGCGCTACTGCGGTGAACCGGTTGCCGCCATCGCCGCCATTGACGAAGCTACGGCTGAAAAAGCCCTGAAGCTGATCGACTTCAAAGTCAACGAACTGCCGGGTTACTTCACCGCCGACGACGCCCGCGCCGAGGACGCCGTGCTGCTGCACGAAAACAAACCCGGCAACCTTGAGCGCGAGGTGCATAGCGAATTCGGCGATGTTGAGGCTGGCTTCGAGGCCGCAGACATTATCCGCGAAGAAACCTACGATTGCGCCGAAGTTACCCATGTCCACATGGAGCCCCACGCGTCGCTTGCCGATTATGACGTCGAGCGCGACCGGGTGACCCTTCATTCGGTGACCCAGGTGCCGTTTTATGTTCACAAACGGGTCGCCCAGTGCATGGACATGGATGAATCCCGGGTCCGGGTGATCAAACCGTTTATCGGTGGCGGCTTCGGGGCCCGCACCGAGGCGTTGAATTTTGAAATCATTGCCTGCCTTTTGGCCCGCGCCGCCGGTGGCAAGGTACGCATGAAGCTCAGTCGCGAGGAAACATTCCTGACCCACCGGGGCCGCCCGCGAACCCGGGTCAAGATGAAAATCGGCATGACCAACGAGGGCAAGATGACGGCCTGTGATTGTGTGGTCGAGCAAACCGGCGGCGCTTTCGCCGGATACGGCATCGTCACCATTTTGTACGCAGGGTCCTTGCTGAACGCCATCTACGACATTCCCGCCGTCCGCTATAACGGTTTCAGGGTTTACACCAACACCCCGGCCTGCGGGGCGATGCGTGGCCACGGCACTGTCGATGTGCGCCACGCTTTTGAAAGTGTTACGGACATAATGGCCGAAGAGCTGGGGATTGATCCCTTCGCGCTTCGTCGCAGCAATCTTCTCAAGGCGCCGATCCGCACCATCAACGATCTTGAAGTGACCTCTTACGGCTTGCCGGAATGTCTGGACTGGGTCGAGAAAGCCAGCGACTGGAAAAAGAGAAGCGGCAAAATGCCCGCTGGCAAGGGTCTGGGCATGGCCTGTTCCCACTACGTTAGCGGGGCCGCCAAACCCGTTCACTGGACCGGCGAGCCGCACGCGGTGGTCAACCTGAAGCTCGATTTCGATGGCGGCATCACCATCCTGACCGGTGCCGCCGACATCGGTCAGGGCTCAAGCACGATCCTGGCCCAGGTCGTCGGCGAAGTCCTGAAGGTGGATTTCGACCGCCTCACCGTCATTGCCAATGACAGTCGCATCACGCCAAAGGATAATGGCTCCTACTCTTCACGTGTCACCTTCATGGTTGGCAATGCGGCCCTGGAGGCGGCGGAGACCCTGAAAGTGATCCTTATCAAGGCAGCGGCCCGGAAACTTGAGGTCAAACCCGAAGACGTTGAATGCCTGGGCGAAAGCTACCGCATTACCAGCCAACAAGGCTCTGACATCCCGTTTAAGGACGTCGTCATCGAGGCCCTGACGGAAAGCGGCACCATTACCGTCAAGGGCACCTTTACGGTTCCAAAAAAATTCCAGGGCGGCAAATACCACGGGGCCGGGGTTGGCCCGTCCATGGCCTATTCCTATTCAACCCTGGCCGCCCAGGTCGATGTCGATGACGTTACGGGCCGGGTCACCGTCGAAAAAATCTGGGTCGCCCATGATGTTGGTTTTGCTTTGAACCCCCTGTCCGTCGAGGGACAGGTTCAAGGTGGCGTCTGGATGGGTGTCGGTCAGGCGATCAGCGAGGAAACCAATTATCACGAAGGTCTGCCGATAACATCCAACATGCTGGATTATCGGGTTCCGACCATCGTCGAGTCCCCTGATATTGAGGTCAAAATTATCGAAAGCATCGATCCCAATGGTCCCTTCGGAGCCAAGGAAGCCAGCGAAGGGTGCCTGTCGGGCATCATTCCGGCCATTGCCAACGCCGTCTACAACGCAACCGGAGTCCGTCTTTTTGAAACGCCGCTGACGCCGGAGCGTATTATCGATGGCCAGATCAAACTTCAACGCCTGATCAAGAAGCAAGCCGCTGCAGGGGCAAGCTGATGGAATTCATGCCCGATTTCAACGTCCTTCATCCGGCCACCATTGACGAGGCGGTAAATCTTTTTGGACAAAACCCGGATGCCCGTTATGTCGCCGGTGGCACCGACCTTGTCGTCAATATCCGCCGTGGCATCGAGGCCCCGCAAACCCTGATTGATTTATCCCGGGTCACTGACATCAAGCAGATTGAAGATGACGGGGCGGGCGGCACCGTGATCGGTGCAGGCGTCACCTTGAGCACCCTTATCGATCATCAGGGTCTCACCGAAAACTACGGCGCTGTTGCACAAGCCGCCGCCACAGTCGCCGCCGCCACCCACCGTCATGTCGCCACGCTGGGTGGCAATTTGTGCCTCGATACCCGTTGCGTTTTTTATAATCAGAGCGAATGGTGGCGCAGCGCCAATGACTATTGCCTGAAATCCCGTGGTGATGTGTGCCATGTGGCACCTTCGGGTGATCACTGCTTCGCCGCCTTCAGCGGCGACCTGGCCCCGGCCTTGCTGGTGTTTGATGCAGAGGTCACAATAAACGGGCCAGAAGGCTCGAGGACCGTGCCCTTAAACGACATCTACGCCGACGACGGGGCTGCGCACCTGTTGCTGGAAAAGGGCGAAATTCTGACCACCATTCACCTTCCCGCAGCAAAGGGGGTTCGTTCCGGCTACGACAAGGTACGGGTTCGCGACAGCCTTGACTTTCCCCTGGCCGGTGTCGCCATCGCCATGAAAATTGGGGCCCAGGGGATTGATCGAATAAAAGTTGCCCTGACCGGCCTGAATTCCCGTCCGCTTGTTCTTGCCGGAACCGACGCACTGACAGGACAAAACGTTGACGAGAAGGCCCTGGATACCCTGAGTGACCTGCTACCCAAACAAATCCAGCCCATGACCAGCACCATGACACCACCGGGGTACCGGCGCAAAGTGGCGACTAATTTGATCCGTAAGGTGGCCCTTAGCTTGAGTGACCGCTGATTTTTTTCAGCAGATCGAGCAGAACTTCTTTTTCACCATCTTCAAGGGCTGCGGAAATTTTCTTCTCGTGATGGTTAATTCTGGTTTTCACTGCGCTCAGTAATTTCTTGCCTTCCCCGGTCAGCGACAGCACATAGGCGCGCCTGTCAGTGGTCGATTGCGTTCGCCTGACCAGCCCCCGGCCCTCCAGAACATTGATAACCGCGACCATGGTTGAGCGCTCAATCCCCAAAGCGGCAGCCAGACCTGATTGATTCAGGCCGGGGTTTTCGGTGATCAAAATCAACACCCCGAACTGACCGGGCGAGATCTTTTCCGTCTTCACGCTATTCATGAACTTATCAAACACCACCGACTGCGCCCGGCGCAGGTGGAAGCCGATCAGGCCATCAAGCATTCCCCAATCGACGCTTGTTTTCTTCACGATCCCGATTCCAGAAAATCAACAGCCAGCTGGCGTAATTTGAAACGCTGTACCTTGCCCGAAGGCGTGCGCGGCATTTCATCAAGAAAAATGAACCGCCTGGGACATTTATAGATGGAAAGTTTTTCTGCCAGGGTCGCCATCAATACTGCCTCCAGGGCAGCGTGGTCCGTCTTTCGCCCCAGCGGAACCAGACAAAGGCCCAGGCGGACCAATCCGCTTGCATCCTCGACCCCGATCACAGCCGCCTCTGAAACCTGGGGGTTGGCCAGAACATGACCCTCAATTTCGGCCGGGCTGACCCACTGGCCGGAAATTTTAAGCATGTCATCATCGCGACCCTGATAGTGGTAGAAGCCGCTATCATCGACGAAGAAGACATCCCCCGTGACATACCAGCCATCCTTGAATGCGGCTCGTGTTTTTTCTTCCTGGTTCCAGTATTCGCGCGCCAGGGAACCGCAGCGGACCCAAAGAACGCCTGGAATTCCAGGCTCTTCGATCACATCGCCATTTTCGCCAACAAGCCTGACGTCCGTTCCCGGATAAGGTTTACCCGTTACCCCGGGCAAATAATCGGTCGGGCTGTTGCCAATAAACATGATCAGGGCTTCCGTTGCTCCGATGCCCTGCAAAATGGGATTGCCGGTCACTGCCATCCATTTATCGAACAGGGTCTTGGGAAGGTGTTCACCGGCCGAAATAAAGTGACGGACGTTTCCGAACCCCTCGCCACCGGTAAGTCCATCCTTTAGCAAGGCGCCATAAAGGGTCGGCACACTGAAGACAACCGATGGCCGGTGGCGTTCAATCACATCGGCAATGGATTGGCTCGACGGCCATCCGGCGTGAAGGACAATGCTCGCCCCTAAACGAAGCCCGGCCAGCAAAGTGTGGCCTATGGAAAAGGCGAAAAACAGTTTCGAGGTGCAGAAAATTTTGCTGCCAGGCCCGACCCCGAATACCGGTCCCAGATATCGCTCAACACTGGAGATGCACCGCTGACAATGAACAACGGCTTTCGGTTTGCCGGTCGTCCCCGACGTGTACATCCAGAATGCCATATCGTCCGGTTGCAATAGCTGAGACTGAAAAGTGTCCACATGCCCAGACATCAGGGCCGGAAATTCCTTATCAAAAACAACCAGCGCTGGTGCCGTCTCATCGCTTGTCAGCTGACTGAAAAGCTCCACAAACTCGGCGTCGGCAAGGATCAGTTTGCAGGCGCTGTCGGAAACAATAAAAGACAGGTTTGCGACTGAAAAACGCAAATTAAGGGCGACTGGAACGGCTCCAATTTTCATTGCCCCCAAATAGGCATAGAAAAATTCCGGTCGGTCGTCGGCCATGATCAAGACCCGGTCACCGGCTTCCACCCCGAAAGCAGCAATAGCGTGGGCGGCGCGGCAAGCAGCGGCTTCGAGCTGGTTATAGGAAATGCAGACGTCGTCACTCAAAATCGCCGGATTTTCACCAGCGGCCACAGATAGTCCCGGAGCAAGCAGAAGTTCGGCGGCGTTCATTTCCATAGTAACCCGGTAAATTGTTAGGTTCGCGAACGATATTCCGTCCCTGCCCTGCTTCTGTCAAGCAAGCCTATTTCTTCATTTCCCGGGCGGTGACGCCGTTGGCGCTGCCATCAGCGTATCGACTGTAGTTTTTAATATAGAACGGGGCCGGGTGGCCGGTATCTACAGCCGAAGGACGCTTTGACATAACATCAAGCCAATTTTTCAGGCGCTGGCATTCGTCGGGCATGGAAATGCCCCGGTAATGAGTCAGGGCGGGGAAGCGTTCAAAAAACGGATAAAAAGTGAAATCGACCAGACCGGGAGCATCACCCATCCAGAAATCACCCTCGCCCTGAAGTTTTGCCAAGCCCTCGTTTTCAATAAAAAGAAGAACGCCGGTTATTTTTTCGGCCAATTCCTTTTGTTCCACCTCGTCCTGCGACAACAAGACCTTATAGAAAAGAGAGCAAAACTGACTGTTACAGTATTCAACCCATATTCTGGCAAGTGCCCGCCCGGCCGCATCATCGGGCATCATCGGCGGCGACTTAAAAACCTCGTCCAGATATTCGTTGATAACAGCACTTTCATAAATGGTGCGCCCGTCGTGACGCAGTACCGGCACCTTGCTGTAGGGCGAGACATCATTGAACCAATCGGGCTTGTTCTTGAGGTCGATTTCAACAACTTCGAATTCAAGATTCTTTTCCTGCAACACCATGCGGGTACGCTGGGCATAGGGGCAAACGGTGGCGCTGATGATTTGCAACTCAGACATGAACGGGCTCCGGTTAATATCAATTTGCCAAGAAAGCGTTGCCATCCTAACATCTTGATGGGGCGATTGAACGAAGAAAACCGGACTTTTAGTGGTAACAACGATGCTGAAGTGGATTTTCGGAAAAAGTAAGGGCAAGCGCAAAGCCAAGCCCGGCATCGGCAAGAAGCCCGGATATAAAAAAGCCCGGGATATCGCAGGCAAAGGTAGCGTTGAGGAACGCAGCAAACTTGCCGCCCATGAAGATATGGAGCCGGAAATTCTGTATTACCTGGCTTCCGACAAGGCCCCGGAAGTGCGCCGGGAAGTCGCCGAAAACGCCGGCACTCCCTTTCAGGCCGACGCCATTCTTGCCCGCGACCCCAACGATGACGTTCGCTGCGAGCTGGCCCGAAAAATCAGTCGCCTGATCCCCGACCTGAAACCCGAACAGAATGAGAAATTGGCAACCATGGCGATGGGGGTTCTGACCACCCTGGCCCGCGACGAATTGCCGAGGGTCAGGGCCATTGTCTCAGAAGAACTCAAACACACGAAAAACGCACCCGCCGATCTGATACGGGAACTGGCCCAAGACCTGGAAGACATCGTCGCGGCCCCGATCCTTGAATATTCCCCCCTGCTCAGCGGCAAGGATATATTGCAGTTGATCGCCACCGGCATGAAAAGCAAAAAACTGGCAGCCGTCGCCAGACGCCCGGAAATCGACACCCAGGTGGTAAACGCCATTGTCGAAACCGGTCAAAAAGAAGCGATTCATGACGTCGTTGGAAACCACACTGCCCACATCAGTGATCAGGCATTTGAGAAAATTTCCGATCACGCCGAGTCCCAGGAAAGTTTGCAAAACCTGATGGTCAGCCGTGATGATCTGCCTGTCGCGACAATTCAACGCATCGGTCGTTTCGTCAACGGCAGCCTGATGGAACTCCTGATCAAACGCCACAGCGAACGCAAGGAGGTGGTTGATGAATTGCGGGCCACCGTCAAGGAACGCATTGATCGTGGCGAGACCATGGATGGCGGCGTTGATGATGCAGAAGACGTTTATGAACCGGCTTCCATCAGAGTCGAGAAAGATTTCGATGCCGGGACCTTAAACGAGGAACGCCTTGAGCAAGCCCTCAATGACGGGGACAACACCTATGTCAGGTTTGCGCTGGGAAAAATGTCCGGGTTCCCCTTCGAGGACGCATCCAAAATGCTCAGCACCGGCCTCGCCAAGGCCGTTGTTTCGTTAAGCTGGAAAGCCGGACTGAGCATGAAGATGGCTGAAAAACTGCAAACCCAGATCGGCAGGGTCAAGCGCGGCAGCATGTTACGGGCCGATGTCAGCGGTGCCTATCCGATCACCGCCGACGAAATGGACTGGTACCTGGAAAGCTTCCTGTAGACCCGTCTATTCTGCCGGTGTCGGATGATACGCGCCGTCCAGCCCTAAATATTCTGATCCGTCATTTTTGTAAAATGTCGTGGCCCCTGCGTCGGCAAGTACTTGCAGCATTTTTGGAATATGACGACCCTCTTCTTTAAGACGTTTGGCCATTCTGTCAGCGCCCAGGGCGTCGATCATTTCAAACGGTCCCTTCTGCCAGGCAAAGCCCCAGCGCATGGCCCGGTCAATGTTGACGATATCAGCGGCGATATCACCGACAAGGTCAGCTGCGTAACTGAGCACGGAAGATGTCATCGCCCAGGCGAAGCGGCCTTCGCCATCGTCGAGGAACAATCCTTCAATGGTGGCGTGCGCTTCATCCAGTTCGACTTTTTCAGACTGCCGCCAGTCACTGGATTTCAAGTCGTAGGTTTCCATTGTTTTGGAGCCATCGTCATGTTTTACCATGCGGTAAAACCCGCCACCTGTCTTGCGACCCAGCTGTCCGCGCTCGAGCAGCGCCTGAACAGGGGCCGGGAACGCCGTAAAATCAACGCCCATGTCACCTGCGGGAAGATTAATTGCCAGATTCTTGCCGACAAGGTCCATCACATCCAGACCAATCAGATCAATCAGGCCATAAAGACCGGTCGGCGGCAGGCCAACGGGCTTTGACATCAAGGCGTCAACTGTTTCCATGGACAGGCCTTCCTCAAGCGCTTTACCGGCCTGATGAAGCCCCATCAGCATCCAGAAACAACCGATCCGGTTACCGATGAAATTTACCGTGTCGTTGGCGTAAACGACACCCTTGCCCAGTACGCCGCCACAAAATGCGGCCAGCCGCTGGGTCACCTCCGGGTCCGTTTGCGCGCCACCAACCAGTTCCATCAGGCGCATGATTTTGACCGGATTGAAAAAGTGGGTGACGGCAATGTCACGAAGCAGGCGTTCTGGCATCCCCTGGGTAATATCCTTCAAGGGAATGCCGGAGGTGTTGGTGCTGACAACCGAGCCGTCCTTGCGCAGGTCTTCAACGCGCCTCAGCAAGGTACGCTTGGTTTCCAGATCCTCGATCACCGCCTCACAAATCCAGTCATAATCGGCAATCTTTTCAAGATCGTCGGAAAAGGTGCCAAGGGATATATTTTCAGCCTTCTCAGGATCATCAACGGCTGGCGGACGCCCGTTCGTAATGCGCTCCAGCGATTTTTTAGCAGCCTCCAGTGAGACGTCCAGGATCAGGACTTTTCGGTCATTCTGGGCGCAAAGCCCGGCAATGCCGCAGCCCATGGTACCGCCGCCGAGAACGGCAATGGTGTTGATTTCGCTGGTCATGGGTGTGGCCTTTCTAGGTGTCAGTAAATTTATGGCCTTGTTAGAGCATTTTTTTATAAAGCTCGTCTTGTTTTTTTTCAGTAATGGTTCAACATGGACGAATGTCTGATCAGGATACCCAGGCCATCCGCGCCGCCGCCGTGCTCTACACCCCCGAAATGACGGAAAGGTCGGTTCTTGCCGCCTTTGCCGAAGAACAAAAGACAAAGGGTTTAAAAGTCGGCGGGCTGGTACAGCAGGACCACCTTGACGATCAGGGGATCAAGGATGGTATCGACGCCATTGCCGTCGATACGGGTGAACACATTCCCCTGAAAAGACCAACTGAAAGTGATTTCATCAACGGTGTTTGCTCACTTGATCATTCGGCCCTGACCGAATCAACGGGCGCCCTGCGCCGCGCCATCAATAACAAGGCTGATTTGATCATTGTCGAAAAATTTGGCGAGCAGGAACAAAAAGGCGCGGGGCTTGCCGACGAAATCCTCAGCGCCATGGCCGAGGGCATTCCAATTCTGATATTGGTCCCCGCTTCGGCGCTCGAACAGTGGAACCGGTTTTCCGGCGGTCTGGCCGATCTTCTACCCTACTCGCCAGAGGCTATAGGTCGCTGGTGGGACGGGATCAGGGCTGAATAACAACCAGGACAACCCCGGACACGACAAGAAACACCGTTACCACTGTCTGCCAGGTAATGGTCTCGCGCTTGAACACCAGATACCCCATTATAATGGTAAACACCGGTGAACACGAAACGATCGGCGCGACGCTTAACAACTGGCCAAACTTGAGAGCCGTGTTCAGTGAATAAATCGAAATACCGTTTAACACCCCGGCCACCGCAAACCAGCTGTAACCCCAGTTAAATTTTTTAAATGTCCGCCCCTGAAAACGAAAAGCAAGAAACGCCACCAGTAACGAGACCGTGTAGCTGACCAGACCGGCAAAGTACGGTTCCGGCAATTCCTTAAGCCCGATCATGATGATCGGGTGCCCCGCGGCACGGAAAAAAGCCGCCCCAAGAGGCAACAAAATTGCCCACAAAGGCCAGGCGCGGGTAACCCCACCGGGTCGAAAAGCTGATACCGCAACCCCCGCGACAACACCCGCTGTTCCCAATGCCAGCGGCCAGGTCAGGGTTTCATCAAGCAGCAGCACGGCGAAAACAGCGGCGAAAATCGGTGCCGTCGCCGCCAGCCCACTGGTCAGGGTCGGCCCCATCATTTTGACCCCGGCAACGGCCAGGTTTGCCGACAGGGCCGGTCTGAAAAGCCCGACCAGCGCGAACAGGCCGGCGGCCGGTGTCAGCCAATAAATCGTTTCAATAAAAAACGGCGCAAACAACCAGTAGGCTACCGCCGTCGCACCAATATTGACGAGCGCGCCCGACCGTGGGTCGGCATGACCAAGCCCCAGGTTCTGGACCTGAATGGAGAGCGCGAACAGGAATGCCGAGGCAAGGGCGAACAGGGAAGGCAGATAAGATGTCTCAGCCATACAGTATTACTTGGCGGCGCGGGCAGCGATGTCGTTCAAACCGTCGGCCAGGGTCGGGCGTGGTTGTTCAAAATAACAGCCAAGGGCTGGGGCGTCCGTCTTTTGCGCCTGTGCCATGGCGGCCATAACATCGCTGCGGTCGTGATCGTCAGGCAACGGTCGCACCGACATGCCCAGATTTTGATACGTCTTGGAAGTCTTATCGAACGTGACACACGGCGAAAGCACATGCAGATAGGAAAATCCCTTGAAGGCCAAAGCCTCCTCGATCATCCCGGCCATATGATGGGGGTGACCGGCGTATGCCTGGCCGACCCACGACGCACCGTAAGACAGCAACATCATCAACGGGTTTAGCGGCATATCATGGTTTTCAAACGGCGATGTCGTTGTCTGAAAACCAAGCACCGAGGTCGGCGATGTTTGCCCCTTGGTCAGCCCGTAAATGCCGTTATCAAAAAGAATATAGGTGATATCCACATTGCGCCGGGCGGCGTGGGGGATGTGGGCACCGCCAATGGCAAAGGCGTCACCATCACCGCCAACGACAATCACCGACAGATCATCATTGGCGACCTTGATACCGGTGGCCACTGGTAAAGCACGGCCATGCAGAGAGTGAAAGCCGTAGGTATCGATGAAAAACGGAAACCGCGAGGCACAACCGATACCCGAAACAACCACCGTTTCATCCGGGTCGATGGACAGATTGTTGAGTGCCGCCGTCAAACCTTCGACAATGGAGAAGTAGCCACAACCCGGACACCAGGTCGGCAATGACTTGGAGCGGTATTCAAGATGCCCGCTGGCTTGAATCTCTTCAAGCTTTTCCTCCAGATAGACCGGTTTCTCGATATTTGACATCTCTTGTACCTCACTCGGCCGCTAAAGCCTTGCGACCCTTCTTCTTTGCCGCAAGGCGGCGGATTTCATCGACAATATCCTCAACATGCATCGGCGTACCGGGTACCCGGTTGAGCCTGGTCACCGCCCGACCAGTCGTTCCGGTTAGCAAATTGGCAAACTGGCCTTCATAATTCAATTCAGGAACCAGCACTTCTGCAGCGTCGGCAAGAAGCGCGTTGATCGGTTCCATCGGTAACGGGGAAAGCAAAACCACCTTCATGGCGGCGCAGCGGATGCCTTCATCACGGGCGATAATCATCGCTTCCAGAATTTCGCCGAAAGTTGATCCCCATCCAATGATCGCGACATCGACCTTGCCCTTGTCGCCAAAGCGCTTTGACATGGTGATACCGGGATAACGGACCACGCTGTGCAGTTTTTCATGTCGCTTCCTGCTCATCATCTCGTGGGTGTGATCATTGGGTCGCCCGTTTTCATCATGCTCCAGGCCGGTCACCGCATGACGCCGCCCCTTGTCGCCGGGAATGGCGCGCGGACTGATAAAATCCCTGGTCAATGCGTAGCGATGATAGGGCTGGTCCTTGCCTAATTTGCCGACCGGCTTTGAACAATTAGCCGCAAACGGGTTTTTTGCCGGAAGCGCTACCGCCTCGTAACGGTTGGAAAGATAAAGATCGAGCAGCACGACGACCGGGGTCTGGTAGCGTTCGGCTATTTCAAAAGCCTTGCCGGCACATTTGTAGCAACCTTCAACATTGGTCGGCGCCAGAACGATGCGTTGACCGTCCCCGGCGGCGCCGAAGACGGCGATATTCAAATCCGATTGTTCCGTTTTGGTTGGCATGCCGGTACTGGGACCACCGCGCTGGGAAACAAAGATCACCACCGGCACTTCCGCCATGGTGCCAAGGCCCATCATTTCGGACATCAGTGCGAAACCCGGACCCGATGTCGCCGTCGCCGCCCGGGCCCCCGTATAACCGGCCCCGATGGCCGCTGAAATGGCCGAAATCTCGTCTTCGGTTTGCAGCATCCGCTTACCCTGCTTTGGCAAATCAACGGCGAGGCGTTCCATGATCGTCGTCGCCGGCGTAATCGGGTAACCGAAGAACGTATCCAGGCCAGCGTCCATGCAGCCCTTGGCGATAGCGCCATTGCCGCTCATCATCACAAGCTCGCCGTGCTTGGCCTTTTTCGGCGGCGGTTTCAGAACGCCTTCATCGAGACGGAAGGTGTTCTCGCCAACCTCAAAAGCGGCATCGAAAGTCTGAATACTCATCTTGGTCAAGACGGCGGGCTTGGTTTTGAATTTATCCGAAATGACGGCGTAGAAAACATCCCGGGGCATACCGTATAGACCGGCCAGATAGCCAACGACGGCGATGTTGCGCGAGCGCGCCGAACTGGTCACCCGTTCGGACAATTCACGAAACGGAACCCCGTAAGGCAAGTGCGATGATAATAAATGGCCTGAAATATGGCCGCCTTCCGGGACCATGGTAACCGGCATGTCTTCATAAATAACAGCGCCGTAATCCTTGACCTCGCCAACATGGGGAATGGCGTGGGAATCATCCAGGGAGATCAACACATCGGACTTTGGCTTTAACGAAAACACCTGTTCCGAGGTCACCCTGACGCGCGAAATACACTTGCCGAACCCCCTGATTTCCGGCGGATAGACGTCAAAAGCGATGACCTTGTAGCCAGCCCGCGCCATCGCCCGTTTGACCATGTCACCGGCCGCGATGGTGCCGTCACCGGCGGAGCCGCAGATGGCGATCTGAAGGTCAGTCGCTTTTTTCCCGTTCCTTTGCATTACCTGTACATCCAGTAAGGCGAGTCGATATCGCCTTGCTTGTTGATATAAAGATGATCGTCCTGATAGGTGCTGATCTTCTTTTTACCGCCGGTCATATTAATGGCAGCAATTTCTCCCATTTCCTTGATGTGGTGCCAGCCATAGTAAAACAGATAGGAATTTTCTTCCGGCGACCAGATCTGACAAACGTCGCCAGCCGCCCAGATACTGTCGTTGGTGGTTTTCAGTTCGGGATTGACCAGCAGTCCGCGCTCGATATCGACATTGGCGCCAATCATGAAGTCAAGCGCGGGCATCAAACCGCAGAACGGCATCACCGCGTCGCCATTGATGCCGCCACCATCATCAAAAACAACCCGCCGGGCAGGTTCCCCCTTGGCTCCCTTCCTGATGGCCATCACTTTTTTGCCAAGCACCACCTTCACGCCCATGGCTTCCAGAACCGTGACGAATTTCTTTTCCTTTTTCTCTTCCACTTCATGGGGCCAGAATAATTGCTCGCCCGCAACCAGGGTAACCTTGTGGCCGACGGCGACGAGGGTGCGGGCCAGATCAAGACCGGTCATGTCTCCGCCAAGCATGATTACGTGGCCTTTACTTGGTAACGCCTGACGCATCTTGACGGCGTCTTCATAACTTCCAAGACCGTTCATCAACGGGCGAAATTCTCTTAACCCCTCGGGCAGATAGCCACCGCCACCGCTGGCGACCAGCAGCTTGTCATAGGAAACTTCTTCTTTATGCCGGAGCAGAACCTTCTTGTTTTTTGCGTCCACATGATCGACCCAGCTGTTGCGGCGAACCGTGATCGCGTTGTCGTCATAAAATTCAGGTGGATGGGCCAAAAGGTCGCGCCAGTTATCAACGCCATCAAAAACCCGCGGTAATTCATAGCGACTGATAAAGGGCAGTTTCGAGCCGGTAATCTGGGTGATCGTGCATTTGGGGTCGCGCTTGCGAATGATCAGCGCCGCTTCGCTGCCCGCCCCGCCAGAGCCGATAATGACGAAATGAGAGTGCGTGCTCATGATTTCGCCTTCCCACCAGATTTCTTTTGCGTTTTGTTGCTTTCAGAAACGTCCTGAAAATAAATCTCGTTTTTGGTGATCGAAATACATTTGGTCGGACACACCATGAAGCACGCGCCGCAGCGGATACATTCATTATTGTCGACCCAGATCGCGCCGACCTTGTCCCATTCATTGGCTTCCCGAAGGGCACCGTATGTACCGTCCTTATTAATATCGACGCCTTCAACCAGCTTGATGCAATCACGCGGCGCGACCTCGATGCAGGCGCGGCAATAGATGCAGTTATCAACATCAATTTCATACTTGTGATAGCAAAGATAACAGCGCTTGGCCTCCTCGAAGGCTTCTTCAAGCTCCAAACCCCGTTCAACTTCCGAGGTCAGGTCCTTGCCACGATCCTGAAGTTTTGATGTCGGCATTTCCTGCCTGGGGATGAAGTCATAAGCCCGTTCGCGCAGGGGTCCGTCGACATTCTCGATCTTGACGACTTCCTTGCGGCGCTCGTAGCCCATTAACCAGGCATCCATCTTCAACGCGATTTCGCGGCCATGGCCGACGGCCTCGACAACCGTTGAAGCGCCGCCCACAAAATCACCGGCGGCGAACAGGCCTTCGACGGTTGTCATACCTTTTTCATCGATCTTGACGTTGCCCCAGTCATCAAGGCCCAACTTGACATCAATGTAATCGTTGACGGTTTTCTGACCGATGGCGACCAGCAAGGTGTCGCAAGCCAGTTCAAATTGCGAGCCTTCAATGGCGATCGCCTGACGGCGACCATTTTTGCGCCAGCCGCCAAGCCTGTTCTGAACGAATCTGACCCCGCGCAGGGAGCCATCGGGATTGGTGATCAGTCCGGTGGGGGTGCGCAGGCCATGAATTTCGATGCCCTCGCGCTTGGCTTCAAAAATTTCTTCTTTGGCGACCGGGATATATTCTTCGGTCGTGCGCAGATGAATGATCACTTCTTCGGCACCCAAACGGCGGGCGACACGGGCGCAGTCCAGGGCCGTGAAGCCGGCACCAACGACAAACACCCGCTTGCCGACGGTTTTCTTCTGGCCGCGGTGCAGATCCATCAGGAAATCAAGGCCGTACTCGACATTGGGAGTTGCCAGGACCGGGTCATCGTCACCTTTCTTCAGGCCATCAAGGGGCAGCGGGATCGCCGCCATGCAACCTGTCGCCAGCAGCACCGCGTCATGATGCTCACGAAGCCAGGCAAGCGAGACATCCGTCTCGCCATTGCCAACGCCAACACCGGTCTGGATTTCCACACCCAGACGCAGGGCGTTGCGCAATTCGATATCCAGTTCGTCACGCGGCAACCTGAATTCGGGGATGCCGTATGACAGCATTCCACCGGCCTTGCGCTCGCGCTCGAATATCAAAATATCATGGCCAAGGGTTGACAGGTCATGAGCGGCGGCGATGCCAGCCGGACCTGAACCAACAATAACGATGCGTTTATGGGTCGGCGTAAACAAACTTTCATTGATGCGATGGCTCGAAGACTTGAAGTCAGCGGCGACCCGCTTCAAATGACAAATCCCGACAGGCTCACCATTTCCGGGCCAGCCATGGCGGCAGGCATCTTCACAGGGCCTGGAACAAATGCGGCCAAGGGCACCGGGCAGAACATTGGCCATACGGTTAAGTTCGTACGAGCGGCCAAAACGCTGTTCGGTAATCATCCGGATGTAGGCGGGAATATTTGTTCCGGCCGGGCAGGCCGTCTGACAGGGGACGTTTTCGCGAACCCAACCGATGTCGCGCGGATCCGTGGAAAAGCGCACCGGGGTAACAATGCGTTCACCGAAGGACTGGGATGAAGAAAAGGATTCTCCCTCTTCCAGGTACACTTTACTGATCGGCTTATCGGGCACCGTTTAAGACTCTCCGTTCTTCCCACCCGCTTGCGACTCAATCTTAACCCTAATTCCGATCAATTAGACATCACTATTTAGCGTCGATCGTCTTATTTTTCTTCCAGTTCGCCTTTTAGCAGTTCCAGCGTCAGCCATTGCTCTTCGGCGGCGGCCAATTCAATTTCGGCATTTTTCAACTTGTCGGCGCTGCGCTTGAAACTTTCCGGGTCATTGGCGAAAAAAGATGGCTCCGCCAATTGCTGATGCAGTTCTTCAATTTCACTTTCGAGGGTTTCGATTTGGGTCGGCAAATTTTCAAGCGCATACTTTTCCTTATAGGACAACTTGCGCTTTTGGTCGGGCTTTGAAGATCTAACAACTGGCTTTGCGGTCTTTGCCGGTTGGAGAGATTTTTCCACATTGGGCAAAATGCCTTGTTGGATAATCATATCACTGTAACCACCGGCATACTCCTGCCAGCGCCCCTGGCCTTCCGAAACAATGACCGAGGTGACAACCCGATCGAGAAAATCACGATCATGACTGACCAGGAGCACCGTACCGGCATAATTGGCGAGCATTTCCTGCAACAGGTCGAGGGTTTCAAGATCAAGATCGTTTGTCGGTTCATCGAGCACCAGAAGGTTTGATGGGCGGGCAAAGGCGCGGGCCAGCATCAGCCGTCCGCGCTCACCGCCCGATAGGGCATTGATCGGTGTCTTCACCTGATTGGGGGTAAACAGAAAATCCTTCATGTAGCTAACCACATGCCAGGGTATGCCGCCGACCGTCACATTATCGCCGCTGCCGCCGGTCAGGGCGTCGCCCAGGGTCCAGTTCGGGTCGAGACTTTCACGGCGCTGATCCAGCGTCACCATTTCAAGATTAACGCCCAGCCGCATGGTTCCCCGGTCGGGTTCCAACGCGCCTGTCAGCATATTGAGCAACGTCGTCTTGCCCGCCCCATTGGGGCCGACCAGGCCGATCCGGTCACCGCGCTGAATACGGGTCGAGAATTGATCAACAATGACCACACCGTCGTAAGACTTGGACAGGTCCTTGGCTTCACCGACCAGTTTGCCCGACACCTCGCCCTCGCTTAAGTTCATCTTGACGGAGGCTGTAATCTGGCGCTGGTTGCGACGCTGTTCGCGCAGATCATGGAGGGCCCGAAGGCGACCCTGGTTGCGCTTGCGGCGCGCCGAAACACCGTGTACCAGCCAGTGGTTTTCGGCGACGATCTTGCGGTCAAGTTTATGGCGGTCGAGTTTTTCCTGCTCGACGATATCATCCCGCCATGCTTCAAAATCAGCAAACCCCTTATCAAGTCTTTTGGCCCCGCCCTGGCTGAGCCACACCGTCGCCCTGGACAGGTTTTCAAGAAAGCGCCGGTCATGGCTGATCAAAACCAGCGCCGAGCGGACCCCTTTAAGCTCGTTCTCGAGCCACTCAATGGCCGGAAGATCAAGATGGTTGGTCGGTTCATCAAGCAGCAGAATATCGGGTTCGGGGGCGAGCACCCGGGCCAGGGCGGCGCGGCGGGCCTCGCCGCCCGACAGGGTCGCCGGGTCTTCGCTGCCATCCAGTCCCAGTTGTTCAAGCAGATAGCGGCCCCGGTGAGCATCGTCATTCGGCCCCATCCCCGCCTCCACATAGTCGCCGGTGGTCGCAAAGCCTGTCAGGTCGGGTTCCTGGGGCAGATAGCGGACGTGCGTGCCGGGTTGCTGAAAAACCTCGCCGTGATCGGCTTCAAGTAGCCCTGCGGCAATTTTAAGCAGCGTCGATTTTCCCGACCCGTTGCGCCCGACCAGACATAATCTGTCGCGGGCAGAAACCGACAATTCCGCCCCTTCCAGCAAAGGGACGCCGCCAAAGGTAAGATCAATGTCACGTAAGATTAAGATGGGAGGGGCCATGAGGGCGCTTTTACAGGCGCATTGATGTCAGGACAAGGCCCCATTGAACTTGACAAATTGAGCCCAAAGATGTGGTGTGCGCCCCGAACCCGGAATTCACACAAGGCAGACTTGAGATACCATGAACGCTTACCGTACACATACCTGCGAACAACTGCGTAAAGACAACATCGGCGAGGACGTTACCGTATCGGGCTGGGTTCACCGAAAACGCGATCACGGCAACCTGTTGTTCCTTGATCTGCGCGATCATTACGGCATCACCCAATGCGTACTGGAATCAGATTCAAGCGTCTTCCCCATGGTCGACAAGGTATCCCAGGAAAGTGTCGTATCGGTCACCGGCAAGGTTACCGAAAGAACCGCAGAGACCATCAATCCGGGTCTTCCGACCGGCGAAGTGGAAGTCTATATCAGCGCTTTCAAAGTCCTTTCAGCCGCCGACGAATTGCCGATGCCGGTTTTTGGCGAGCAGGACTACCCGGAAGAAACCCGTCTGCGTTACCGCTTCCTGGACCTGCGCCGCACGACCTTGCACAACAACATCATGCTGCGCTCCAGGGTCATGTCATCGGTTCGCAAAAGCATGGAGAAGCTTGGCTTCTTCGAGCATCAAACACCAATCCTGACATCGTCCTCGCCGGAAGGGGCGCGCGACTTTCTGGTCCCCAGCCGCCTCAACCCCGGACATTTCTATGCCCTGCCCCAGGCACCGCAAATTTTTAAACAACTGATTATGGTCGCAGGCTTCGACCGTTATTTCCAGATCGCACCCTGTTTCCGCGACGAAGACCCGCGCGCTGATCGCAGTCCCGGCGAGTTTTACCAGTTGGACGTGGAAATGTCGTTTGTCGAGCAGGAAGACATTTTGAACGCCATTGAGCCTGTCAGCCATGACCTGTTCGCCGATAATTCGGACAAGGCGGTAACGCCGATGCCGTTCCCGCGCCTGACATTCGCCGAAACCATGTTGAAATACGGCACCGACAAGCCCGACCTGCGCAATCCCATCAAAATTTCCGAAGTTGGCGAGGTTTTTGCTGGTTCCGACTTCCAGGTGTTCTCCTCGGTTGTCGAAAAAGGCGGTGTCGTGCGCGCCATTCCGGCCCCAGGGGCCGCGTCGCAACCGCGCAGTTTCTTTGATAAGATGAACGGCTGGGCCCAGGACGAGGGCGCACCGGGCATGGGCTGGATATCCTTCACCGAAGAAGGTGAAGCCAAAGGGCCGATCGCCAAACGCCTGGGCGAAGAGCGTTTGGCCACATTGAAAGAACTGGCGGGCTTGAGCGATGGCGACGGTGTGTTCTTCGCCAGCGGACCGGCAACGGAAGCCGCCGCTTTGGCCGGCAAGGCACGCGTTCACGTCGGCGAGCAGTTGGGCCTGATTGATGACAATCGTTTTGAATTGGTCTGGGTTATCGATTACCCGATGTACGAATGGGACGAAACCGAAGACCGGCTCGACTTCTCGCATAATCCGTTCTCCATGCCGCAGGGGGGCATTGAGTCCCTGGACAATGAAAACAAGCTGGAAATTCTCGGCTACCAGTATGATCTGGTTTGCAACGGTATTGAGTTGGGCAGCGGCGCAATTCGTAACCACGAGCCTGAAACCATGTTCAAGGCATTCGAGCTGGTCGGCTATTCCCGCGAGGAAGTGGAAACCAAATTTGGCGGCCTACTCAGGGCTTTCCATTTTGGCGCACCCCCTCACGGAGGCATCGCCCTTGGCCTGGATCGCATCGTCATGTTGTTGCTTGATGAAGCCAACATCCGTGAAGTCATCATGTTCCCGCTTAACCAGCAAGCCCAAGACCCCTTGCTTGGTGCCCCTTCCTTGATAGATGATGCGCGCTATAAAGAACTGCACTTAAGTTTCAAGGCACCAAAAAAGGTTAAGTCATAGTGGTGAGACTCTAGGCAATGGCATCTGCCCCCAATGATAACGACCTGAACGACCCGAGCCCGCGCATTGGCATCATCGGTGTCGGCGGTGCCGGTGGCAACGCCATTAACAACATGATCCGGGCCGATCTGGTCGGGGTTAATTATCTTGCCGCCAATACGGACGCACAGGCTTTGGCGGCTTCCCTTGCCAGTCACTCCCTGCAATTGGGAGCAGGGTTGACCAGTGGCCTTGGTTCGGGCGCGCAAGTCGCTATTGGTCGCGCCGCTGCTGAAGAATCCGTCGAGGATATCAAGAAATGGGTCGCCCAGTGTGACTTGTTGTTCATTGCCGCCGGCATGGGCGGCGGCACCGGAACCGGAGCCGCCCCCGTCATTGCCGCCATCGCCCGCGAACAGCAGGCCTTAAGCGTTGGCGTTGTCACCCTGCCTTTTGACTTTGAAGGCCCACAGCGTATGCGAACCGCTATCGCGGGTATGATCGAGCTTGAAAAACTGGTTGATACCCTGATTGTGATTCCCAATCAGAACCTGTTTGCCATCGCCAATGCATCAACCACATTCGCGGGTGCTTTCGTCATGGCCGACGAAGTTCTCCATGACGCCATTCGTGGCATTACCGACCTGATTGTCCTGCCCGGTCTGATTAATCTGGATTTCGCCGACGTCCGTTCAGTCATCACCAAGACCGGCCGCGCCATGATGGGGACCGGCGAAGCGACAGGCGAAGGACGCGCCATCAACGCCGCCGAAGCCGCCATTGCCAATCCGCTTCTCGATATCGTTTCAATCAAGGGCGCCGAGGGCCTTTTGATCAACGTTACCGGCGGCGCCGATATGACGCTTTTTGAAATTGATGAGGCAGCGAACCGGATACGTAGCGAAGTCGGTGGCGACTCCCTGATTATTTTCGGCAGTGCTTTCGACCCTGGGCTTGATGGCAAATTGCGGGTTTCCGTCGTCGCTACCGGGCTTCAGGGGCCACAAGGCACCAGCCGTCCTGTTTCACCCGAGCCTGAGCCCGAACCAGCGCCGGAACCGCAACCTGAAGCCTTCGAGCCACCGGCAATTGAGCCAGCCATGGCGGCGGTCATGGAGGCGGTCATGGAACATGCCAGTGAAGAGCCGGAACAGCACACGGCGGCTCCAATTGAAGCTGGGGAAAATTCTGATTCTCATCAGATCCCGGCACCGACCGTGCCGCGACCTGAGAACGTGGTTGAAGAAAAACCCGTCGTCGCCGAACCGAAAAGCCCGCCCGCCGCACCTGAAGAAGCGCCCGCAGTTGCAGACGAGCCTTCTAAAAAGGGAAAATCCAAGTTCGGCTGGGCCGGGAAAATTTTCCGTTCTTAAAACACACCCGCATGGGCAATGGTTAACAAGCCAAGTCCGGTTGTGAAAAGTCCCAATACAGCGCTCAGTCCGTTATAGGCCCAGGTCATGGAACCAGCGACGTAGCGCATGGGAACGGCGATCACCGCGCTCAACACACCCATACCAACCATGGATCCAATCCCGAACAGGAAGATGTAGACAATTCTTGACGAAACCGGTTCCAGGGTTTGCATTGTCAACAGAACCAGCGCCGCCGATCCGGCCAGGCCATGCATCATGCCAACGGCCAGGGCGCGCGCCGACATACCCTTTAAATGCCGGTGGCGATGATGCGCCGGATCGTGGATTTTCTCACCCTGATGAGAGTGGGCATGGATATGGGCGTTGCCGTCTTCATGCCTGTGGACATGAAAATGGATGCGTTTGCGGATCAGCCGGTAGAGCACATCCGCACCCAACCCGACCAGCATGAGCCCGACCAGAGCCTCCAGAAATTGGGCGTAGGCTTGGGGTATGCTGGTGTTGAGCACGACAATTACCGCACCGAAAGCAAACAGGGTTAGGGTATGACCCAGTCCCCACATGACCCCCAGCGGCACCGCCTGACGAAACGTTTTGGCCCGCGTTGCCAGAACAGCCACGGCGGCCACATGATCGGCCTCAAGCGCATGGCGCATACCAAGCAGAAAACCAAGAAACAAAATGCCGCTCATAAAAATACCGATCCTGGGAAGGGGATGATTGAAGCATCCGTCGATATCACGAACGTGAGAGCACCGCAATGCTCTAGTGATCAGGCAAAATCTTGTGAATAACTCCGGCGCTGAGAAGTTCTTCTGTGCCGGGGAACCAGATGTCAGCGTGGTCGGTTGCAAAGACCTTCTCCAGGAACTCCGGCGTTATATTTTGCTGCTCGTAAAACTCCAGATCGGCTTTTTGCTCCGCCTTGCGATCGATGTAGGCGGCCCTGAATTTGCTGTCCAGATAGAATTGATGGAAACCCAACTTGCCCCGGGGGCCAAGATGTCGTACCGCCCCGGCAATAAATGACGTCGTGCAGGCGGATTTGCATTCCTCGAAGACGTACGTGTTAAGGCCATACTTCTGGATCAGCCGGGCAACCCCGCGCCCCTCGGTGACGCGGCCACCGTTACTGCTGAGCTCGACGCCCTCAACTTCCGGATTTTGTTCCAAAAGGAGACCCAGTTGCTGGGTGATGCCGATTCTAAAATCCCCTTGCAAATGAATACGACGCTTGTCATCGCTTAAATCCAGGGTGAAATCCTCAAGGTCGATGGTGTCCTGTAATTTCGGATTAAGGGGCAGCCCATTTGGGTCCGTAAACAGCGATTGAAAGGCCCCGAAAATAAAAAGGACGCTGATAAACAGACTGACAGCAATACCCAGCTGGGCCAGCAGCACCATCATGTATGATCCCCGCTCGCTCAAATAAAGCTCGCCAGCCCGGATCACCCCGATAATTTGCCAACCGTAAACGGCCACCTGAAAAACAATAAAAAAGAGGATGGTGGCGATGGCCGAAAGGGTGGATTGTTCGGTAAACGGCGGATGGGTAAAGCCCTCCAGATACGTGATGACGATTCTTATAGCCACCAGATTGACCCAGAAAGACCACGCCAGCGATTGCTTGCCCTGCCAATGGGAGCGGATGTAATTCATCTCATTCTTATAGCAAGAGTATTTGTTCTTCGGGTCAGTTTTCTATAGGTTCCGGCCTCATGAAAGTTGATGACTTCGATTTTGAACTGCCAACAGAGTTCATCGCCCAGAGACCGGCAAGTCCGCGTGACCAGGCGCGGCTACTGGTTGCCGAAAACCTGCTCGACAAAATCATGATCGAACTGCCCGGGTGTCTGCAAAGCAACGATATTCTTGTCTTCAACGATACCCGTGTTATCCCGGCTCGCCTGAAAGGCTTGCGTGGCGATGCCGGGGTCGAAGTTACCCTGCACATGCGCGAAAGTGCCGACACCTGGAAGGTTTTTGCCAAACCGGCAAAAAAATTACACCTTGAAAACATCATTGAATTTGCCGAAGAATTTACAGCCCAGGTCACGGGCAAGGGCCCGGGCGGCGAGGTGACGCTGCGCTTCAACCGTTCTGGCGCTGACCTGATGGCCGCACTCGAAGCCCACGGCGGGATGCCGCTTCCGCCCTATATCAAACGGGAAAACATGGCTGATGAGCAGGACAAGGTTGACTATCAGACCCTGTTCGCTGACCGCAAAGGCGCTGTCGCCGCGCCGACGGCTGGCCTGCATTTCACCCCGCAGTTGATGCAAGCGCTTGCCGACAAAGGCATCAACCATACCAAAGTGACCCTGCATGTGGGGGCCGGAACCTTCCTGCCGGTTAAAGTGGACGACACCGACGACCACGTCATGCACGCCGAATGGGGCGAAATCAATGAACAGGCCGTCGCCGCCATCAATACCGCCAAGGCCGCGGGAGGCAAAGTTGTCGCCGTCGGCACGACATCGCTCCGATTGCTGGAATCGGCAACCGGAGAGGACGGTACCTTGCGTCCATTCAGTGATGAGACCGATATTTTCATCACTCCCGGTTATCGCTTTCGCATGGTCGATACGCTGCTGACAAACTTCCATTTGCCGCGCTCGACCCTGTTTATGCTGGTTTCGGCCTTTGCCGGACTGCAAACAATGAAAAATATTTATCAAGTGGCCATGGACCGGGGCTACCGTTTCTATTCATATGGCGATGGCTGCCTGTTACAAAAGGACGATCAAGCGTGAACGGAACGCAATTCAAGGTTCTGGGGAAAGACGGCAAGGCCCGACTGGGCCGTGTTGAGACCGCCCATGGTGACATCGACACCCCGGCCTTTATGCCTGTCGGTACGGCGGCGACGGTCAAGGCCATGCGGCCGGAGTCCGTGGCCGAAACCGGGGCCCAGATCATCCTCGCCAACACCTATCACCTGATGCTCAGGCCGGGTGCGGAGCGCATCGAAAAACTTGGCGGCCTACATGAATTTATGAACTGGCAGAGGCCGATCCTGACCGATTCGGGCGGCTTTCAGGTGATGTCGCTGGCCGACCTTCGCAAGATGAGTGAAAAAGGCGTCACCTTCCGCTCCCACGTCGATGGCTCCAAACACGAGCTGACACCCGAACGCTCCATGGATATCCAGCGTATGCTGGACGCCGATATCAGCATGGCTTTCGACGAATGCACCCCGTTCCCGGCAACCCCTGAGCAAGCCGAAGAGTCCATGCAGCTTTCCATGCGCTGGGCCGAACGCTCGAAAGACGCCTTCGTCGAACGCCAGGGTTACGGTCTTTTCGGCATTGTTCAGGGCGGCATCTACAAGGGTCTTCGCGAACAATCAGCCGACGCCCTGAAAACCATCGGCTTCGATGGTTACGCCATCGGCGGTCTTGCCGTTGGCGAAGGGCAGGAAGCGATGTTCGATGTTCTCGACTACACACCGGGTTTCCTGCCAGAGGGCAAACCACGCTACCTGATGGGTGTTGGCAAGCCCGACGACTTGGTTGGCGCGGTTATGCGCGGCGTTGATATGTTTGATTGCGTGCTGCCGACCCGCTCCGGTCGCACCTCGCAGGCCTTCAGCCGCCGCGGCACGATCAATTTACGAAACGCCCGCCACAGCGACGATGCGCGCCCGCTCGATGAAAACTGTGCTTGTCCTGCGTGCACAAATTACAGTCGCGCCTACCTGCACCATCTGGTTAAAATCGGCGAAATATTGGGCGCAATGCTTTTGACATGGCATAACCTGCACTATTATCAGGAATTGATGGCAGCAATGCGCAGCGCCATCGCTGCGGGTAACCTTGAAGCCTTTGCCGCTGAGTTTGCCGACCAGCAAGCGCGTGGCGATATTGAGCAATTGTAGGATCGGATCATGGCTGAAAACATATACGACAACCTGAGCCAACTGGGCGGCGATGGCGAGACCCCGGCATCACCCGAAGATGCCCGCCTTGAAACTGTCCCCAACCCGCAAGCCGGTGAGGACTATCTTGTCCGCTTCAGTTGTCCGGAATTCACGTCCGTTTGTCCGGTTACCTGCCACCCAGATTTTGCCCATCTGGTCATTGACTACGCACCGGATGGACTTTTGGTCGAAAGCAAATCCCTGAAACTGTATCTGGGGTCGTTTCGCAACCATGGCGCTTTTCACGAAGATTGCACCGTCGCCATCGCCAAAAAAATCACCCAGGCGACGAAACCAAAATGGCTGCGCATCGGCGGTTACTGGTATCCCCGTGGCGGCATCCCCATCGACGTCTTTTATCAAACCGGCGAAAAGCCCGAGGGCTTGTGGATACCCGATCAGGGCGTGCCGGGGTATCGCGGAAGAGGTTAGAAATAAATGAGCGACTACACACTCTATATCGGCAACAAGAACTATTCCTCGTGGTCGCTTAGGCCATGGCTGGCGATGAAGGTGGCCGACATTGAATTCGAGGAAAAATTGATCCTGCTGTTCGACGATGACTGGAAGGCAAATATCGCCAAGGTCTCGCCATCGGCCCGGGTGCCGGTACTCACCGACGGCGAGCTGACGATCTGGGAAACAATGGCTATTCTGGAATATCTGGCCGAACGCCACCCGGAAAAAGGACTCTGGCCTGAAGACCGTGAGGCACGCGCCATCGCCCGTTCGGTATCAAATGAAATGCACGCGGGTTTCAATGCCCTGCGTGGTAACATGCCGATGAATATCCGCAAATCCCATCCCGGCAAGGGCATGGGCGCGGGGGTCGCCGAAGACATCGCCCGGGTCTGTGAAATCTGGAACGATTGCCGTTCCCGCTTCGGCCAGGGTGGGCCGTTCCTGTTTGGAAAATTCTGTAATGCCGACGCCATGTTCGCGCCGGTGGTCAGCCGCCTGACCACCCACGTCGTCGAACTGGACGCAGTATCATCGGCCTACCGCGACGCGGTGCAGGCGTTGCCTGAAATGATTGAATGGTCGGACGCAGGGCGGGCCGAACCCTGGAGCGTGCCTGAAGACGAAATCGATTAAACCAGAGCCTGTTCGCGCCTGCGGATCATCCACCAGACAAGAAACGCACCGAGCAGCTTGGATGCACTCATCGCGACGACGCCAGCCGGGCTTAACAGGCCGAGAATGCCAAGGAATACGGCACTATCGACGGGCGCGCCAATCAGGCTGGAAAACAGAATCCGTTGCGACAGGGGCCGCTTGGTGAAACTGTATACGGCCCAGTCCACCAGTTCACTGACCAGAAATGCTGCGGCACTGGCGGTGGCGACAAACGGGTCGGCCATGAAATAACTGATCACCACACCGACCAGCATCGCAAGCAAAACCTTGTGACCAATTTCACGTTGGGCAAAATCCCGGACAACGAAAATAAAGCCGACAGCCAGGGCAACGGGCGGCCACATGGTGCCGTCAGGAAGTTCGACCAGCGGCACGACGCTAAAGGCATAGTTAACGGCGACGATCAGGGCGATGTAAAGGGCGGTAAATTTATAGTGCATTATAGGGCGTTTTCCATGTGACGTGATATATTGGGGCGGGTAGATATCACAGATATGATCTGTTCTGCAACACTGCCAAAATATCCGGGTCGCAGCAAATCTGCCGGGTTATACCAAGGAGTGATAATAAAGTATGGTTTATTAGAAAGAGCGCCATGAGTATTGAATTTTTTCTGACCTCAATCATCGTTATTCTGCTGCCCGGAACAGGCGTTCTTTACACTCTGGCCATTGGCCTTGGTCAGGGTTTCCGGCCAAGCATTGCCGCCGCGTTTGGTTGCACCCTGGGAATTTTGCCCGCTGCAACGGCCAGCATTGTTGGTCTTGCTGCCATTTTTCACACCAGCGCCGTTGCCTTCCAGCTCGTCAAATATCTTGGTGTGGCTTATCTTTTTTACATGGCCTGGAACATCATACGCGATAAAGGGATGCTGGATGTCTCCGAAGAACGAGACGTAACGTCACTCAGGCGCATTATTACCAATGGCATGTTGATCAATATTCTCAATCCCAAGCTGTCGTTGTTTTTCCTGGCTTTCCTGCCGCAATTTGTATCCGTAGGGTCTGAAAACGCCACACCAAATCTGATTTTCCTTGCCGCTGTCTTTATGCTGCTGACCTTCGTCGTCTTCGTTGGCTACGGTGCCTGCGCGGCATTTGCCAGAGATTACATTATTTCCCGTCCAGCCGTCATGAAATGGTTGAAGTATTGCTTCGCCGGGACGTTCGGGTTTCTTGGCCTTAAACTGGCGCTTTTCGAAAGCTAGCTATTTATGGACTTGAAAAAATCTATCCGTGAAAAGGCACTGCAGGTTGGCTTCGATGTCGTAGGCTTTGCCACAGCTGATACCGATAGCAAGCTTGAGAGCGATCTGGGTCAATACCTGGATCAAGGCCGCCACGGCGATATGGCCTGGATGGCAAAAAACACGGATTGCAGGGCTTCGCCAAAGGGGTTATGGCCTGATGTTCGCTCGATTATCGCCCTGGGCATAAACTACGCGCCTGTCGACGCCCCCGCCGACGCCTTAAAGCGGGGTGACCGGGGAAATATCAGTGTCTATGCACGGGGCAAGGATTATCACGATCTGGTCAAGAAGCGCCTCAAGCAAATTGGTCGCTGGCTTGTCGAAACCCATGATTGCGAGATCAAAGTCTTCGTCGATACCGCCCCGGTGATGGAAAAACCGATAGCCCAAAAGGCCGGTATCGGCTGGCAGGGCAAGCACACCAATCTGGTTTCGCCCGATCTTGGATCGTGGTTTTTTCTTGGCGAGATATACACCACGCTAAATCTTGAACCCGATACACCGACGCCCGATCAGTGCGGCACCTGCACCCGCTGTCTTGACGCCTGCCCGACTGATGCGCTTTCCGTGCCTTACCAAATTGACCCCCGGTCCTGCATTTCCTACCTGACCATCGAGCACAAAGAGACCATCGACGAAGATCTGGCCAGCGCCATGGGTAACCGCATATATGGTTGTGATGATTGCCTGGACGCCTGTCCCTGGAACAAATTTTCATCCCCCAGTCTGGAACCTGCTTTTTTTCCAAGGGTTGAGTTGAGCGTCCCAAAATTATCGGACCTGTCGAAACTTGACGATGTCGGTTTCCGTGAGTTTTTTGCCGGATCGCCCGTTAAACGCACTGGCCACGAGCGCTTTATGCGCAATGTACTGATCGCCATCGCCAACAGTGGCGATCAGGGCCTGGTAAAGGATGTCAGATCAAAAGTGGATGACCCGTCGACGATTATTGCAAATACGGCCCGATGGGCACTGTCCAAACTTGAAAAAACGCTTTAGTCTACGCTTCAGGGAAGAAAAAAGAATATGCCGACTCTTTCACCAAGTGAACTGAAGACCATCAAGCGTGCGCCGCTACTAATGAACCTGCCCAATGGGGTTCTGGACCATTTGCTGGAACTGTCCCATGTCGTTGATTACCCGCAAAACAAGCTGCTTTTCCTGCGCGGCGACCCGGCCGATCATATTTATCTGCTTCTCGATGGCTGGGTAAAAATCTTCCGCGACACGGCCGATGGCGAACAAACCGTTATCGGCATACTCAAACCCGGCGAAACGGTTGCCGAAGCCGCTATTTTCCTGGGCAGGGATTATCCGGCCAGCGCCGAAGTGGTAAGCGAAGCCCGCCTTTTGGAAATTCCAGCGGACGCTTTTTTAAATGTCATTCGCGAAGATGGCGAAGTCGGTATCCGTATGCTCGGCACCCTGTCCCAGCGTCTGCGCAGCCTGGTTCTGCATATCGAGCAAATTCAGGCCCGCTCGACACCCCAGCGCCTGGGTGAATTCCTGCTCGGTCTGTGTAGCGAAAAGGAAGGCTCCGTCACCATTGATCTGCCCTACGATAAATCACTGGTTGCGGCGCGCCTGGGCATGAAGCCTGAAAGCCTGTCGCGCGCGTTGGCCAAACTGCGTACCTACGGCGTCACCACCAACGGTCATAAAGTCGAACTGGGCGATATTGTCAAACTCAGGGAATTCTGCATTAGCGGCGAATAATTACAATCTCGGTCTGGTCAGGATCGGCCAATAGACTCCCAGGAAAATCGCATATCCCCCGGCCCACAATAACCCTGCCACGCTGATCAAATAGCTGAAACTGTCCCCGGGCAACTGTTCGGGGAAAATGGCGACGATAACCCGCACCAAAGCGCCCGCAATAACCATCAGATAAGCCGCCACGATGGCAGTTGACACCTTCAACTCACGCCCCGAATGGCCGAGGGAGACCCGGGTCATCATACCCAGAACCATCGTTCCCATAGCGCCCGCCGTTAGCGCGTGCAGACCTGCGTCGCGTTCCAGCCCATCGCTAAAACGGGCCACCGACAGCAAAACAAAGCCCATGACCAACCACAAATGCCCGGCGTGCAGAACCCAGACCAGCGGATCATCAAGAATCAACAGGGTCTTCCATCGCGCCATTCGCACAAGCAACGCAAGGGCCGCCACAACGGCGACGACGCCCGCGCCCTGGAGATCTAGAAGATCAAATGCAGCGGCAAGGATCACGCTGATGATAACCACCCGGGTAACACTATCGGGGGTTTGCGTATCAACATCTGTTTCCCGACGGCGCAGGGCGTTTGCGGTAAATCCGGGAATGACGCGACCGCTGATCAGGGTGACCAGCAGGACGACCACGAAGATCCCGAGGTTGAGGCCAAAACCTGCTGAATCCGCCAATACCTGCGTCGCCTCCAAATGCATCAAGACATTGGCAGAAAACAGGACGAAAAGAACCGCCAGAACAATGTAGTTGCGCCTCATCTTGTAGGCCAGCAGCCTTTTGCCAATGTAAAGAGCCAAAACGGGAATCATTGTCAGATCGATAACGGCGACAAAAGGCGACCCTGCCGGTTCGCCAAACCACATGGCAAGACGACCGGCGAGCCAGATCAACACCAGCAAGCCCAGTTGCCAACCGCTGAACGGTCCGCTACGCGTCCAGTTGGGTACCGCCGTCAGCAGGAACCCGGAGGCGGCGGCGATAACAAAGCCGAAGATCATTTCGTGGCCATGCCAATAGGCCGGGCTGAAGTCTCCGGGTGTCGATCCATTTCCCGTATAGGCCAAAACCCAGGCCAGGACCGGAACCACGCCCGATAAACCGGCGAAGATAAAAAACGGCCTGAAACCGGCACTTAAAACAGCGCTCGTACTGGTCACTTCGGGTTGGTCGTGATCATCTATGGGAATTCGGTTATTCATATTTTCGCGCCTTTATTTGGCCTCTTTTTCATCATTGAATGGCACCATATTCAATCAACGCCAAAACAACCTTGATGATGATCAAAAGCCCGTCGCTTGACGAAACGGGGTGACCTGTGGTCACGTCATGGCAACGAAAAACAAATTTTGAGATAACCTTATGCATATGCGTCTTATCGCCACCGCCCTGTTTTGCGTCCTTTCTTTACCAGCCGTCAACCCTGGTCAGGCTTCTGAGGTGCAAAAGGAACCCGGCAGTGTTTTTCGGGATTGTGATATCTGTCCCGAAATGGTGGTCATACCCGCAGGCTCTTTCACCATGGGCAGCGACGGACGCCACAAGTACGAGCGGCCGTCCCGCCAGGTGACCATCGCCAAACCTTTTGCCCTGGGCGTCTATGAAGTAACCTTTGATGAATGGCAGAGCTGTTTCGACGAGGGCGGTTGTCCGCGTGTTCCCGATGATCACAAATGGGGCCGGGGCCGTCGTCCGGTGATGAATATCACCTGGTTTGAAACCCAGTTCTTTGTTAAATGGCTAAGCAAGAAAACGGGGCACGTTTACAGGCTGCCTTCTGAAGCCGAATGGGAATATGCGGCCCGCGGCGGCACCACCACGGAATTCTGGTGGGGTGACGAGGTCGGTGAAAACCTCGCTAATTGTCGTGATTGCAAAAGCCAGTGGAGCAAAAAAGGTTCTGCCCCTGTTGGCTCGTTCGCGGCCAATCCGTTTGGTCTGTATGACGTTCACGGCAATGAGTGGGAATGGATGGAAGATTGCTGGAACCCGGATCAGAAAGGCGCCCCCACTGACGGATCGCCACGCTTTGACGGCCAGTGCCAGTACCGGGTCATGCGTTCGGGTTCGTGGTATTATTTTTCAAAGAATATTCGCTCGGCCTGGCGTTTCAAGAACGATGCCCGGGTCAAAAGCTACGGCATCGGCATGCGGGTACTGCGCGAACTGCCTTGAAGCCCAAGGGCTATTTCTTGGTCTTGCCACCACCCTTTAAATTATTGAGCTGTATCTGCATGGCCTCAAGCTGGGCCAGCAGTTGTTCCATATTCTGTTCCGGTTCGGCTTGCTTCTCAGCAGCAGCTTTCGGCGCGTCCTTGCTGGCGTCATCTCCAGTTGAACCCAGAAACGGCGAAAACATTTTCATCGCTCCCTCAAACAAGGCCATGTTCTGCTTACCCATCTCCTCGAATTGCTGAAACGGCATCAGTCCGTCAAGGGCATCGCTCATGTAATGGCGCATCTGTTCCTGATTGCGGGCGAAGGAACCCATGGAATGATCCAGATATTGCGGAATCAGCGATTGCAGACTGTCGCCGTAAAAACTGATCAAATGACGCAGGAAGTTTATAGGCAGTAAATTCTGCCCGCCCTTAGATTCTTCCTCGACAATGATATGAGTCAGCACCTGGCGTGTAATGTCTTCGCCGGACTTGGCGTCGAAGACAGCAAAATCGCTTCCATCCTTGACCATCTGCGACAAGTGATCGAGTGTCACGTAACTACTGGTCGCCGTATTATAAAGCCGCCGGTTAGCGTACTTCTTGATTGTGATCGGCTTTTCTTCGTCAGTTGATTTGTTGGCCATGACCGGACTTCTTTTTCCTGTAGTTTAACCCAGCGTTCGCAAACGCGGGAATGGAAACCCCTATGTATCATAGAACCTTTAGCGTGAAAATGCTGCAATGCAATGAAAAAAATGCTGCGCCTTGCCAAATTGTCCAGTGGGCTTTCTCTGGCCTGGCTAGCGCGCTATAGTGACGGACATTTAACGGGACCTGTGAATGATGGCGCAAACACCTGACATTGATGAACTGGCGCGCCGCTATCTTGACCTTTGGCAGCGGCATCTTGGCGATCTTGCCGCCGATGATGAACTCGCGGCGACCCTGGCCAAAACCATGGAATTAATGAATGGTTCGGCCACAGCCTTCGCCAATATGGCCCAACAAACCGCGACCCAGCCTGGAGAGACCGATCATGGCGGAGGACAGAAAAAACCATCAGGGTCCGCGTCCCCTGGCCCTGCACCTGGGCATTCAGACGATGACCTGGATAAGCTCGCTGGCCGCATTGAAGAACTTGAACGACGGATCGCTGAGCTTGAGTCCGCCCCTGGCGGCACAGGCAAGCGCCCTAAAGGACGATCTTCAAGAAGTAAAACCTGACGACTTCCATCACGCCGTTGAGAAACAAATCCGTCTTCGCCTTGCCCAGTTTGCTGACGGTGTCAGTGACTATCGGGGTTTCAAACGTTCCGCCCCCTTAAACGAACCTCCGGTTATCTGGTCAGAAGGTTCGACCCGGCTTCTTGATTACGATCCCTCTTCTCAGGGCCAGCCGATTATGTTTGTGCCGTCGCTTGTCAACCGGGGTTATATCCTTGATCTTGCCGAACATCACAGCCTGTTGCGTTACCTGTGCCAGCGGGGCTTTCGTCCCTTGCTTGTCGATTGGGGCGCGCCGGGAACTCTGGAAACCGGATTTTCCCTGAACGACTATATTGGCGACAGGCTCACACGCGCCCTTCAGGCAGCCCATGATCTGGACGACCGCCCCGTCGCCCTTGCTGGATACTGCATGGGTGGTTTGCTGGCCCTGGGGCTTGCCGCGATCCGGCCCGCGCAAATATCAGCCCTGGTTCTGATGGCGACGCCGTGGGACTTCCACGCCATGGACACTGGCAAAACACGGATGCTTGGGGCGATGATACCGACCATTGAAAACATGCTGGCGAGCACTCGAACCCTGCCTGTCGATGTCCTGCAAGCGATGTTCGCCAGCCTCGACCCGCAACAAAACGCCATCAAATTCAGGGCCTTTGCAGCCCTGAACAAGGACACAGCCCGGGCCAGACTATTCGTCGCCCTTGAAGACTGGCTCAATGACGGCGTCCCCCTGGCCGGACCGACAGCGATGGATTGCCTGAATGGCTGGTATGTTAAAAACGATCCGGGCCGCGGTGTCTGGAAGATTTCGGAAAAACTGATCAAGCCCGAGTACATAAAAATCCCGTCGCTGGTTATCGTTCCCCTGGATGATCGTATCGTGCCACCCCTAACAGCCCTGCCCCTGGCCGATAAATTACCCCATTGTCAGTGCCTGAAAATCAAGGCCGGGCATATTGGCATGGTCGCAGGGTCCCGGGCCCGGGGTTCTTTATATACGCCGCTTGCGAAATGGCTTGATAAAACCCTCAATTGAACATGGTGCAGTGCAGCATTTTAGCCTTGCCACTGTATTGACTGACTTCTATAACCAATAATGAAACATCTAACATAAGGCTTGAAATCAAACGGAGGATATTTTCATGACCGAAGTCGTCATCGCCAGTGCCGTGCGCACACCCGTCGGTTCATTCAACGGATCTTTAAGCGCCCTTCCTGCCCACGAGCTGGGCGCTATCGCCATTGTTGAAGCGTTGAACCGGGCGAAAGTAGACCCGAAAGACGTATCGGAAGTTATCCTTGGTCAGATTTTGTCCGCAGGAACCGGACAGAATCCGGCCCGTCAGGCCGCTATCAGCGCCGGCATCCCTGTCGAAAGTACGGCTTACGGCATCAACCAGCTTTGCGGTTCCGGCTTGCGTACGGTGGCCTTGGGCAGCCAGGCGATCAAAACCGGTGATTCTTATATTGTCGTCGCCGGTGGTCAGGAAAGCATGAGCCAGTCACCGCATGTCATGCACCTGCGCAATGGCACCAAAATGGGCAACGCCGAGCTGATCGATACGATGATCAAGGATGGCTTATGGGATGCCTTTAACGGTTACCACATGGGCACGACGGCCGAAAACGTCGCCGAAAAGTTCCAGTTGACCCGCGGTGAGCAGGACGCCTTTGCCGCAGCCTCCCAGAACAAGGCCGAAGCAGCCATGAACGCAGGGCGCTTCAAGGACGAAATCGTTCCCGTCACCATCAAGACCCGCAAGGGCGAAACCGTCATCGATACAGATGAGTACCCGAAAGCCGGAGTCACTGCCGAAGGTCTGGGCGGATTGCGCCCGGCCTTCTCAAAAGACGGCACGGTCACTGCGGGCAATGCATCAGGCATCAATGACGGTGCCGCCGTCGTCGTCCTGATGAGTGCCGAGGAAGCCGAAAAGCGTGGGATTGAACCACTGGCACGCATCGTCTCATGGGCGACCGCCGGTGTTGACCCGTCGATCATGGGTACCGGACCGATCCCTGCCAGCCGTCAGGCGCTGGAAAAAGCCGGCTGGAGCATTGATGACCTTGACCTGATTGAAGCAAACGAGGCCTTTGCCGCCCAGGCCTGCGCCGTCAACAAGGATCTGGGATGGGATACGGACAAGGTAAACGTCAACGGTGGAGCCATCGCACTGGGTCACCCGATTGGCGCGTCAGGCGCGCGGGTGCTGGTCACCCTGCTCCACGAAATGCAAAAGCGCGATTCCAAAAAGGGTCTCGCCACCCTGTGCATTGGCGGTGGCATGGGCATTGCCATGTGCGTTGAACGCTCGTAAAACAGACACAACCCAAGGGGAGGCAACCATCATGACTCGTACTGCACTTGTCACCGGGGGAACACGCGGCATTGGCCAGGCCGTTTCCGTAGCCCTCAAACAAGCAGGATATAGTGTCGCGGCCAGCTACGCCGGTAACGACGAAGCAGCCAACGCTTTCAAGGAAGAAACCGGGATCCCCGTCTTCAAGTTTGACGTCGGCGATTTCGAAGCGTGTGCTGCGGCCATTAACGCCATTGAAAATGAGTTGGGACCCATCGACATTCTGGTCAACAACGCCGGCATCACCCGCGATGGGATGCTGCACAAGATGTCACTGGAGCAGTGGAGTGCAGTTATCAACACCAACCTGAACGGCCTGTTCAACACCACCCGCAATGTCATTGAAGGTATGCGGGAGCGCAAATTCGGACGCATTATCAACATCAGTTCGATCAATGGCCAGAAGGGCCAGATGGGCCAGGCCAACTATTCAGCAGCCAAGGCAGGTGACATCGGCTTTACCAAGGCCGTCGCCCAGGAAAATGCCTTCAAGGGTATTACCGTCAACGCCATTGCGCCCGGTTACATCGGCACCGAAATGGTCCGGGCCGTCCCGCAAGATGTTCTCGACAGCAAAATCATCCCGCAAATTCCGGTTGGCCGACTTGGTGAACCTGAAGAAATTGCCCGTTGTGTCCTGTTTCTGGCCGCCGACGACGCAGGTTTCATCACCGGTTCGACCCTGTCGGCCAATGGTGGGCAATACATGGCTTGAGCTTAAGCCAGTTAAACGGTTTTTTAAGACAAAATCGTCCAAAATATCGGCTAATGTACTATATATTTAAGAATCGATGATTCGTGAGTTAGCTGATGTTTGAAACCCTGCGCCAGTCATGGCTCCCCAAAGCCATATCCAGCCTTGCCCTGGGCATGTTTCTGGGCCTGGTGGTGGTTGCTCCGGCTCCGGCTGACGGCGCATCAAAAACAAAGAGTGAAAAAAAAGTCGCTTTCTTCGCAGGTCTCTCCAATGACAAAGCCAAGAAGGCGAAGAAACAATCCAAGCGCTATCCAAAACCGGCTTTCTACGGAAAAACCCTGCCCAAAAGACTGTATAAAGGCATCACCCTGATTGGCACCGCAATCAACGACAAGGGTATTGCCAGCAACGCCGTCTTCTACGCAAAGATCAAAGAGGCCATTGACCTGATCGAGGCCCGCGCCCCCGACATCTACGTCCTGATGAAAGATATTAATCCGAACGGTCGCCGGGTCATCTATTACACCGGAAAAATCGGTCCGGCATCCTTCGCTTACTGGAATACCGATTACGTGGTTAACATTTCGGCGACCAACATCAATGAAGACCCGGTCTTCGAGAACACCGTCTATTCCCTGGCCGCGACGTTAGTCCATGAACTTGTCGGCCACGGTCGCCAGGAAGCCGATGACCGTGTCTGGGCGATGTACGACTGGTGCGGCAAAGACGATGCAGAAGTCCTCGGCGTGGTAAGCCAAGCCAACCATACCGGGGCGAATAGCGGCCTCATTGAATATGAACCCAACCTGTTCGCCAAATGGTTTCTGGAATCCGTCCGCGGCACCTACCCCAATCTCAATGAACCGGCGGTGCGCCGTTACGTCAAAACCGTGCGGTTGATAAAAAGGCGTTTCCCCGGCTGGTACGATGATCGCAAACCGGCAAGCGCGTTACTGTCGGAATTCGCGGACCGGTTCAAGGACGTTTGCCCAGGTCAAAAATTCACTCCCCATCCCGTGCCATCGCACTAAACGGTGAACACACCTGAAATTAGCGGCAAGGCGACCCTGATCGGGGCCAGTGCAGTTCTGATGTGGGCGACGCTGGCGCTACTGACGACCCTGACCGGTGTGGTGCCGCCTTTTCAACTTGTCGCTATGGCGTTTTGTCTCGCTTTCACTTTAAGTCTTTTCAAATGGATGCTCGCCGGAGACGGCATCGTTCGACACCTGAAACTGCCCCTGCCGGTTTGGGCTTTAGGCATTGGCGGGCTGTTTGGGTATCACTTCTTTTATTTTATGGCTCTTAGAAATGCGCCGCCTATCGAGGCTGGTTTGATTGCCTATATGTGGCCGCTATTGATCGTCGTCTGCTCGGCCCTGTTACCCGGAGAAAAGTTGCGCTGGTGGCACCTCGCGGGGGGTCTGGCCGGACTTGCCGGAACTGTGGTTCTGGTCACCGGCAATGGCGAGACCGGCGGGTTTGGCGGCTTTAAATCCGAATACTGGCTGGGCTACCTGATGGCTGTTATTTGCGCCCTGACCTGGACCGGTTATTCTATTTTAAGCCGTCGCCTGTCCCACATCCCAAGCGATGCCATTGGTGGCTTTTGTGGAGCAACGGCCTTTCTCGCCCTGCTCGCACACCTGGCCTTTGAAATCACGGTTTGGCCACAGGGTGGGCAGTGGCTGGCAATTGCGGGACTTGGCATTGGCCCGGTCGGGGCGGCGTTTTTCACTTGGGATATCGGCGTCAAACATGGCCATATTCAGGCCCTGGGGGCGATGGCCTACGCAGCGCCACTGCTTTCTACCTTGTTGCTGATTATCTTTGGGCAGGGTGAAGCAAGCATTCAGGTCGCCGTTGCCTGTGTGTTAATCGTCGGCGGGGCGGTCCTGGCCTCTAAAGACCTGTTGAAGCCAGCTTAAAAATTATCCTTGCGGCGGCGGATTTCGGCAAACGCCGGGATCGCGTCCTGACCCGTCAGCCCTGCAGCTTGCAGCAAATCATCATTGTCGGCGCGCAGGAACGGGTTGACCCGCTTTTCTTCACCAAGGTTTGAGGGCACCGTCGGCTTGCCCTGCTCACGAAGGGCGACAACTTCGGCGGCCCGGCGTTTTAAATCAGGGTTGGCCGGTTCAACGCTAAGGGCGAAATCAGCGTTCGAACTGGTGTATTCATGAGCACAATAAACCATCGTTTCATCTGGCAAGGCGCGTAGCTTTAGAAGCGACGTCCACATCTGTTCGGCGGTCCCTTCAAACAGCCGGCCGCAACCCATGGAAAACAGCGCGTCGCCTGAAAACAGCGCCTGGTCTTGCTCGAACCAGTAGGCAATATGGCCGCTGGTGTGGCCGGGAACATCGAAAACCTTGCCCTGATGATGGCCAATAGCGACGCTGTCACCTTCGCTAACCCGCACGTCAATACCGGGAATTCTGGCCGCATCGACCCCGGCCCCAATGATCGTGCAGCCGGTGGCTTTTTTAAGTTCCATATTGGCGCCGGTGTGATCGTCATGATGATGGGTGTTGAGAATATGGCTCAGGGTCCAGCCACGAGCCGCCAGGGTATCAAAAACCGGGCCCGCGACCGCCGGATCGACGGCGGCGGTTTCGCCGCTTTCGGAATCGTGAACCAGATAGATAAAGTTATCCCCGAGTACCGGGATTTGTTCGATGGTGAGGGCGGGCATGGGAACTCCTGAAAAATATCAACAAGACTATCATTTATAACCAGAAGATACACTACACTGTCTATATGTGGACTGACGCTATCGATTTACGAGACTTTTATGCGACCCCCCTGGGCGCTGTCGCTCGCCGTATGATCCGGCGGCGCATTCGCTCCATGTGGCCGGATGTCAGCGGCATGGATGTTCTTGGCCTTGGCTTCACAACACCTTACCTGCGCACCTTCCTGGGGGAGGCGACACGAACCCTTGCGGCCATGCCCGCCGCCCAGGGTGTCCTGCACTGGCCCGCCGAAAACAAGGGCCTGACCACTTTGGTTGATGAAACCGACCTTCCTTTCGCCGACGTCTCCATGGACCGGATCTTGCTGGTCCATGCCCTTGAAAGCACCGAAAATGTTCGCCCGATGATGCGCGAGGCCTGGCGCGTGCTGGCCAGTGGTGGTCGCCTGATGGTCGTCGTCCCCAACCGACAGGGTCTTTGGGCGCGCTTCGAGCGCACCCCTTTCGGACGCGGCAGACCTTATTCATCGGGCCAGTTGTCGACGGTCTTGCGCGAAAACATGTTCACGCCGCTGACAACCGAACGGGCGCTGTTCGTGCCACCGACACGCTCGCGGATGGTCCTGTCTTCAGGGTTGGCGTTAGAGGAAATCGGCAGGCGCTGGTACCCGGCTTTCGCCGGGGTAACCATCCTTGAGGCGACCAAGCAAATTTACGCAGGGCAGGTGGAAACCAACAGGAAACGCCCTGTCATAGCCATACCACAACGCGATACCGGGACGCCGACCCGTGGCTAGCCTTTAAGCAAAAAGACCGCCTGCTCACCAAAAAGATTTGACAGGAACGGCGTCATATCGATCCGGCGGAATACCGAGCCACTGTGATCAAGCGACAGCGAACGCTCGACGGCAATACCCATTTCCTTACACAGAACAGTAAAATCCTTGATCGTGCAAAAATGAATATTCGGGGTTTCATACCACTGGTGTGGCAGGGTTTCGCTAACCGGCATCCGGCCTTTAAAAACCAGATGGGTACGGACCCGCCAATGGGCAAAATTCGGGAACGAGACAACGGCGTAACGGCCAATCCTCAACAATTGTTTGAGGACTTCCCTGGGAGCATTCATGGCCTGCAGGGTCTGACTGAGAACAACATAATCAAAAGCTTGATCCGGATAATCCTTGAGGTCGATGTTGGCGTCCCCCTGAATCACCGACAAGCCATTGCTGACACATGCATTAACGCCTTCAGTACTAAGTTCGATACCGCGCCCGTCTACCTGTTTGAAGTGGACCAGATAGTCCAGCAAGGTGCCGGTGCCGCAACCGACATCGAGCACCCGTGTGTCGGGTTCGATCATATCGGCAATGATCTGCAAGTCGATACGGATCGACTTGGGCTGGTTTTCGATCATCATTTGGGCAAGCCCCTAAGTTCGGCAGCACCCTCAAGGAAGCCACCAAGCACCCTGAAAAATTCCGGTTCCTTGAGCAGAAAGGCATCATGACCCTTGTCGGATTCAATCTCGGCAAAACTGACGTTGGCGGCGACGGCGTTTAAGGCATGGACAATTTCCCGGTTACCCTCTGTCGGAAACAGCCAGTCACTGGTGAACGAAAACACGCAGAACCGGGTTTGCGTACCCCTGAAGGCATTGGCCAGTACGCCTTCGTAATCACCGCCCAAATCGAAATAATCCATGGCCCGGGTGGTGTACAGATAGGAGTTGGCGTCAAAGCGATCAACGAAAGTGATGCCTTGGTGACGCAAATAACTTTCGACCTGAAAATCCGCATCGAAGCCATAACTGATAGCGTCGCGCTCCTGTAACTTACGGCCAAATTTCCGATGCAGCGCTGATTGCGATAAATAGGTGATATGGGCGGCCATGCGAGCCACTGCCAGGCCCCGGTGCGGGTGCTTGTCCTGTGACGGGTAATCACCGCCGCACCAGTCCGGATCAGCCATTATGGCTTGCCTGCCTACCTCGTGGAAGGCGATGTTCTGGGCCGAATGGCGGGCCGCCGTGGCAATGGGAACGGCGGCGAAAACACGCTCCGAATATTTAGCAGCCCATTCCAAAACCTGCATACCACCCATGGAACCACCCAGAACGGCGAACAGCTGGTCAATGCCCAGATGGTCAATCAAACGGGCCTGCACCCGGACCATATCGGCGACGGTTGTGACGGGGAAATTCAGGCCCCAGGCTTTGCCGGTTTCCGGGTTGATATCCTTCGGACCCGTGGTCCCCATGCAACCGCTTAGGATATTGGAACAAATGACAAAGTAACGCTCCGTGTCGATGGTCTTACCTGAACCGACCAATTCGCTCCACCAACCGGGCTTGCCGGTCATGGGATGGGTTTCGGCGACGAATTGATCGCCGGTCAGGGCGTGACAAATCAACACGGCGTTGGATTTATTTTCGTTCAGTTGCCCATAGGTCTGATAGGCGACGGTAATGTCCTTGAGATTGACCCCGCAATCCAGGCGCACGGGTTCGTCCTGGGCCAATTGCACGCGCAGGCCCGGAATTTCTGTATCCTGATTAGCTGCATTTTCGTTCAGCGTTGTCGTCATTTCCAGGGTTCGCCCTTCCTCATTGCGCCTCATAGCTAAGAATCAGACCCACCGGTGTCAATGTTTTCTTTGATTTTAGCATGCCATACGATTATCACTACTTCCCTTCTGCTGGTATTCATTTAAGCCGGAACACAAGCGATGAGCGCCAAATCACCCCTCGACGCCTTACGTCGGGAAATCGATGCCATAGACGATGCCATCCATGACCTGATCATGGAACGCACGAAGGTGGTCGAGCGCGTCCGCGAAGCGAAGCGAGGCCAGCCGGTGAAGATTCGTCCGGCCCGCGAATGCTCCATTCTGTATCGCCTGATTGGTCGCCATAAGGGACCCTTTCCAAAGCGCGAGCTGGCCCGTATCTGGCGCGAGTTGATTGTCGCAACCTTATCCTTTGAAGGACCGTTTTCAATCGCCGTACATACGCCCGGCGACTCAGAACCCGACGAACCTCGCCATGATCGACGAAGTGGCCGCTGGAATATGGCCCGTGACCACTTTGGATCATTTACGCCGATACACGGGATATCAAGCGCCCGCAGACTGGTTGACGCCGTGCGCACCCATGAAGCGACGGTTGGCGTGCTGGCCTTGCCGGGACTGGATGATAACAAACCATGGTGGCCCCATCTTGCCTCGACGCGGCCCGACACTCCGCGCATCACCACCCGCCTGCCCTTCATCGGTTCGCCCGAAGACAGGGGCCCCAATGATCAGGCCCTGGTAATCTGCCCGGTAGCCGCCGAGCCGACGGGTCGTGACAACACCTATCTGGTCGTCGAGACAACCGATCAAATCAGCCTGGAACGTTTAACTTCGTCGCTGAAAAAAGCCCGTATGGAGCCCCGGTTCACTGCTTCCTGGAACGATCCGGACACCCCGGCGCGCCGCCTGTATCTGGCTGAGGTCGAGGGCTTTATCACCGATGATGATCAAAAAATCATTCGTCTTTCCGAACAGCTTGAAGGCGTCGCCTCCTCGATCATGTCAATCGGCAGCTACGGTTTGCCGCTAACACCTGAAGAACTCGAAACCGAAAAATAAACTGGAATACTGCTTTATGAGCGCGCCTCAACCAAAACCCGGAATTCTTGAAATTTCGCCTTATGTCGGTGGTGAGTCTGAAATCGCTGGCGTTTCGCGGGTCATCAAGCTGGCCTCCAACGAAGGCGCTCTGGGCCCCAGCCCGAAAGCCATGCAGGCCTACATCGAACAGGCTGAAACCCTGCACCGCTACCCTGACGGGGCGGCAAGCGCCCTGCGCAAGGGCCTGGCTGCAGCATACGGACTGGATGCAGAGCGAATTGTCTGCGGCGCCGGTTCCGACGAATTGCTCGACATGCTGGCCCGCGCCTACGCCGGACCGGGTGATGAAGTGATGTTCACCGAGCACGGATTCCTGATGTACCCCATTGCCGCCAAGGGCGTGGGTGCGACACCCGTCGCCGTGCCCGAGAAGAACCTGTATGCCGATGTCGATGCGCTGCTCGAAAGAGCGGGCCCAAAAACGAAGATTCTATATCTGGCCAATCCCAACAACCCGACCGGCACCTACTTGCCTGACGGCGAGATCCGGCGCTTGCGTGAGGGCCTGCCCGCACACGTCTTGCTGGTCATCGACGCCGCCTACGCCGAATATGTCACCCGCAACGATTATTCGGCGGGCGGTCAGTTGGTCGATGAATGTGACAACGTGGTCATGACCCGGACATTTTCAAAGATTTATGCACTCGGTGGTTTGCGTCTGGGATGGGCTTACTGCCCGGCCTCTGTCGCCGATGTGCTTAACCGTTTGCGCGGCCCCTTCAACGTCGCCACCCCGGCCCTTGCCGCTGGCCTTGCCGCCCTGGCCGATGTTGCCTTTACCGACGCCGTGCGCGCCCACACGGCAACCTGGCTTGACTGGACAAAGGGTGAGTTAACAAAACTGGGGATTGAGGTTCCCTCGCAGGTTGGAAATTTCGTGCTCGCCCGTTTCCCTGATAACCCGGAGCATGATGCGGAAGCCGCGGACGTGTTTCTGAAAAGCCGCGGCATTATTGTCCGCCGCATGGCCGGTTACGGCTTGCCTGATTGCCTGCGTATCACCATTGGCCGGGAAGATGAAATGCGACCGCTTATAGAAGCCCTTGGCGAGTTCATGGGCCAATGAGCAACGCCTCTCCCCCGTTCGACAAAATCGCCCTGCTCGGTATCGGCCTGATCGGATCGTCGCTGGCCCGCGCCGCAAAAAAACACGGCCTTGCGGGTCATCTCGCCATTTACACCCGCAGCCCTGCAACCCTGGCCAAGGCGAAAGAGCTTAACCTTGGTGACAGTTACAGCGATGATCCTGCCGAGGCCGTCCAGGACGCCGACCTGGTCGTTCTCTGCGTTCCTATGGGCGCTTACGAAAGTGTCGCAAAGGCCATGGCCCCGGGACTGAAACCCGGGTCTATCGTCAGCGATGTTGGCTCGACCAAGCAATCGGTATTTGGCGATGTCATGGCGCATTTACCCGCTGGCATCCATCTGGTCCCCGCACATCCGGTTGCTGGCACCGCTGAATCAGGTCCTGAAGCGGGCTATGCCAAGTTGTTCGAGGATCACTGGTGCATTCTGACCCCGGCCCCGGGTACAGACCGCGCCGCAATCGACAAGGTCCAGGACATGTGGAGCCGCTGCGGCATGATGGTCGAAGAAATGGATGCTGCCCATCATGATCATGTTCTGGCCATCACCTCGCATCTGCCGCAATTAATTTCCTATACCATTGTCGGCACGGTCACAGACCTGCAAGACGACCTGAAGAAAGAAGTCACCAAATTCGCCGCCGGGGGCTTGCGCGACTTCACCCGTATCGCCGCTTCGGACCCTGTCATGTGGCGCGATGTCTGTTTGAAGAACAAGGACGCTGTGCTCGATGTGCTGGGTCGCTTTACCGAAGATTTGACGGCACTGCAGCGTTCCATCCGCCGCGGCGAAGGCGAGGCCCTGCACGAGGCCTTTACCCGCACCCGTGAAATCCGCCGCGGCGTCATCGAGGCCAAGCAGGACTTCATTGATGTGAAGACAGAAGACAACGGCAAGCCCTAGTCTTTGAAAGGTCGCCAATCGACTTTTGGCATTTCCATCAGGGCGATGGGACCAGCATAAAGGTGGCCTGATTGTGCGCTGAGGGCAAGGTTAAGGTGCGCCGGACCACCGCTTGATGACTTTCTGGATAACACACCGAGAACCATCTTGGCGGTAATGGCGTCGCGGGATTTGACCGCACCCAGCCGCTTAAGGGCGTCGATGGTCTCAAAAAATCCTTCAACCCGGGCCGTCAACGCGCCAATGGGCTGCAACATGTCATCAAGGGCGAGGGTGCCGTCGGCGCTGAATTTCAAAGGCCCGTGCTGAAAGTTGAAAGTGCCGATCTCAATCGTGCCGCCAGTGTCGCGCCAGTTCTCAAGGGACTGCACCAAACCCCCCTGATCAAAACTACCCATCTGCTCCGCCTTAAGCACCAGATTCTGGACCGCGTTGCCAAGCGGGGAGGCTTCGAGCCAGGGCCCCGTGATTCCTTGCAGGGAAACCGACAGGCCGGCGCTTGCCGTCTGATAATCGGCCTTGCCGGTGACCAGACGATCGATTCGCAGGTCGGCGGCGGCGGCGTTTATGGCCGCCAGCCCCACGGTTTCTGCTTTCAGTTCAATTGCTTTTAGCAACAGGTGAACACTTTTTGGCACTCCCTCTGAAAGCCTGATAGCAACCTCGACCCATTCAGCCGCGCCGTTGAAGGTTTCGGTTTTACCCTTAAAGACGACAGCCAGCATCTGCGGCCCTGATGTGGTGGCCCGGATATCCTGTAAGTTCCATGGCTTGATCATCATCTCCAGGTTGGCCCCTTCCCAACCCCACGGCGAGACGGCATGAGGGGCACCAAAACCGGGATTGACGAATGCCAGCCTGATCGAAAAAGGAAAGCCCGATGTAACCAGCGAATCATAACGCACGGCGTATCCTTGGGCGCGCTGCCCGTCGATCCACTGCACAACCGCGTCGCGGGATTTCGTCGCAACACTGAACCAGAACAGGGCATAGGCCAAAGCCAGTAGCGCCAGCCCGGCGGTGGTAATCCACAATGGTCGACGGCGCGGTTTTAATGGAGGGTTGTCAAAATTTGCCATGACGGTATTTATAGGAGCCCTAACACCAACTCACAATGATTGCAGATATGAACCCACCGCACTTTGAACCGCAAGAAGGCATCTGGATCTTCGGCTATGCCTCGCTGATGTGGAGGCCGGGCTTCCCCTATCTTGAAGCCCAACCGGCATTGCTGCGCGGCTACCACCGCTCGCTGTGCGTTTACTCGACGCGCTACCGGGGGACACCGGAAAAACCGGGACTGGTGATGGGACTTGACCACGGCGGCTCCTGCAAGGGGCGGGCCTTCCTGCTGGCCGCATACGACGTGCCCCAGGTCATGGAATACCTGCATGAGCGGGAAATGGACACCGGCATTTACGAGCCGAAGTTTCTGAACGTCCGCCTTGGTGACGGCAGACACGTGCAAGCCTATAACTTCATCGTCCGCTGCGATCACGAACAGTACACCGGCAAGCAGAGCATTGAGCAGGCGGTCAAACTGGTCCGCCAGGGAAAGGGACCCATGGGCAGCTCCCTGGAATACCTGCAAAACACCCTGGATCATCTGGACGAAATGGGCGTCGTCGAAGGCCCCCTGCACGAGATTTGCGCACGCTCAAAGGCGGGCCGGTAGTTTAGTTTTTAGGATTTTTTTGAATCGGAAACAGCGATGATTGATTTTTCACATAAAGTCGCCCTTGTTACCGGCGGATCACGCGGCATAGGCGCGGCGACGGTGAAAGCCATGGTGTCGGCTGGGGCCGACGTTGTTTTACACTATGGGTCTAACCGGCAAGCGGCTGAAAAGACGGCCGACGAGGCCGGTCACGCACACTGTCATCTCCTCAAAGCCGACCTGAACGAAGCAGAGGCAGCAGGGGAGCTGTGGGGCAAGGCGCTTTCCTGGAAAGGCCAGATCGATATTGTCGTCAACAACGCCGGTGTTTTCGAGGCCGCCGAAGTTGGCTGTTCCGATAGCCACTGGCGGGAGGTGTGGCAACGCACCTTGCAGATTAACCTGATTGCAACGGCGGACTTGTGCCGTCAGGCGATCAATCACTGGCAGGAAAAGGGCGTTGGCGGCTCAATTGTCAATGTCGCCAGCCGCGCCGCTTTCCGTGGCGACGGGCCGGACTACTGGTCCTACGCGGCCTCCAAGGGCGGCATGATATCGCTGACCAAGACGCTGGCCCGGGCCTATAGCGCCGATGGCATTTACACCTACGGCGTCGCCCCGGGGTTCGTCAGCACGGACATGGCCCTTGAGGCCTTCGAGCTGGACCCGACCTTGCGCGAGCGGGTGGTCAGTGAAATTCCCATGGGCGACATCGCACCGCCCTCACAGATCGCCAACACCATCTGTTTCCTGGCCTCGGGCCTGGCAACCCACGCCAGCGGCCAGACCATAGACGTTAACGGCGCTTCCTACGTGCGCTGAAACTTCGGTTTTAACCATCAGCGGGCGTTACACCGGGAAGCCTGAACGGGGCCAATGTTTCAAAGGCTTTGGAGGCTTGCAAGACCAGAAAATCCGCATATTTGGGACCGACGATTTGCAGACCAACGGGCAGGCCATCGGCGTCGAAACCACAGGGGCAGGACGAACCCGGTTGTTGCGACAGATTGAACGGATAGGTAAAGGATGACCACCTGATCCAGTCTTCCGCCTTGTTGCTTTTCCATGGATTGAAAGGACCGGCTTCGAAGGCTGTTCGCGGCATGGTCGGGGTTACCAGCAGGTCGTAATCCGCATGCACCTGGGCAAGTTTCAAAGCCATATCTTCGCGCGCCTTGTGGGCGTCCAGCAATTCAAAAACGCTCATGGCGCGGGCCTGCTCAAGCATCTCGATGAGCAGCGGATCCATAAGCGCGATCTGCTTTGCGTTCAATGTTTCAGTGATCCTCAAGAAAGCCGCGAACCACAGGCGATCGGTTATCCATACCGGGTCTTCGCTCAAAGGACCCGGGATCTCTTCAACCACCGCTCCGGCGTCGGTGAACAGCTCGGCCGCCTTGCGGCAAGTCCCTGCGACATCCGGGTCGACATCGGCAAAACCAAGATCGCCGGAATAGGCGATGCGCAGGCCATCCATGGAGCGTTCAAGGCCATCCAGATAGTCGCGTCCATCGTCGGGAAGGGCAAACCAGTCACGTCTGTCAGGCTGGGTGATGACGTTCATCATGAGCGCCGCATCCTCGACGCAGCGGGTCATGGGGCCGACATGTGAAACGGTGCCAAGGGGGCTGGGCGGAAACACCGGGACCCGCCCGAAGGTCGGTTTCAAACCGAAAATTCCGTTAAAGGACGACGGAATTCGAACTGAACCGGCACCATCGGTGCCGATATGCAGCGCCCCATAGCCACGGGCGGCGGCGACACCGGCGCCGCCACTGCTGCCGCCGGATGTCCTGTCTTTGTTCCAGGCATTGCGGGTCGAACCGGTGAGCAGGCTTTCGGTGACCCCTTTTGAGCCAAATTCCGGCGTTGTGGTCTTGCCCAGGATAACCGCCCCGTGCTGGCGTAATTTGTCGGTTGAGGGGGCGTCTTCGAGCCACGGCCCCGCAGGGTCCGTTGTGCGACTGCCGCGCAGGGTTGGCCAGTCCTTGGTGATGATCAGGTCTTTGATGGTTGTGGGAACGCCATCGATAAGGCCGCAAGGCTGGCCGCGCCGCCAGCGCTCTTCCGATTGGCGAGCTGTTGCGAGAGCGCTGTCGGGATCGAGCAAGCAAAAAGCATTGTAATCGGACCCGTCTGCCTCAATGCGCTCCAGCACAGCCTGTGTCACCTCGACAGGCGATAAATCCCCGCTGCTATAACGATCAGTCAGTTGTTTTGCGGAAAGATAATAGATGTCCTGCGAAGCGTTCATCAGGGGTTAAGTCACCCACACTTCGAATAGTCGCAGTTGATGCAACTATCGCAGCCTTCCTGGCGGATCAGGCCGGGTTGGCCGCATTTTGGGCATTGCCGCAGCCGTTGGCTTGGTTTGTCCAGACCACCGCCAGAATTATTGCCACCGTCAGTGTCAGCGCTGCCGCCCATGGCCACGACCTGGGCCTGCGGGTGTTCGTTATTGAGGGTGCCGGGGCTTTTCAGGAAACCGATTGAGATCATGTGCTTCTCGATAACCTCACCGATGGCTGCCAGCAGTGAGGG